>NZ_BAAASJ010000034.1:0-45797 GCF_039532825.1 Streptomyces vastus
CCCAGTACTCCAGGTCGTTACGCACCTGGTAACCGTGGGCCCGCCCATGCTGACGGACCGCACCGAGCACGAGAAGACGGATCGCTGACATGTTGTCCAGACTAGGGCCGGGTTGTCGCGGCGTGCCCGGTAGCCCCCGCTCAGAATGGGAAACCGCTCCTGCCGTGCTTCACCGAGATCCACTTGGTCGTCGTGAAGGCGTCCAGCATCGTCTCACCGTTCAGGCGGCCAAGGCGGAGTGCTTCTCCCCGCCGAAGGGGACGATCGGCTCGTCGTGGACGGTGCCGTCGTTCACGTAGATGTGGTCGCACCACGCCTCCCCTGTACTGGCCGAAAATGACGAGGAAGAGGGCGACACGCCCGTGTGAGAGGGGCGCGCCGCTTTCCTCCGCCGGCCGGGACAGGAAGAAGCCGCCCTGTCGGTCCGCGACATGGCTGGGACAGCGACAGGACGGCACGAGCAGGGGCTCGCCGGGTCAGGCGGCGTACAGGTCGAAGGTCGAGCCGTGGCGCGCGCTGGCGAAGACCTCGAGTTGCGGGTCGACGGTGAGGATCGCCTGATGGAGCCGCTGCAGCTGCGGTGAGGGATCCACGCCCAGCTCCTCGATCAGCCGGGTCCGCAGCTTGCGGTACACATCGAGCGCGCACGCCTGCCGACCGGAGCGGTAGAGCGCCACCATGGCCTGCGAGTGCAGCCCCTCGTGCTGCGGATGACGTGAGATCAGGTCGAAGAGCTCAGCGATGAGCCGCGAGTGCTTGCCCAGCCGGAGATCGGCGTCGATGCGCCGCTCCGTGGTGACGATCCGGGACTCCTCCAGGCGCATCACCTCGATATCCAGGATCGGCCCGACGCGGACGTCCACGAGCGGCGGCCCCTGCCACAGCGAGAGCGCCCGGCTGAACAGCGTGGAGGCCTGTTCGTCCCTGTTCTGCTCGAAGGCACTCTGCCCGGCCCCCACCAGCCGCTCGTACTCGTGCACGTCCGTGCACTCCGGCCCGGCCTGGAGCGCATAGCCGCCGTGCCTGGTCGCCAGCACGTTCTTCGCCGTCCCCGATGCGTCCGGGCCCATCGCGGTGCCCAGTCGCCGACGCAGTTGAAGGATGTACGTCTGGAGCGTGGTCAGCGCGCTCGCAGGCGGTTCCGTCCCCCAGACCTCTTCCATGAGTGTGGATACCGGTAAAACCCTGCCCGGGTGGAGTGCCAGAAGAGCCAGGACCTGCCGCGGCTTACCCGCGCTCGGAACGATGGACTCTCCCTTGATATTCGCACCCAGTGGGCCCAGTAGCTGAATCTCCACAGTGTCTCCCCGTTTCTCGCCGAACAACGCCGAGCGGCGATGGCTCAATCAGTCATCGCCCAAGGGCACATTAGCTGGACTCGCGCCCTCGTTCCTTTTTTATCCAGCCAAGCTTGAGTGACTCTCCATTCGGTTTGGGGGCAGACCCGCTCGCACGGTGCGCCGCACCGCGGACCCGGCGGGCAGGTGGCGGGAAATGGCCCGGCCACTCAGAAACGGCGGAGCGGCATCTACATCAGTGAGCCACGGATGCCGCCCGCGATATGCGTAAACATTGCTTTCCTTCAGCCATGTCCACGGATGTCGACTACGACATGAGTAAACATTCCCCTTATTTCAACCATAGCCTCCTCTTCGAGCCAGCTTTCAGGAATTGACGGCCTTGCGCTCGGCGTGTTGTTTCGCGAGGTCGAGCGTCGCGCCGCTGTTGCGTCCGAGCGCCTCACGCACGTACCGCCGGGCCTCCGCGACCCCGGCGTTCTCGCCGAGCACGCGCCGGATGTTCTCCTCGCGCAGGACCACGCTGTGGTGCGAGATGACGGTCACGCCCGACATGTCCGGGACGACCTGCCACTCGCCGGTGTGGGCCGACATCAGCGCGGGTGTCACCGTCTGCTTGTAGACGATGCGTCCGGCGTGCGGGAAGCAGACACGGACCGATTCGGTGGTGTGGGTGAGACCGTCCGCCGTGCGGGTGTCCATGGACATCGCCTGGACCCCCGGCTCGTCCTCGACCACGTCCAGGCGGGAGACGTGCGGGACCAGTTCAGGCCAGTCCCGCACCCGGTAGAGAAACTCGTACACCGACTCGGCGGGGCCGGCGACCCGCACGGAGTCCTCGAAGGAGAGGGTCAGATCATCCAGGCGTGCCCAGCGCTCGGCGAGCTCCTTCAGGCTGGCCAGCTCGGCGCGGCTGTTGGTGTCGGTGGCCCGCTCGACCCACTCGACGTCCGAGGCGACGTTGCCCTCGACCGTGAAGTCGTGCAGCAGGGTCAGCCTCGACCGATCGGTGCCCAGCGGCTCCACGATCCACGTGCCCCCCATCGACCGCACCGGCGCCGCGGACTGCTCCTGACGGAACTCCACCCGGCGCCGCTCGTGGTCCAGGACCCGGCGGGAGGTCCAGGACTTGGTCCGGCCGTTGGCCATGGCCCACATGCGCAGGCGTTCCCGCGCACCGTCGAACTCCAGCTGTTCCACGTGCACGTTCGGCGGGAAGTACAGCGGCCACTTGGTCGCGTCGGACACGATCCCGTAGACCACGTCCTCAGGAGCGGCCACGGCGATCTCGTGCGTCGTACGGTGCACATGATCAGCAGACATCTCAACATCCTCTTTTCGGATCAGAAGTTGCCCAGACCGCCGCAGACATTGAGCGCCTGCGCGGTGATGGAGGCGGCCTGCTCCGTGGTCAGATAGCCGACGAGGCCCGCCACCTCCTCGGGGGTGGAGTAGCGGCCGAGCGGGATCTTTGCCTGGAACTGCTCCAGTACGTCTTCCTGCGTGGTGTCCCAGGCGGCGGCGTACCCCCGGCGCACCCGCTCGGCCATGGGGGTCTCGACATAGCCGGGGCAGACGGCGTTGACGGTGATGCCGGCCGGGGCGAGCTCCTTGCCCAGCGCCTTGGTGAAACCGACGACGCCGTGCTTGGACGCGGAGTAGGGAGCGCCCAGCAGGACGCCTTGCTTGCCGGCGGTCGAGGCGATGTTGACGATCCGGCCGTACTCGGCGTCCGCCAGGCCCCCGAGGGCGAGCACCTCACGGGTCACCAGGAAGACACTGTTGAGGTTGGTGTCGATGACGTCGTACCAGAGCTCGTCCGGGATGCGCGCGGTGGGCCCACCCCCGCTGCGCCCGGCGTTGTTGACCAGGATGTTGATCGGGCCGAACGTGTCGACCACGGTACGGACCAGTGCGGCCACGGAGGCGGAGGAGCGCACGTCCGCCTCCGCGCCCGCCACCTCCAGGCCCTCCTCGCGCAGTTCCTTGACGGTCTGCTCGACCTGCTCTCCGGTACGGGCGCAGATGAAGACGCGGTGCCCGCGCCGGCCCAGGTCGCGGGCGACGGCGAGGCCGATGCCGCTCGTGGCCCCGGTGACCAGGGCTACCGGTTTCGTCACTGTCGTCATCGGTCGACCTCCTAGGCGAGGGATGTGGGTTCGACCGTGTCGGGCACCGCTTGAAGTCTGGACGAAGATCGCTCGAGGCGCGGGCTCAAGGCGTCCTCGAAGGCCGCTCGACCCGGCCCTCGGACAGTGGCGGCACCGACGGAAAACGGAGATGCCCATGACCATCCAGGCCGGTGTCCAGCCGCAGGCCACCCATGCGTTCGCCGCCCTGTACACGGAGGTCCAGCAGTTCTACGCCCACCAGATGCACCTGCTGGACCTCAGTGAGGGCGAGTCGTGGGCGGCCACCTTCACCGAGGACGCCACCTTCGACGTACCAACCCTGCCCGAGCCGGTGACCGGGCGCGCGTCCCTGGCCGCCGCCACCGCCCGCACCGCGGCCGAACTGAGCGCCGCAGGTCAGCGCCACCGGCACTTCATGGGCATGTTCCACGTGGCGGAACGGCCGGACGGCGCAGTGAGCGTCCGCTCGTACGCGACCGTCTACGTCTCCCGGATCGGCGGCGACTCGCAGGTGCACCGGGTGTGCGTGTGCGACGACGTGCTGGTGCGCGTGGACGGCGCGCTCCAGGTCCGCAGCCGCAAGGTCACCCGCGACGACCTCGCCTGAGCGCGGCTCAAGCGGAGCACGGGTGTGCCTCCATCGCGGGCGGTCAGTCTCGCCGTACAGGGATCCCCGCCGCGGCGGGGGCCTCCCGCGAGAGGGACGCAACAATCAACTGCCACAGGACATGGGGTATGCCGACATGACGCAGACGACACTCGCACAGCCGGAGCTCTCGGCCCACAAGGAGGCCGTCCAGCGAGCGGCCGACCGGCTCGTCGAACTGGGCTCCGCGGGCGTGCAGTTCCGGGTCACCCGCGGGGAGAACACCTTTGTGGTGACCTCCGGGGTCGCGGAGCTGGGCACGGACCGCCCGGTCCCCGAGGACGGCCGGTTCCGGGTCTCCTGCATCACCAAGCCGTTCGTCTCCACGGTGGTGCTCCAGCTGGTCGCCGAGGGCAGGATCGAGCTGGACCGGAGCGTGGAGAGCTATCTGCCGGGCCTGCTGCCGTACGGAGACAAGATCACCGTCCGCAACCTGCTCCAGCACACCAGCGGCCTGTACAACTACGCCGACTCGTTCCAGAAGCCCGGCGACCGGTTCCTGCGCGACCGTTACAAGCACTACGAGCCGGAGGACCTGATCGCCATCGCGGCCGCCAAGCCGCTGGAATTCGAGCCGGGGACCGAGTTCGCCTACTGCAACACCAACTACTTCATCATCGGCCTGCTCATCAAGAAAGTGACCGGCCGCTCCTACCGCGATGAGATCCGTGAGCGCGTCCTGGAACCGGTCGGCCTGACGCAGACCACGCTGCCGGGCGACGACCCGGAGATCCCGCAGCCGCACGCCCGCGGCTACATGCGCATCGGAGGCCGGGCCGAGGACGTCACGCTGATGAACCCCTCCGAGGCCGGCTGTGCGGGCGAGATCATCTCGACGACGGCCGACCTGGACCGGTTCCTGGTCGCGCTGTTCGGCGGAAAGCTGCTCGGCGACGCGGAGTTCCGGGAGATGACCACTCCCCTGCCCGCGGAGATGATCAAGGACCTGCCCATGGGGATCGGTTACGGCCTGGGGCTGATGAAGCTCCAGAACGACAAGGACCTGGACCTGTGGGGCCACGGCGCGGGCATTCCGGGTTACGCCACGTTCATGGCGACCACCCCGGACCTGGGGATCCGGGTGCAGCTGTCGATCACGCTGAACGCGGACTTCGGCAAGGAGGCCGAGCAGGCCGTCATCCGGGGCGTCAACACCGCCGTCTGCCTCTGAGGCCCGCGGCATGTCCCCCTCCGTGGAGAAGGCCGTCGTCGTCACCGGCGGCGGCACCGGAATCGGCGCCGCCACCGCCCGCGCGTTCCATGCGGCCGGGGCGCACGTGCTTATCGTCGGCCGCTCGACGGCGACCTTGAAGGAGACCGCCGACGGATACGACAGGATGCGCCACCTCGCCGCCGACGTGCGCGATCCGAACGCGCCAGAGGAGATCGTCGCCGCCGCGTTGCGAGAGTTCGGGCGCATCGACGTCCTGGTCAACAACGCGGCCGTGACCCGCTTCGCCGCCCTGGCGGACCTCGACCGTTCGGCGGCCGAGGCCCAGCTGGGCACGAACTTGCTCGCCCCGCTGTTCCTGACTCAGCACGCGCTGGACGCCCTGGAGGCGGCGCAGGGCACGGTGGTGAACGTCGGCTCGGCCGGCTCGCTCGGCCGGCGGGCCTGGCCGGAGAACTCCGTGTACGGCATGGCCAAGGTCGCCCTCGACTTCCTCACCCGCACCTGGGCGGTGGAGCTCGCGCCGCGCGGCATCCGCTGCATGGGGATCGCCCCGGGCGTGGTCGACACCGGCGTCGGGGTGCGGGCGGGGATGCCGCCCGAGGCGTACGAGGCGTTTCTGGCGGGGATGGCCAAGCGGATCCCGGCCGGACGGGTGGGCCGCCCGGAGGACATCGCCTGGTGGATCGTGCAGCTGACCCGGCCGGAGGCCGGATACGCCAACGGAGCCGTCCTGGCGGTGGACGGCGCCCTCTCGGTGACCTGACACAGCACGGCGGACGGAGGGCGGAGGGCCGGGTGATGCGGCCCTCCGCCCTTGCGTCTCAGCGGGCGGCCGTCGCGGTGACGTACCGCACCGGCACCTCGATCAGCACCGGACCGTCACCGTCGCGCAGCGCGTCGAGAGCGCCGATGAGACGGCTGCGCAACGTCGCGGCCTCGTCCTCGGGCAGGTGCTGCCACAGCAGACGCATGCCCTGGGTGTGCGACCAGTCGACCCAAGCCTCACCGGACACGGCCGACATCGAAACCGGTTCGTCGACGATCTCCACGTCCGTGAACCCGGCCTGCTCCATCGCGGCCGTGAGGTCGGCCGGGCGCTCCAGCCAGGAGTGCAGTTGCCGGTGCAACTGCTCCGGGTGCCAGGACTCGGGCAGATGCCGCAGCAGGGACAGCGGGATCAGCTCCGTGAACATCGGCGGCAGGAAGGGGAAGGTGTCCCGGGTGAAGACGGGGCTGGTGAAGCCGATGCGGCCGCCGTCGGCCAGCAGACCGGCGTAGCGGGCGAGCGCGGCCCGCGCCTGCGGCAGGAAGATGATGCTGTAGCTGCCGAGCACCAGATCGAAGGAGCCGGCCGGCAGATCCGGGTGCTCGCCGTCCATGACCTGCAACTCGACGTTGTCGATGCCCTGCCGGGCGGCCTCGTGCCGGGCCTCGTCGATCATCGCGGGTGCGATGTCGATGCCGAGCGCACGGCCCGTGGGCCCGATCAGCCCGGCCGCGGGCAGCAGGGTCGCACCGCGTCCGCAGCCGATGTCGAGGACCCGCTCCCCGGGGCGCGGAGAGGTCCGTTCCACGAGCCGACGGCCCATGGGGGTGAAGAACTCCACCCCGAGCCGGTCGTAGGTCGCCGCTGCCCCGTTGAAGGCGTCGGTGACTTTTGTCTTGAAGGCGGCGGTGTCCATTTGCACTCCGATGTCGTACGGCGAATCGTGCAGGAGCCTCAATCGTCCGGTCCAGGACATGGGCTCCGCCTGAAAAAAGGTCGAAAAGCGGTGGACGGCCGCTCGAATTGCCGTACAGAACGGCTCCACCTGGAAATTCGACCCTTGCCCGGCTGCAATCCACTGCCGCAGGATTGAGCCCGCCTCCCAGCCATCCGAAAGGAATATGATGAGTGGTCAGATCGATGCCGTACGTCGAATGATACGGGCCTACAACACCGGGGCCACCGATGACGTCGCCGAATACATTCACCCGGATTACCTCAATCCGGCGGCGCTGGAACACATGGATCTGCGCGGGCCGGATTCATTTGCCATGGCCGTGAAATGGCTGCGGATGACGTTTTCCGAGGAGGCCCGTCTGGAGGAGGTTCAGATCGAGGAGCGCGGTGACTGGGTGCGGGCGTACCTCGTGCTCTACGGCCGCCATGTCGGCGATCTCGTCGGAATGGCCCCGACCGGGCGGGTCTTCTCGGGCGAGCAGATCCATCTGATCCGGTTCGTCGACGGCAAGATCCGCGACCACCGCGACTGGCCTGACTACCAGGGCACCTACCGCCAGCTCGGTTCGCCGTGGCCGGAGCCCCAGGGCTGGAGGGCCTGACCCATGATTCTGATCACCGGAGCGACCGGCAAGGTCGGCCGCGAGGCCACCGCGCAGCTCGTCGAACAGGGCCGAGAAGTCCGCGCGTTGAGCCGCACACCGGAGGAGGCCGGGCTGCCCGGGGACGTCGAGGTGGTCGCGGGCAGCCCCGCCGACCCCGGCTCGCTGGACCGGGCGTTCAAGGACGTCTCGGCGGCGCTGGTCGTGCTCTCCGGCGACGTGGCGGCGCAGGCCGCGGGCGTCGCGGCGGCGGCACGCGAAGCGGGCCTGGAGCGGATCGTGCTGCTGTCGTCGGCGAGCGTCGAGCACCCGGTGCCGCACGGCATCGCAGACGAGCACCGGGCCGCCGAGGAGGCGATTCTGGGCTCCGGCGCGGCCTGGACCTTCCTGCGGCCCGGCCCCTTCCACGCGAACACCTCCTGGTGGACCCGCACGGTCCGCGAGCGCGGCGCCGTGCGCTGCTGGATCGGGAACAATCCGGGAGCGCCCGTCGACGAGTACGACATCGCGTCGGCGGCTGTCGCCGCGCTCACCGAGGACGGCCACGATGGCCGGTCCTACCTGCTCACCGGCCCGGAGACACTCACCTCGCAGGATCAGGCGCGCATGCTCGGCGATGTCCTGGGGCGGGAGCTGGACTTCTCGGTGGCGCCGCCCGAGGAGGTCGTGGAGGTCTTCGCCGGCATCACCGGGGACCGCGCGGCCGCGAAGACCAACGTCGCCGCGCTGCACAGCCCTCAGGTGCCGTGGGCCAGGCCCACCACCTCGGTTCGTGACCTCACCGGGCGCGAGCCGCGCCCCTACCGCGACTGGGCCGCGGCCAACACGGCGCTGTTCACGCAGGAAGGGAGCGGGACATGACCGACGCTCGGGACACCGGCGGGCAGGACGCCGCGGGGACGGTCCTCGTGACGGGGGCGACCGGCCTCCAGGGCGGTGCCGTGGCGCGCGAGCTGGTCCGCCGGGGCCGGGACACGGCGGCCCTGGTGCGTGACCCGTCCTCGGCCGCGGCCCGGCGGCTGGCCGAGCTCGGGGTGACGCTGGTGCACGGCGACCTCGACGACGAGGCGTCGCTGCGGGCGGCAATGGAGGGCGTGCACGGTGTCTTCTCGGTGCAGACCTTCATGACGCCGGCCGGGATCGGCGGCGAGGTCCGCCAGGGCCGAGCGGCGGCCCGGGCGGCCCTGGCGGCCGGCGTGTCCCACGTGGTCTACAGCTCCGTCGGCGGTGCCGAACGCCACAGCGGTGTCCCCCACTTCGACTCCAAACGGGGCATCGAGCGGTACTTGCGCGGTCTCGGGGTCCCGACGACCGTGCTGCGTCCGGCATTCTTCATGGACAACTTCGCCGCCCACGGCGTGCAGTCGGAAGACGGCACCCTGGTCGTGCGACTCGGCCTGAAACCGGACACCCGGGTGCAGTTCATCGCCGTCGAGGACATTGCGTTCTTCGCCGCGCAGGCCTTCGACCGTCCGCGGGAGTACTTGGGCCGGGACCTGGAGATCGCCGGTGACGAGCTGACGGCGGATGAGCTGGCCGAGGCGTTCGCGCAGCGCACCGGAATGTCGGCGCGGTTCGAGGAGCTGGGACTGGACGACGTGGCGGCCAACCCGTACATCCCCAACGCCCCGGAGATCTCGCTGATGTTCGAGTGGTTCCAGCAGCACGGCTACCGTGCGGACATCCCCGCGCTGCGCGCCGAGCACCCGGGCCTGATGACCCTCGCGAGCTACTTGAAGGGCATCGAGATCACGCACCATCCGCAGTGACCGTGTCCAGCAGTCCGGCCAGCTGCGCGCGACTCCTGAGCCCGAGCTTGCGGTAGACCCGGGTCAGATGCTGCTCCACCGTGCTGGCCGTGACGAACAGCCGAGCCGCGATCGCCCGGTTGGTGTGGCCCTCGGCGGCCAGCACCGCGACCCGGCGTTCGGCCTCGCTGAGCCCCGCGAGAGGTTCGCGGGGCTCGGCCGCGCCGCCCGTCGCGCGCCGGGCCTCGTCGGCATACGTCCGCCAGGGCAGTGCCTCGGACCAGTCGAGCCGCCATCGCTCCATGAGGTCGCGACAGGCGCGGAAGTCGGCGAGCGCGGCGTGGTGACGGCGCTGGGCGAGGTGGTGCCGGCCGCGCGCGAAGAGGTAGTAGAGCGCGGCCGGGGTGCGGAACATCTCCTTGGGGACCGGGCGGCGCAGCAGTTCCGCGGCCGTCGTGTGCTCGCCCTGCTCCGTGGCCGCCAGCACGGCGGCGTGGAGGGGGAGTCCGATCCCGATCCCCCAGCCGCGGTCCGGCAGCAGGGCGAGTGCGGTGCGGGCCCGCTCCGCGGCGGCCGCGTGGTCGCCCAGCCGGCAGTGGACCACCGCCGCGGTGGCCGCGAAGAGCGCTCGCCGGACCGGGGTCGCGGAGCGAAGGGCGGGCGCCAGCCGCTCGCACCAGAGCGCGGCCCGGTCCGGCTCTCCGGCGTGCGTCAGGTCGATGAGCGCGGCGCACACCGGGGCGACCGGCACGGGGGCGGACACGGCGAGGCGTTGCAGAACCCGCTCGGCGGCGCGGCACGGGTCCTCCGCGGGGTCCTGGTCCGGCGGTTCGCCGAGGAGGCGGCCGGGCGTCCCGGCGCACTCGGAGCCGGGGAGCTCCGGGTAGAGACGCGCGAGCCGGTGCCACAGCCGTGCAAGAGGTGAGTGCGTCCGGTGCTGCGTCGTGCGGGCGCTGAGCGCGGTGAGGGCGTCCCGCGCCTCCTCGGGGCGGCCGTGCCACAGCAGTTGGGCGATCGGCACCGCCGCGTCCTGGACATCGAGCAACCCCTGGTGCAGGGCGCTGACCAGTGAGGGCAGCCGACGAGAGGCGACAGCCGGGTCGAGTTCCGCCTCCGCCCGGGTGAGGGCCACCAGGAGCCCGGCCCGCTCCGCCTCGTCGGCGCACAGGCGACGGGCCAGGCGCAGGGCGGCCACCGCGGACTCGGCGTCGCCCGCGCACCGCGCCTCCTCGGCCGCCGGCTTCAGCACGGACACAGCCCAGGGCACCGGCCCCGGTCCGGCCGGCCGCAACGGGGCGGCCGCCATGAGCTGCCGGGCCACCGCCGAAGACGGAGCCCCGTCGTCGTACAGCAGCCGCGCGCACCGCGCGTGCAGCGCCGCGCACTCGGCGGACGGGATCTCGTCGAGCAGCGCGGCAGGCGCCGCCTCGTGGCGGAACCGCCCGGAGGCCAGCAGGCCCATCTCCGTCAGCGCGTCCAGGGCGAGGGCGACGGACCGTTCGGTGCTGTCCAGCAGCCGTGCGATCCGCTCGGCTCGCATGTCGGGGCCGAGGGCTGCGGCGGCGCGGGCCACGGCCGCCGTATCGGGATCCACCTGCCGCAGACACTCGCTCACGGCCTGCCGGAAGGCCGGCCCGGCCACCGGTTCCTCCGGGCCGCAGCCGGAGCCGGGGCGGTGTGCGTGCGTGTCCTCGGCCAGGGCTTGGAGCAGTCGCGGGTTGCCGCCGCCGGCCCGGTGCCAGGCGGGGGCGAACCGGGCCGCGCCGCCCGACAGTTCGGCGAGGAAGCCGGCCACCTCCTGCTCGGACCACCGGTCCAGCGTAAAGCGGGCGCACCGCGGGTGTCGGACGAGTTCCAGGACCGGCGGCGCGGGTAGCGGCCGGGCGGGCAGGTGGCCTGCGAGAAGGACGAGGACCCGGGCAGAGGCGATCCGCCCGAGGAGATGGAGCAGGCATCGTGCCGACTCGGTGTCCGTGTGCCGGACGTCGTCGACGGCGACGACCACGGTTGCGGACTCGGCCAGCCGCCGGACAATCCGTCGCACCTCGGCCAGGGCGTCACGCGGGTCCGGAGGCCGCAGGTCCGCGCAGCTCAACAGCTGGCCGACGACGCCCAGCGGGAGATCGCGCTCGGCCCGGGTGGCGGTGGCGTCGAGCACCGCGGCGCCCTCGCCCTCGGCGACGCGGCAGACCGCCCGGAGCAGCCTCGTCTTGCCGACGCCCGGCACACCGGTGATCAGTGCCGCTCGCCCGCTGCCCGCCGCGCAGTTCGCCAGAATCTCCGTCAGCCTGCCGAGTTCTCCGGTCCGCTGTCCCGGTTCCACCGACCAGCCCACCCCTTTTCCTCCCGTCGGCGCCGCGTGAGAGTGTCCTCGTGCCGAGGACGCTCCCAAGGGTGGGTGACGGGACTGTAGGGCGGATCGAGCCGCGACGGAGAGAGGCACGCACCGGGAAACGCACAGGAATGCGCCCCGGTCAGGCCGAATTCCTTTCCGGGGCACATTCGATTCACCGGCAGCGCCGAAAGTGCGTCAGCACTGGATGTAGACGGAGCCCGAGTCCTTCATGAGCCTCCGGCCGTCGGTCTGCGTGTAGATCACCTTGGTGTTGAAGAAACCGGTGGAGCAGCTCTTGGACGCCGTGATCGTGCCGGATGCGGCGTTGGAGCACTTGCTCGCGACCGGGACCGGCGGATAGAGCGGATTGACGGCCTCAAGGTAGACGCACGTGCTCCGGTTGCCGCTGAACGTGGCTTTCGCGACTATGCTCCCGCCGCTCTTGTAGGGCTTCGAGGGCGTGGCCGACCGGATGGTCACGTCGCTCTGCGCCACCGCGGTCTGCGCCTGTGCCACCGCGCCGCCGCCGAGGACCAGCGCCAGCGAAGCGCCGGCGACGGTCAGAGAACCAAGGATCCTCACACTGATCACTCTCCTTCAGGGACTTGTGTTCAGCAGCTGATGAACTTGTTGCCGGAGGCCTCCGCGAGCTTCCGGCCGTCGTTCCGCGTGTAGAGCACCGTGGTGCGGTGGATCCCGGTGCTGCAGTTCGTGGAAGCCTTGACGGTGCCCGACGAGGCACGGGTGCACTTGCTCGCGACCGGGACGGGCGCCGGCCACATGGGGCGAATGAACTCGAGGTAGACACAGGTCTTCTTGTTGCCGCGGAACGTCGTCTTCGCCACCATCTTGTTTCCGCTCTTGTACGGCTTCTTGGGGCTGGCCGACTGGATGGACACGTCGCTCTGCGTCACCGGTGTTTGCGCCTGTGCCGTCGCGCTGCCAGAAAGGATCAGCGCCAGCGAAGCGCCGGCGACGGCCAGAGAGCCAAAGGTATTCACTCGAAAAACTCCTTGTTTCTGTCCTGAGGCGGGACTGGCAGGAAAAGATTCGCATCTGAGGCGTCATCAATATCCGCCCCCAGCCCTTTCATTCATCAGCGTGGCAGGATTTGGCCGGCCCGGCCATCCCCAACTTCCCCTATGACCCCCCTAATGAAAATTCGACCTGAGATATCTTTCAGGCGTGGCATTCGGGGAGCCCACCGTGGAAGCCGGCCATCTCCGTGAAGAGCGCACCGACGTCGAGCGGACTGCCGGGCGCCGCTCCGTGGACCTCGGCGTAGGCGCGATGCAGATTGGGCACCAGCCGCTCGGAGTCGATGAGTCCCTCGAAGGGCCCGGGACCGGCCTCACGGGCGAGTTGAAGGGGCGTCAGACCCGCGGCGACGCCCTGCCGGGCCTGTTCGGCGAGCCAGAGGAAGTACGCCTCGTTGCGGTCGATCAGCTCGGGGCCGCCCACTTCGCCGTGCCCGGGGACGACCGTCTCGGCGCCGAGGGCGCGCAGCCGCGCCATGGCCCTGAGCGACCCGGAGACCGAGCCCATCAGGCAGAACGGCGTGACACCGGACATCACCAGGTCGCCGGCGAACAGGACGCGCTGTTCGGGCAGCCAGACGACGGTGTCGTTGGTGGTGTGCGCCGGAGCGACGTGGATCAGCTCGGCGCGCACCCCACCGGTGTGCAGGGTCAGCGTGTCCTTGTACGTGAGGTGGGGCAGCGTCACCTCGATGTCGCCCCAGCGCACGTCGGGCCACAGGCCGGTCAGGTGCAGTCCGGCCGCGGACATCTCGGTCCGGGTGCGCTCGTGGGCGACGATCAGCGCCTCGGGGAAGAGGGAGTTGCCGAAGGTGTGGTCACCGTGGAAGTGGGTGTTGACGACGGTGCGCGGCGGCACAGCGGACCGGCGCAGCACCTCGGCCCGCAGCAGCCGGGCACGCAGCTCGGTGGCCGCGGTGTCCACCAGCAGGCTCTGCCCCTCGGCGCCGACCACGAGGCCCGCGTTGTTGAGGCACCAGCCGCCGTCGGGCTGTACGTAGGCGTACACCCCGTCGGCGATGTCGACCATGTGCGGGACGGCCCGCACCGCCGTGCTCACAGCACGTCCGCCGGCACGAGGTCCAGTTCCTTGAGCATCGGCAGGTAGTTGAAGACGTCGTAGTGCTCGATGACCTGTCCGGCCTCGTTGAAGCGCAGCTCTTCCAGCATGTACCAGGTCACCTTGCGGCCGCTCGGCGCCTTGCCCCGGAACTCGCCCTGGTGACTGGCCGTCACGGTGATCCGCAGGCAGACGCGGTCCCCCTCGGCGACGATGCTCTTGACGTCCAGGTGCAGGTCGGGGAAGGCAGCGAGGCCGCCCTCCATCGCCCTGACCATGACCTTGGAGGAGATCTGGCGGTCCTCGGAGAAGTGCTGGATGTCCGGGGCCCAGTGCTTGATGATGCCTTGCAGCTCCCATCGGTTCCAGCTCGCGACCATGGAGAGGGCGAGTTCCTTGTTGCGTTCCTGGGCGGACTGCTCGGTCAGGGTGGCGCTCATGTGCGGTTTCCTTTCTGAGGGGGGCACCAGGGAAGACGGGTCGTCAGGGAAGCAGCACGTGCTTGCCGACGGTGCTGCCGTGCAGGAGGGCGCGTACGGCGACCGCGGCCTCGTCCAGCGGGTGGCGGCCTGCGATCTCGGGCCGGAGCACACCGTTGGCGAGCAGCCCGTGCAGGGCGGCGAGATCGTCGTTGAAGTCCTTGCCGGGCTTGACGTAGTACATCGACATGCGCCGACCGCGGGTCAGCCCCAGGTGCCGGGCCGCCCAGCGCCGGACGGTGCGCCGCAGAGCGGGTACATGCGGACGGAACCACTGACCGGGCCGGTATCCGGCGACGGAGGAGTCGTAGGAGACCAGGGTGCCGCCGTCGGCGAGCACGGCCCAGCTGTCGTCGAGGCCGCGGCCGCCCACGTGGTCGAACACGGCCCGTACGCCGCCGGGAGCCAGCTCCCTGACGACGGCCGGCAGGCCGGGGGTCCGGTAGTCGAGGGGCTCTGCCCCCAGGGCGCGGACCGCGTCGTGCTTGGCCGGTGAGGCGGTGCCGATGACGCGCAGGCCGTGGTGCACGGCGAGCTGGGTGAGCAGGGTGCCGACGCCACCGCTGGCGCCGTGCACCAGCACGGCGTCTCCGGGCCGCACGTCGGCCACCCGGTGCAGCATCTGCCACGCGGTCACTCCGTTGGTGACCAGCGCCACGGCGACGGCGGCGTCCTGCTCCTCGGGGACGGTGGCGAGCGTCTTGGCGGGCGTCTCGACATACCGCTGCCAGGAGCCGTGCCGGGGCATGGCGGCCACGCGGTCGCCGACCTGCCGGTCGGTGACGCCGGGGCCGACCTCGGTGATGCGGCCCACCAGGTCGTAGCCGGGGACGAAGGGGAAGGAGGGCGGGAAGGGGTGCAGGTGCTGGAGCATCTGCACCTCGGCGTAGGAGACGCCGGCCGCCTCGACCCGGACGACGACCTTGCCGCGTCCGGCGACCGGGCGCTCGCCCGTGCCCAGGGTGACGTGCCGCTCGGGGTCTCCGGTGCCGGTCATCCGGACGAAGACGTTGGCGCCGCCCGCCTCCGGCCCGGCCGCCTTCGCGCCGGACGAGGTCGGCTCGGCGGGACCAGGGGCCTGGGCCGTCATACGCCCGCCTCCTCGTGGTCCGGGGTGAAGTCGGCGGCGTGGTCGGCGGCCCAGTGGGCGAACCTCCGGGCCGGCCGGCCGGTGATCCGCCGGACGGTGTCCACAGGGACGGGCGGGTGGGCGACGGCGTCGGCGAGATAGCCCAGCACCATCTCGACGACCGGCGCGGGCATGGCCTTCCCCATGGCCTCGCGGGCCTGATCGGGAGTGATCTCCTCGAAGGCGACCGGACGGCCGATCGCCTCGGCGATCGCCCGGACCTGCTCGGTCTGGGTGATCGCCTCGGGTCCGGTGAGCACGTACGCCTGCCCGGCGTGCCCGTCCTCCAGCAGCGCCGCCACGGCCACGTCGGCGACGTCCGCCTCGTGGACCAGCACCCGCGGGGCGTCACCGTACGGCGCCCGGACCACTGCCTCGCTGCGGATCGAAGGGCCCCACTTCCACAGCACGTTGGTCGCGAACTCGTCGGGCCGTACGAAGGTCCACTCGATGCCGGACTCCTCCACGGCGCGCTCCACGGCGCGGTGGTGCTCGGCGCTGTGGTTGTCACCGGAGGTGTCGAGCACGGAGGACGAGGAGAGGACGACGATCCGGCGTACGCCGGCCTCCCGGGCGGCGGCGACCACCTGGCGGGCGGTCTCCGGCACCGGGAAGAGGTAGAGGCGCTCCACGCCACGCAGCGCGGCACGCAGGGTGCGCGGGTGCCGCAGGTCGCCGGCGTACGTCTCGACCCCCTCCGGTAGCGAGGCGGTCGCCGGGTTCCGGGTCAGCGCCCGCACTTGTACGCCCGCCGAGACCAGCCGGCCGACCACATGACGGCCCACGGATCCTGTCGCTCCTGTCACCAGAACTGTCACGCCTGCTCCGCCCTGTCGGCCTCAGCCCTGTGAGGCGCTTCATCCGTTGCGTCACCAGGGTGGGAAACCGGGCTGGAGGAGCTTTTGAGGCTCGCTGGAGGACGGGGGCGGTCGCCGGTCGCGGCCAGTCAGGGAGCGGGGCGCTCGGCGGCGCGGCGCGCGATGCGCTCCTCGATGCCGTCGAGGACGCGCTGCAGGCCGTACTCGAAGCCGCCGTCGGACCCGAGTCCCTCGCCGGGCTCCTCGAAGACGCCGGCGCGCCAGACCTTGGTGAGGTCCGGGAAGCGCTCGGCGGAGATCATCCGCTCCAGCAGCGGGCCGGTCTTCTCGTACCACTCGTCGTAGCTCAGGCCCGCGCGCCGCACGTCGTGGTCGGCGTCCGCGGACTGCTGGGCCGCACCGCGTACGTACCCGTTGACGAGATGGACGACGCAGAGCATCTCGCGCTCGTCCAGCCCCACCCCGGCGAGGGCCCCGAGGACGCCGTCCCACATGGCGGTCTCGTTGGGGCCCATCAGCATCCGCGACGACACCAGCGGCGGCACCCACGGATGGCGCCGGGCGATGTCCATGCCGCCCCGGGCGTAGCGCTCGAGCGCGGCCCGCCAGCCGTCGGCGTCCCGCAACGACGGTGCCTCGCCGAGGACGTCGTCGAGCATGCAGTTGACCAGCTCGGCACGGCCCGGCACATAGGTGTACAGGGACATGGCGGAGACGCCGAGGGGCTCGGCGACCTTGCGCATCGACAGGGCGCCGAGGCCCTCGGCGTCGGCGATGGAGATCGCGGTCCGCACGATGCGGTCGACCGTCAGTCCCTGGCGCGGGCCGCGGGACGGACGTGTCGGCTCCTGCTCGATGCGCCACAGCAGAGCCAGGGCGCGGGCCGGGTCCATCCGGCCGTTTCCTTTCGCCATTCCGTTTACGACCTCACATCGAACGCGTAACCCTGTACGCTGTAATGAGTTTCCGTACGCTGTAAAGAGTTTACTTGCCGTATCGGCACGTCCCCAGCCGAGCAGAAAGCGAGGCATCGCCTTGTCCGCTCCCGTCCCCGCCGCCACCGCCAAGAAAGGCAGGGCCGGCACGCCCCGGCAACCGTCCCGGAAGAAGTTCGAACTCAGCCGCAGAACAAGGAAGCTGACGCTGGCCATCCACGTGGTCACATCCGTCGGCTGGGTGGGCCTGTCGCTCTCCATGGCGGTTCTGGCGATCATGGGGTACACCACCGACGACGCCGCCGTCGCCAAGGGCGTCTATTACGCGATGTACGTCTTCGACGACACCAGCGTCACGGTCTTCAGCGTCACCGCCGCGATCACGGGCATCCTGCTCTCCTGCGGCACCAAGTGGGGCCTGCTGCTGCACTGGTGGATCATCGTCAAGTGGGTCATCACACTATTCATGACGATCTTCGCCTGGTTCGTGATCCACCCGATCGTCATGACGGCGACCGAGCGGACCGCCGACGTCGGCGACGGCCCGCCGGACCCGGGCTGGGCCGCGGACTTCCTGCTGTGGAGCGTCCCCGTGCTGTTCGCCCTGCTCACCGTCGCCGCGGTGGTCTCCGTCTACAAGCCGTGGGGCCGCACCGCCCGCGGTCGCAGCGCCCAGCCCGGCCGCCGCTGAGGCGCCGCGGGCCGCGCGTCAGCCGGTGGAGCCGGCCGACGCGCTGCGCGCGGTGTCGAACGCGGCGCACCAGGCCCCCACGCTCCGCGCCCGCAGCAGCCCGGTGCCGATCAACAGACCGGAAAACCCCGCGTCGATCAGCTCGGCCGCCGCCTCGGGATCGGTGATTCCGCTCGCGCTGACCGGGCAGCGGGTGCCGGTGGACCGCACCGCGGGCAGCAGTGCTCGACCGCGGTGCGGATCGGCCGGCAGCCGTTCCCGGGTGGCGATGTCCTTGTTGTTGACCGCGACCACGCACGCGGACCCGCGCGCCACGGCCGCGACGTCCGCCTCGTCGGCGACCTCCACGAATGGGGTCAGGCCCAGGTCCAGGGCGTGGTCGGTCAGCCGGGCGAGGACCGACGCGGGCAGCAGCTTCGCGGTCAGCAGTACGGCGGAGGCACCCAGCTCGCGGCTCCGCTCCAGCTCACGCCTGCTGATGAGGAAGTCCTTGCGTAGCAAGGGCAGTTCGGTGCGGGCGGCGACCTGGGTCAGCAGATCCTCGGTGCCGCCGAACCAGTGCCCGGTGACCACCGAGAGGCAGGGCGCGCCGGCGGCCTCGAACCGCTCGACCGTCTCGGCGACGCCACGGCCGCCCAGCAGATCCCGCCCGTCGGCGTCCCGCCGCTTGACCTCCATGATCAGGGGCCGGGCGGCCTTGGCCAGCGCCCCCACGAAGTCCGCGTTCACGTGCTTCTCCATGCGTGAGTGACGGCCGCCGCGCGGTCGGCGCACAGCAGTCCGTCCTCGCCGCGCGCCGCCGAGTCGACGTCGATACCGAGGAAGCGCGGGTGTGCGCGCGCCCCCGCGAAGTCGCCCCGATTACCGGCGTGCAGACCGCCCGCCAGCAGGAAGGGCAGCTGGATCCGGTCCGCGAGCCGCCGCACGGCCATGTCCTGAAGCGGCTCGGCGGTACTGCCGATCCGCCCGTCGGCGGTCGCCGTGTCCAGCAGAAAGCAGTCGGCGCCGGCCCGCTCGTAGGCGCCGGTCAGCCGCTCCTCCAGGCATTCGCTCCCCTGCAGGTGGAGCGCCTTGATGATCTTCAGGCCGGCCGGCCCGTCCCTGCGCAGCGCGCGCACCGTGCCGGGGGTCTGGAACCCGTGCAGCTGCACGTACGGCACCCGGGCCGCGCGCACGGCCCGCAGCAGTGCCCCGAGGTCGGAGGAGAAGGTGACCAGCACCGGTGTGAGCCGCCCGGTGTCCGAGGCGGCCTCGGACAACGCGCCGAGCCGGGCGGCCGTCACCTCCGACCGGCCGCCCGGCACCTGGTACCACAGGCCGACCAGATCGGCCCCGGCAGCCGCCAGGTCGGTCACCTCCGCGGCGGAGGTGGCACCGCAGAACTTGACGAGCACTACCCGGCCGCCGAGGGCTCGGCCTCCCGCACCAGCGAGCCCTCGGAAAATCCGGTGCCGTCCGCGCTCAGCAGTCCCGGGTGCGCCGCCCTCAGCTCGGCGACGATCCGTTCGTAGGGGAGGTCGTCGAACTCCCCGTGATGGCGCAGGAATTCCATGTGGCGTCGGCCCTGCAGGTCGAAGGGGTGGTACATGCTGTCCGACGTGCCGTCGAAGTCCAGCGGCGTCAGTCCGTACAGCCGGCACAGCGTCCTGTTGAACACCGGTGTCGCCTTGACCCAGCGCCCGTCGAGGAAGACGGAGGTGAAGCAGTGCATGTGGAAGACATCGCCGCCGAGCAACCGCTTGAGCCGCTCGGAGGCAAGGTGGTTGCGTACGTCGGCGAGGGCGAGCCGGGCCGGGATGCCGAGCGAGCGCAGCCCGGCCACGTACAGCACCGACTTGTGCAGGCACATGCCGGAGCCGGAGCGGGTCACCGTGCTCGCCCGCAGGCCCGCCCGGGACAGGTCGGCGCCGTACACCTCGTAGCGGACGGAGTCGCGCACCGCGTAGTGGAGCGCGACCGCCCGCGCGGTCGGCGTGGTGGCCGTGGCCGGCACCGCGTCGGCGACGAAGTCCCGGACCTCGGGCGCCTGGTGGTCGAGGAAGGCGGTGGCGCGCAGCGTGCCGGGATCCTCGCTGTACTGGGTCGTCACAGTGGACTCTCTCTCGTGTTCAAAGGGCTCGGCGGGCGGCCGGTCACAGGCCGAGCAGGGCGGCGATGCGGTTGCGCTGGATCTCCGAAGTGCCCGAGTAGATGGTCGAGGCGACCGAGTTGCGCAGCTCCGCCTCGATGCCGTATTCGGTCAGATAGCCGTTGCCGCCGAAGATCTGCACGGCGGCGAGGGCGGAGGCGACGTTGGCCTCACTCGTGACGAGCTTGGCCATGGCGATGTCCCGGGTGACGTTGACACCGGCGGCCATCCGCTCGGCGGTGCCGTACAGCCAGCGCCGGGCGGTCTCCACCCCGATCTCCATGTCGACGATGCGGTGCGAGACGGCCTGGTACTGGCCGATCGGCCTGCCGAACTGGGTGCGGGTACGCGCGTACTCGACGCAGCGGTCGACCCGGTGGCGCATCTCCCCCGCGTTGATGACGAAGGAGCAGAGGATCTCCCAGCGCATGACGTGGTCGAGCACCAGGAAGCCGCCACCTACACGCCCCACGACCCGGGAGGCGGGGACCCGGCAGTCGTCGAGGTAGAGCTCGCACAGCGGGGAGGTACGCAGTCCCATCTTCGCCACCGGGGCACCGATCTCGAGGCCCGGCGTGCCGCGCTCCAGCAGGAACGCGGTCACGCCGAGCGGGCCGGGGCGGTCGTCGGTGCGGGCGTAGACCGTGATCAGGTCGGCGACCGGCCCGTTGCTGACGAAGGCCTTGCTGCCGCTGAGCACGAAGTCGTCGCCGTCCCGGAGCGCCCTGGTCCGCATCGCCAGCGCGTCCGACCCGCTGTCCGGCTCGCTGATGGCATGCGCGCCGATCAGCTCGCCGGAGCAGATCCGGGGCAGCCAGCGTCGCTTGAGCGCCTCGGAGCCGAAGCGTTGCAAGGGTACGCCGGTGCTCACCAGGTGAGTGCAGACCGAGAAGTTCAGCCCGGCGTCCCGGCAGCCCTCGCCCAGCGCCTCCAGGACGTACATGGTGGTCGGCAGCGACTGACCGAGGCCGCCCCACTTCTCGTCGAAGGGCAGTCCGAGGACGCCGGCGGCGGCCACGGTCCGGAAGTTGTCGTACGAGAAGGAGGCGGCCGCGTCCCGCTCGTGAAGGCCGGCGTTGAGCTTCCCCAGCCAGGGCGTCAGGCCGTCGCGCAGCGCCCGCTGTTCCGCGGTCCAGTCGATCATCAGTAGTGGGAGTAGCCGGCCGAGTCGAGGTCATGGCGCTCGTCCCCGCACAACGCGGGGCTGAACACGCACACCAGACGCAGGTCCTCGTCCGGGTGCGCGACCAGCCAGTGCGCGTCGTTCAGATCGAGCGCGTACAGCGTGCCGGGGGTGATCGGATGCACCGTGCCGTCGGTGTCGATGACCTCTCCGCTGCCCGCTATGCAGTAGCAGCTCTCCAGGTGATTGCGGTACTCCAGGCGGGACTTGCTGCCCGCGCGCACGAGGGTGTCGGTCACGGTGTAGCCGACGCCGTCGGCCTCGGTGAGGAACCTGCGGCTGAGGCCGTTGCCCCAGTCGACACAGGTGACCTCGTCAAGCTTGCGGACGATCATGAGCGGATTCCTCTCTCGTGTCCGTCGGTAGCTGGGGCGGGGCCGGGAGCGCGCAGTTCACTCACGAAGGTGCGGAGCTCTTCGACGGGGTCCCGCCCAGCAGCGCGGGCCTGTTCGATACGGGCCACCCCGGCGCTGCCGACCACGACGGCATCGGCGCCGAGCTCTGCCAGGAGCGCGATGTCGCCGCCCGTGCGGACCCCGAAGCCGACGGCCACGGGCACGGACGCGGTGGAGCGCAGGGTGGTGATCACAGCCCCGAGCCGCTCCCGGTCCCAGGCGGCGGCGGTTCCGCTGCGGCCATAGTGGGCGACCAGGTACAGATAGGCGGAGGCGTGATCCGCCGCCTCGGCCACGACGTCGGGGCCGGAGGCGGCGTAGCAGGTCGTGACGAGCGGCAGTCCCGCCCGGTACACGGCGTCATAGTGGGCGCGTCGCAGCCGGGGCGGCACGCCGTGCAGCAGCAGGCCGTCGCAGCCGGCGTCGCGGACGGCCGCGGCGAAGTCACCGGGGTCGGTGCCCCGCACGGTGTGACTCCAGTCCGCGAGCAGCGCGATCCGCGGTCCGCGCAGCCCGGGCCGGGCGGCCGCCACGGCGTCCAGGACGGCCCGCGGCGTCACGCCGTCGGCCAGGGCCCGGGCGGCCGAGGCCCGGACGACCGGCCCGTCGGTGGGCGAGTCGGGGAACGGTACGGCCAGTTCGAGACAGTCGACCCCGCTGTCGTCGAGCATGGCCAGCAGCTCGGGCAGCACGGCCAGCGGCGGGTCCCCGGCGTTGAGGAACATCGCCAGACCGGGCCGCCCGGGCGCGCGGCGGGCGAAGAAAGGGGAGCCGGGCGACTCCGGCCCGGGTGACGCGGCGACGGAGGGCCCGGTCACGGCGGGCTCAGACATGCGCGCTCACCCCCGCGTGCAGTCGGGTGAGCAGGTCGAGGGCCCGGCCGCTGCACAGTGCGTCACGGGCGGCGTCCAGCGCGGCCCGCCAGTCGCCGGTGAGCCGGCCGGCGACGGCGAGTGCGGCGGCGTTCAGACACACGGTCTCGGCGGCCGCCGGGGCGCCCCGGCCCGACAGCACCTCGCGGAAGAACGTCACCGCGTCGCCGCGCGGACGCAACTCCTCCAGCGAACCGGAGCACAGCCCCAGCCGGGTGGGATCGAGCACGAACTCGTCCTCCGCCGCGCCCTCGTAGGCGTATACCCGGTTCGGTACGAAGCCCAGGAGTTCATCGGCGCCGACGTCGTTGACACACAGCCACACCGAGCGGCCGCTCCCCCGGGCCAGGTGCGCGGTGGCCTGCCGCAGTCCGTTCGTCAGCCGCGCGTCCGCGACACCGGTGAGCTGCGCGGCGACCGGCATGTCGGCGAGCAGAGGGCCGAGGGCGTTGACGAAGCGGCCGAGCTTTCTGACGTCCAGCGGCAGCACGCTGCGGCTGAGCAGCGCCAGTTCGGCCGGGTAGACGAAGGCTCCGGCGAAGGCAATACCATGCCGTTCCAGGAAGTCGTGCGTCTCCTCATACGAGGACACCAGCGGCACCCCGAGCCGCTCCAGAAGGTCGACGGAGCCGAGCCTGCCGGTGTAGGCCCGCGAACCGGTCTTCACGACCCTGACGCCCATCGCGGCGGCGACCAGGGCGGCGGCGGTGGAGATGTTGAAGGTGCCCGGACCTCCGCCGGTCCCGACGATGTTGACCGCGGCGCCGAGATCGCCGGGCCGACCGGCCGGGCGACGCTCGGCCAGCGAGTCCAGCAGTGCGGTCAGGGTCACGCGGTCGGGCATCCGGGTGGACAGCGAGGCGAGCAGGGCTACCGTCTCTCCCCGCTGCAGGCCACCGTCGTGGAGCCGGTCCCACAACGATCGCCAGACCGGCAGGTCCACCGGCCGGTCCTGCCCGATCAAGGCGGCGACGGCGTCATGCACGGCTACCCGATCTCCGTCCGCTTCGGCGACGCGTGGCTGATGAACGCGTCGATGGCTGCCACCGACCGGAACGACTCCGGCCGCAGGTCGACCCGGTCCGTGTCGATGCCGTACCGGTTCTCGATCCAGGCGATCACCTTGAGCAGCCCGAGGCTGTCGATCACCCCGTACTCCAGCAGGTCGAGTTCGGCGTCCAGCTCCGCGGCGGGCACGTCCGGCATGAACTCCCCGACGACGAACTCCTTGATGGTCTGGGCGTATCGCATGTCAGCTCTCCTCGCTGAATTGGTCGTCAGGCCGCGGTGCGGCGGTCTCGGACGGCACGGTCACGGTCGACCTTTCCCGTGCTGGTCCGAGGCAGCGGATCGTCGGTGATCAGCAGCGTCGAGGGGATCGCGGCCCTGGCCAGCCCGCGGGCCAGGTGGCCGCGCAGGGTCAGGCTGTTGAGACCGGAACCGGGTGTGCGGCGGGCCACGGCGTGCAGCGCGTGGCCGGCCACCGGGTCGGGCAGCGCCAGGACGGCTGCCTCGGTGACGCCGGGGTGGTCCAGGAGCCGGTGCTCGACCTCCTGCGGGTTGACCCGCACCCCGCGCACCTTGACCTGGAAGTCCTTGCGTCCCACCAGGGTGAGCGCCCCGTCCGCGGACCGGCACACGAGGTCGCCGGTGCGGAACCAGCGTCGCCCGTCGGCCCGTTCGGGGTGCGGGACGAACGCGCCGGAGGCGGCCGCCGTGCCGAGGTAGCCCTCGCTCTGGAAGGAGGTGGAGACATACAGCTCGCCCGTGCCGGGCCCGTCCAGCACCGCGCCGTCGCCCGTGACGAGCAGGGCGTGCACGCCGGGCAGCGGCTGCCCCAGCGGCAGCGGGCGGCCGGGGTCCGGGGCACCGCGCACCTCGTGCAGGAAGCTGTCGTTGGTCTCGGTGCAGCCGTAGAGGTTGTACAGCCGGGCGCCGGGCAGCACGGACGGCAGCTCGGCCAGGAGCGCGCCGGGCATGCTGTCCCCGGTGATCACGGCGTGCCGGACGGACGGGAGCGTACGGCCCTGTTCGCGGGCGGCGTCGGTGAGCAACCGGTAGAACATCGGAACCGACTGGACGACCTCGGGCCGTTCCCGCGCGACGAGGTCCAGGAGGGCACCGCCCCGGGTGGCGCGGTCCGGATCGACCAGGACGACCCGGCCACCGCGTGCGAGCGTCGTCCAGACGTCCAGCAGGCACAGGTCGAAGTTCAACGGCGCGTAGTTGAGCACCGCCGTGCCGGGGCCGATCCCGAAGGCCCGGCCGGCCCAGCCTGTGAAGCGGTCCAGCGCCGCGGCGCCCAGCGGCACGATCTTGGGCGTGCCCGTGGAGCCGGAGGTGGTGAGCAGCAGCGCGGTGTCACCGGGGCACCGGCGTGCCCCGTCGGCCGCGGCCCTCGCCGCCGGCGGTTTTCCCGCGGTCAGTACGTGACGTACGCCGGCCTGTGCGTACAGCTTGTCCAGGACGTCCTCGCCGAGCGTCGGCGCGGGCAGCAGCAGCGGCCGGCGCTCCAGGAGGCAGGCCAGGATCAGCGCCAGGGTGCGCGGCGACTTGACCGCGGGCAGGGCCAGGGGCTCACCGGTCGGCAGGTGGGCGAGCCGCTCCCGCTCCAGCGTCGCCCGGCGCACCAGCGCGCCGTAACTGACCGCGTGCTCCCGCCAGGCCAGTGCGGTGGCCTCCGGGGCCCGCCGGGCGTGGTCCACGACGGCGTGGACGAACGTGCCCGTCGGTGTGGCGGCGACCGTCGTGGGGCTGCTGTCCACCGGTGCTCCCTCCGCTCCTGGTCTGCCGAACTCGTTGATCCCGATGGTGGTTTCGACACCTGGAGGATCGTTCGAGCCTCGCTGTACGGTGCGTGACGGCACCGCGGGGCGAGCGGGCGGCGGGTGAGCGGGGTGCTCAGCGCAAGAGGAAGGCCGGCCCGTGCCCCGGTGGGGGCACAAGCCGGCCTTCCTTCCGAACTGTCGAACAGGGCGTGACACCTACCCCGTCAGCAGGAACACGTTCAGCCGCCCAGGAGTTCGCCGAGCGCCAGTGCCGGCTCGTGGGTCGGCGGACCGGCGGGCCACCAGACTCCGGACCGCTCCTGGTAGGGGTACCAGCGGCCGTCCCGCCCGTAGCGCAGCTGCACTCCCCGGCCGGCCAGCGTCCAGTGGTTGCCGCGCACGACCAGCTCGGGCAGCTCGTCCTCCTCCCAGCCCGCCGTGAGCGCCGCGCGCGCCCGCGCGACGTCGGCCCCCGGGGGTTCCCAGGGCTGTTCGAGGACGTCGAGTCCGGCGCTGCCGCCGGCCCGCCAGGCCTCGACCGCCCGGTCCAGTTCCTCCGGTCGTCCGCAGGCATCCCGCAGCCGATGCGGCACCCTGGGATCGGGATGGGTGGCGGCGATCCGCACGGTGTCCTGCCACAGATCGAGCGGCCGGGGCGGCTCGGCGGCCAGCCCCAGGGTGTAGGCGAGCAGGTGGCGCGCGCGCACGGCCGCGTCGGCGACCAGCCGCTCCAGGGGATCCGCCTCGATACCGGTGACGGACTCGGCGGTCTCCTCGGGTGGTTCGGGCAGGGCCGGGATCGCCGGCAGGGGGGCCACGGGACGGGCGTAGGCCTCGGCGACGGAGATCCCGCGCGGCGCCCCTGCGGCCTCGGGCTGCCGCACGTCCGGCTCCGCGTCCTCCTCCACCGTGTCGTCAGTGTCGTCGGCGTCCTCGGCGTCGCCGGTCATGGCCCGCAGGAGGAGAACGGACTTCAGCTCCTCCAGGGCCTCGGCCCACTCCCGGCCGCGCAGCAGCAGCAGGACCTGCGGTTCCTCGTCGAGCAGCCAGGAGAACTGGTAGCCGAGCGCGACCGCGTGCGCGCAGGGGTGATCGGGCTCGTCACAGTCGCATTCCGGTTCGAGCTCGCCGTAGCCGGGCAGTACGCCCAGCCGGGCGTCCTCGGCGGCCTCCAGCAGATCCGGGGGCAGTTCCCCGGCCAGCAGCGCCTCGGTCTCCGCCGGCCGGTCCGCGGTCTTCTCCCAGAGCGCGTCCCACTGGTCGTCGTCCAGCTCCGGAAGCTCCAGGCTGACGGTGTAGGGCTCGTCCTCACCGCCGTACACCAGCGCCGCGACGCGGCCCGGACTGACCGTGACCGGGCCGAGCCGCCCGGAGCGCGCGACGGCCCGCCCCTTCTTCAGCGGCTCCTCCTCGGGCCAGGTGTCCTCCATCGACTCGGTCCATGCCCTGCCCCACCAGGACTGCCCGCGGGCGCGGCCGCCCTTGCGGGCCGGGAAGGCGGCGAAGCCCCGGGCCCTGCTGTCGTGTTCGTCGCTCACTGCGCGCTCCTCAGCTCGACCAGGTTCGCCAACTCGTCGTTCCCGAGTCGGCTCAGCGCCTGCTCACCGCTGCCGATGACGGCGTCCGCCAGCTCCTGCTTGGCCTCCAGCAGCGTCGCGATACGGTCCTCGACCGTGCCCTCCGCGATCATCCGGTGCACCTGGACAGGCCGGGTCTGCCCGATGCGGTACGCCCGGTCGGTGGCCTGCGCCTCGACGGCCGGGTTCCACCAGCGGTCGTAGTGCACGACATGGTCGGCCCGGGTCAGGTTGAGACCGGTACCGGCCGCCTTCAACGACAGGAGGAAGACGGGCACCTCCCCGTCCTGGAAACGGCGGACCATCTCTTCGCGCCGGGCCACCGGTGTCCCGCCGTGCAGCAGCTGGGCCGGGATGCCGCGGTCCCGGAGATGGCGCTCCAGCAGCCTCGCCATGGCGACGTACTGGGTGAAGACGAGCGCCGCGCCGTCCTCCGTCAGGATCGTGTCCAGCAGCTCGTCGAGCAGGGCCAGCTTGCCGGAGCGGCCGGACAGCTTCGCGCCTTCCTCCTTGAGGAACTGCGCGGGATGGTTGCAGATCTGCTTCAGGCCGGTGAGCAGCTTCAGCACCAGGCCGCTGCGGGCGATCCCCTCGGTCGACCGGATCTCGGCCATGACGGCCCGCACCTGCTCCTCGTAGAGGGCGGTCTGCTCTGCGGTGAGTGCGACCGGGCGGTCCGTCTCGGTCTTGGGCGGCAGCTCGGGCGCCACTCCCGGGTCGGACTTGCGGCGGCGCAGCAGAAAGGGCCGTACAAGACCGGCCAGGCGCGCCGCGGTGCCGGTGCCGGGCTCCGCGCCGGTCCCCGCCCGCTCGGCGTCGATCGGGGCGATCCAGCGGCGGCGGAAGTGTGCGTGGCTGCCGAGCAGTCCGGGAGTGGTCCAGTCGAGTACGGCCCACAGCTCGGACAGGCTGTTCTCGACGGGCGTGCCGGTGAGCGCGATCCTGGCGTCCGCGGGGATCTGCCGCAGCGCCTTCGCGGTGGCGGACGAGGCGTTCTTCACGTGCTGTGCCTCGTCCGCGACGACCATGCCCCAGGAGTGGCCGCCGAGCCGCTCGGTGTCCAGACGCATCGTGCCGTAGGTCGTGAGGACGAACCCGGAGTCCGCGCCCGCGAGAGTGCGGCCGGGGCCGTGGAAGCGGCGTACGGCCGTGCCGGGGGCGAACCTGCGGACCTCCCGCTCCCAGTTGCCGAGCAGCGAGGCCGGGCACACCACGAGGGTGGGGCCCCGGCTCGCCTCGTGCTCCTGACGGCGCAGATGCAGCGCGATGAGCTGGATCGTCTTGCCCAGACCCATGTCGTCGGCGAGACAGCCGCCGAGGCCCAGCGAGGTCATCCGGGTCAGCCAGCCCAGACCGCGCAGCTGGTAGTCGCGCAGGGTCGCGGCGAGCGCCGCCGGCGGTTCGACGGTGGTGTCCGCGTCGGTGTCCGCGAGCAGGGCCCGCAGGGCTTGCAGCCAGGGGCCGTCGGCGACCGGCACCTGCTCGCCGCCGATCTCGGCGAACCCGGTCAGCGCCACGGCCAGCGTCTCCATGGCGGTGAGCGGGCCGAGCAGGCGCTCGCGGACCTTCCGGGCGAGCGCGGGGCCGACGAAAACCCAGCGGCCGCGCACCCGCACCACCGGCCGGTTCGCCTCGGCGACGGCCGCCGTCTCCTCCTCGGTGAGCGGGTCGCCGTCGAAGCACAGCTGCCAGCGCAGGTCCACGGTGCCGTCGCCGCCCAGCACGGAACGCAGGTCGGCCGGTGGGGTGCGGTCCGCGCCGACCACGGCCCGCGCGGTCAGCAGGTGCCCCGCCTCGTCCGGCCACCGCACATCGATGCCGTGCGCCCGCAGCCGGGACGCGGCGCCGCCGAGCAGGTCACCGAACTCCTCGTCATCGAGGTCGAGTTCGCGCGGTACCGGCAACAATCGTGACAACGGGTCCCACACGCCGGCGGCGCGGCGGACGGCGCGCACCGTCTCGGCCTGGGCGCGCGGACCCAGCGCGTGCGGTGCGCCGTCGAACAGTTCCGCGGCGGTCAGCGCGACCGTCGGGTCGGCAAGGTCGGAGACGAGCGGCACGATCCGTCCGGCCGGCTCGCCGTCCTTCCCGTGGACGAGCCGCACGGCCAGCAAGACCCGCACGCCCGCGTCGATGCCGACGGCGATCTCCTCCGCCCAGGCCCGCAACTGCGGCACGTGCTGGGGCTGCACGGCGGCGAACGCGGCGCGCCCGGTGGCCGACTCGGCGGCGGCGGTGCGCGGCAGCGTGTCGGCGACGGCGTCGAGGAAGGCGCGCACCGCCCGGCCCGGCTCGGGCAGCACGGCGTGGCCGGGAACAGGTACGGCCAGCGCCTCCGGCGGCACGGCGGCGGCCAGCTCCCGCAGCCGCAGCATGTCCTCGGGGTCGAGTGGGCCGACCCGCCAGGCGTCGTACCCGCCGACCGAGACGCCGGGCAACAGCCGTTCACGAGCGGCCAGATGGAGCGCGAGCGCGGTGGCGGTCCCCCAGAACGCGGCCGACGGATGGACGGCGCCGTCGGCCTGGCCGCCGTGCAGACGCCGGGCCAGGGCCAGGACCGGCTGCGCGTCGGCGACCGTCAGCCACCGCACGGGAAGGGTGCGTAAGCCGTCGGCGGTGGCGAGGTCGGCCTCCTCCGTCACGCCGCAGGGCACGTCCGGCGGACCGGCGCCCTCGGGATCCCAGAAGGCCAGCCGTCCGGTCCGAGCCGGATCGCCCGGTTCGAAGGCGACCGCACAGCGTGCCAGCAGTCCGGCGTCCTCACGCGCAATCCACACCATTGCTCCCACTTTCTCGGTTCTGGTATGCGGGCCATCCGCGTTCCACGGCTTCTCGAGCGCCGTGTGCGACGGTGACCAGGATGTGCTGAGTCCCCGGAAGGAACTCTCCGTGATCACACTAATCAATCGGTTCGAAGTCACCGGCGCGGTCGACGAGTTCGAGCGTGTATTCGACGGAACCTCGGCGTTCTTCGCCACCCAGCCCGGCTTCATACGTCATCGGCTGCTGCGTCCGCTGGACGGGCAGGGCCACTATGTCAACGTGTCCGACTGGGAGGACGAGCCGTCCTTCCGCCGGGCACTCCAGCAGCCGGAGTTCGCCGCCCACCGCGCCGCGCTGCGCGCGCTCAGCAGCAGCGACCCGCGGCTGTACACACCGTTCCTGGAGCGCGTCCCGTCCTGAACGGCCGCACGGCGAGGAGGGGCGGCACACCGTGCGCCGCCCCTCCTCGCCGTGCCGCCCCGCGGTCAGGCGGGCCGTACACCCAGCGCGTGACCGAAGACGCCGCACGGGTCCCAGGTGGCCTTGATCCGCTGGAGCCGCGGATAGTTGTCCTTGTAATAGAGCCGGTGCCAGGGCACGCCCGAGGTGTTCCAGTCGGCGTCGGCCATGTCCAGGTCCGGATAGTTGACGTAACAGCCGTCGCTGCTGCGGCCCGGTACGGGAACACCGCCGGTGGCGGCGAACACGTCCCGGTAGAGGTGGCGCAGCCAGCCGATGTTCTCGGCGTCGGCCCGCTCGTCCTGCCAGATGTTCATGAAGATGACGTTGATGACCGCCTGGCGGTGCGCGTAGGCGGTGGCCGAGGGCCGCAGGGAGTTGATCCGGCCGCCGAAGGACTGGAGCGACACATGGGCCGCCTCGCTGCTGTGGTCGCCGCTGTTGAGGTGCCTGTACAGGGCGTCGACCTGATGGTCCGTCAACGCTTGGCGCAAATAGGCGGACTTGATCTTCTGCCGGCCCTTCTCGTGGTCCTGGGACTCGGCGAGCGCGGCCGTGGCGGTCAGCCAGGGGTCCCGGGCAACCTCGGTGATGTGCGGCGTGACGCCGACACCCTCCGTCACCGCCGCAACATACCGCTTCAACAGCCGTTCGGCGTCGGGCCGGTCACCGTCGACATGGGCGAAGCTGACGGCGCTCTGCCCGGGGTCGTTCTCCTTGAGCCGGCTCAGCAGCACCAAGCCGCCGTACAGCCCGGTGTACGGGGAGTCGGCACCGCTGTTGCGCTCGTGCCACAGACCGAAGTTGCGCACCAGCCGACGGAAGGCCGCCCGGTCCATGCCCTCGCGCGGGTAGAGCACCGCGTTGGACACGGTGGTGGCGGGCGGGCGCGGCAGCAGGCCGCTCGGGTCGTAGCCGGTGGCGCCCGGGGAACGGAACCAGTAACGGGTGACGACGCCGAAGTTGCCGCCGCCCCCGCCCGCGTGGGCCCACCACAGCTCCCGGTGCGGATCCGACGGCTTGCGGGTGGCGACCACGGCACGGGCCTTGCCGTGGGCGTCCGCGACCACCACCTCGACCGCGTAGAGGTGGTCGGCGGCGACACCGAAGCGCCGGGACAGCGCTCCGTATCCACCGCCGGCGACATGCCCGCCGATGCCCACGGTCGCGCTGGCGCCGCCGGGCAGCGTGACCCCCCAGACCTCATGCAGCTTGCGGTAGACGTCCATCAGCCGCGCACCGGCCTCCACCATGAAGGCGCGCTTTTGGGGGTCGTAAGAGACGGCGTTCATCTCCCCGAGGTCGATCACGAGCCGCACGGCCGGGTCACCCACGAAGTTCTCGTAGCAGTGTCCGCCGCTGCGCACCGCGACGCGCCGCCCGGAGCGGGCGGCCTCGCCGACGGCCCGGACGACCTCCTCGGTGGTCGTGGCCACGCGGAACGCCGCCGGGCGCGCGGTGAACCGCTTGTTGACGCCCCGGGTCGCCAGCTCCTCGTAGCGGGGATCGCCCGGGGTGATGTCGGCGGCACCGGGTGTCCGGGCCGCCGCCCCCGGAGCCGGGGGTGCGTCGGCCGCCGCGGCCGAGGCGGGCTTCAGCCCTGCCCCGACCAGCCCGGCGACCCCTGCCGTGAACGTGCCGGCGACCAAGCGCCGACGACTGGGCACTGTCATCCTGGCCCTTTCTCGAGGAATCGGGTTCTCGTCGGTGTGAATCGGGTTCTCGTGGCGGGCGACCGGGTGCCGAGCCCGTGCCGACGCGGCGCGACCGGATGTCAGGCCACATTCCTGGCCGACAGGGCCCGGTTGACCGCGTCCAGGTACTGGCGCGGAGTGCCGGCCACGTCGAGGGCCTCGTCGAGCGTCACCTCGTAGTCGCGCTCGATGCGCCCGGTGGTCTGGAGCAGCGCCAGCGAGTCGTAGCCGAGGTCGGTGAACGGGACGTCCAGGACGTCACCGTCCAGGTCGACGCCCTCCTCCTCGCCCGCGCATTCGCGCAACAGGGCGGTCAGGTCGCTGAGTTCAAGGTGCTTCATCACTCTGTCTCCTCCGCGTGCGGGGCACGCTCGTCGCCGACCGGAGCCGGTCGGGGTGGGTCTGGGTGGGTCTGGGTACGGCGGGACGGCCGCCGTCGTCCGGAACTCGTGCCGAAGGGTCAGTCCGCGGCGCTGACCACGGCCGCCGCGTTGAACCCGCCCCGCCCCCGCGCCAGGACCAGGGCGTTGCGCAGCCGCACACCCCGGCGCGCGGTCCCGGTCACCAGGTCGACGGGGCAGTCGTCGGCTGGCCGCGCCGTTCCCCTCGTCGGCGGGATCACCTGCTCACGCAGCGCGAACAGCGCCGTGGCGAGGTCGAGCGAGGCACCGCCCGCCAGCAGTCGGCCGGTCATGGACTTGGGCGCGGTGACCGGCACCCCGAAGACACCGAACACTCCGGCGATCGCCTCGGCCTCGGCCCGGTCGGCGGCGCGTTCGCCGGCGGCGTCCGCGAACACCACGTCGATCTCGTCGGCCTGCACCCCCGCGTCGGCCAGCGCCAGCCGGGCCGCGTCGGCCAGTCGCGGGGAACCGGCGCCGTCGAAGGTGGCCGCGTACCCGGTGACCGAGCCGTAGGTCCGGGCACCGCGCGCCCGCGCGGCGTCCGCGTCCTCCAGCACCAGCAGAGCGCCTCCCTCGCCGACCACATGGCCCGACGCCCCGGCGTCGAACGGCAGGAATGCCCGTTCCGGATCGTCCGAGGTGCTCAGGCCGCCACCCGCCAGATGCGCCGCCCAGCCCCACGGGCACAGCGTCGAGTCGACGCCTCCGGTGATCACCAGCCGGGTGCCCCTTCGAATCTGCCGCCGGGCATGGGCGACCGCGTCGAGGCCACCGGCCTGCTCGGTCACCAGGGCGCCACTGGGCCCGCGCAGGCCGTGCCGAATGGAGATCTGGCCCGTGTTGACGGCATAGAACCAGGCGAACGACTGGTACGCGCTGACGTGCCGACCACCCCTGCTCCACAGCGCCTGCAGCTCGCGCTGCCCGAACTCGAACCCCCCGGCGGAGCTGGCGGTGACCACGCCCGCGCTGTAGTCGGGCAGCTGCGCCGGGTCGATCCCGGCGTCGGCGAGCGCCTCGTCGGCCACGGCGAGGGACAGCCGGGTCACCCGGTCGGTCTGCGGCAGCAGTCGGCTGGGCACATGCGCCTCGGCGACGAATCCGGGCACCTCACCGACGAGTCGCACCGGATAGCCCGCGGCGTCGAAGCGGGTGACCGGACGGATGCCGTTCTCCCTCCGCAGTACGGCCGCCCACCAGGCTTGCGTGCCGAGCCCGTTGGGCGCCGCGACCCCTATCCCGGTGACGACCGCCGTGGCGGTGTCCGCGCCGGCCCGGCCCCGGACGGCGGAGGTGGCCGTGGTCATGCCGCCTCCGTCCGACGCGGGCGGGTGAGGACCACGGCGCTCTGGAAGCCACCGAAGCCACTGCCGACGCTGAGCACCGTGTCGGTGCGCTGCTCGCGGGCGGTGAGCGGTGTGTAGTCCAGGTCACAGTCCGGATCCGGCTCGTGCAGATTGGCCGTCGGAGGAACCGTGTCATGGGTGATGGCCAGCGCGCTGGCGGCCACCTCCAGCGAGCCGATCGCACCCAGCGAGTGGCCGATCATCGACTTGATGGAGCTGATCGGCACCGCACGGGCGTGGCTGCCGAGACTGCGCTTGAAGGCGGCCGTCTCGTGCCGGTCGTTCTGCTTGGTGCCCGAACCGTGCGCGTTGATGTAGTCGACGGCGGTGCCGTCGAGGCGCGCCGCGTCCATCGCCGCCCGGATCGCCTCGGCCATCTCGCGGCCGTCGGCGCGCAGCCCGGTCATGTGGTACGCATTGCTGCGGCTGGCGAACCCCGCGACCTCGGCGTACATCCGCGCACCGCGTCGGCGTGCCCGGTCGAAGTCCTCCAGGACCATGACCGCCGCCCCCTCCCCCAGGACGAACCCGTTGCGGCTCCGGTCGAAGGGTCGGGAAGCGGTCTCCGGGTCGTCGTTGCGCGGGCTCGTCGCTTTGATCGCGTCGAAGCAGGCGACCGTGATCGGTGAGATCGGAGCGTCCGTGGCCCCTGCCAGCATGACGTCGGCGGTGCCCTCGCGGATCAGCTCGACGGCATAGCCGATCGCGTCCAGACCGGACGTGCAGCCGTTGGAGACCAGCGAGACCGGGCCCTGCGCGCCGACGGCCCTCGCCACCTCGGCCGCCAGGGAGCTGGGCACGAAGTAGTCGAACAGGTGCGGGACGGCCCGGGTGTGGTCGACGGTCCAGTCGCGCCCGCGGTCGCTGACGACCGCGTACTCGGCGTCCAGGCCCATGGTGCAGCCGACCGCGCTGCCCAGGCTGACCCCGGTACGCAGCGGGTCGAGCGCCTCGTCGATTCCACTGTCCGCAACCGCCTCGTCCGCGCTGACCAGGGCGAACTGCGCGGCCCTGTCGAGACGCCGGGCCTCCTCGGCAGAGAAACCGTGCTCGGCCGGGTCGAAGTCGGCCTCGGCGGCGATACGGGAGCGGAACTGGGTGGGGTCGAACAGGGTGATGCCCCGGGTGGCCGTCCGGCCCGCCGTGAGCAGCTCCCAGAACGCCTTGGTGCCCACACCGCCCGGGGCGACGACCCCCATACCGGTAATGACGACCCGTTTCATGGCCTTCCTCACAGTCCTGAGCCTCTGTTGCGTCCTCGGGCATCGAGCCTCACCCACCGGGCTGGAGGATCACTCGAATCTCCGTCCGCCCCGGCGCGCGTCGCGCAGGCCGGTTCGCCGGGCGTCGGACGGGCAGGCATACGGCTCCCGTGCGGCCGGGGCGATGCGTGGTACGCCGGACGACGGCGGGTGCATGCCGAGCCGATCGCGGGGAAGCGTCCGGCAAACCCTGTTCCGGCACTGTGTGGATGCCACCCCGTGGCCCGGCCCCGTCGACGTCCCGGTACACGTCGACGGGGCGTCCGGCGCCATGGTGGCACCCGACCTGGACGGGGACCTGGTGTGGGATTTCCGGCTGCCGAAGCTCGCCTCCATCAACACCTCGGGGCACAAATACGGGCTCGTGTACCCCGGTGTCGGCTGGTTGCTGTGGCGGGACCAGAGGGCGCTGCCCGAGGAGTTGGTGTTCCGCGTCAACTACCTGGGCGGTGACATGCCGACCTTCGCTTTGAACTTCTCCCGGCCGGGCGCGCAGTACTACTCGTTCCTGCGGCTGGGCCGGCAGATGTACCGGGCCGTGCAGCAGGCGGCTCGAGACATGGCCGGGAAGGTCGCCCGGGCGGTGGCCGAGTTCGGTAACTTCCGGTTGCTGACCAGGGGCGACGAGGTACCGGTCTTCGCCTTCACGACCGGCGCTGGACGTGCGGGCGTACGACGTCTACGTCGTCTCCCGGCGGCTGCGCGAGAAGGGCTGGCTGGTCCCGGCGTACGCCTTCCCGCCAAACCGCGAGGACCTGTCCGTCCTGCGAGTGGTCTGTCGCAACCGGTTCTCCGAGGACTCGCCGAACGGTTCGTGGAAGACCTCGGCCGGATTCTGCTGGAGCTTCGCCGGCAGCCGCACCCCCTGACGGGGGACAGGGGGGCGGCCACCGGCTTTCACCACTGAGCCGGGCGCAACGGGGGGTGCGCCGTCACTTGCTCAGTGCCCCGAACCGCCGCAGTGCCAGCGGGAAGAACACCGCGAGCAGAGCGAGCGGCCAGATCACGGCGGCCCAGATCTCGCCCGCGTCGGCGCCCCGGCCGCTGAACAGCTCACGCACGGCCGTCGCGGTCTGAGACATGGGGTTCCACTCGACGACCGTGCCCAGCCAGTCCGGCATGGACTCGGGGGTCGCGATGGCGTTGGAGAGGAAGCCGACCGGCCAGACCAGGATCTGCACGGCCTGCACCATCTCGGGCTTCCCCGCGACCAGCGCGAGCTGAATGCCGATCCACAGCATCGCGAACCGGAACAGCAGCAACAGCCCCACGGCGGCCAGGAACTCGCCCGCCGAGGCGTGCGCCCGCCACCCGATCGCGTACCCGACGCCGATCATCACGGCGAGTCCGACCGTCGACTGCAGCATGTCAGCGACCGAACGGCCCACCAGGACGGCGCCATTGGCCATCGGCATGGAGCGGAACCGGTCGATCACGCCCTTGTTGAGGTCCTGGGTGACGGCGATCATCGTGCTCTCCAGACCGAAGGCCATGGTGAGCGCGAGCGCGCCGGGCACGAGGTAGTCGACGTACCTTCCCTCGACCCCCCGGCCGCCGCCGATCAGAAAGCCGAACATCAGCAGGATCATCACGGGGAAGACCAGGCTGACGGCCACCTGCACCGGTTGCCGTGCCCAGTGGGCGAGCTCCCGGCGCGTCATCGTCCAGGAGTCGCTCAGGGCGAGCGAGACCTTGCCGCCGCTGTCCTCCCGCACCGTCCCCACGGCGCCGACCGCGCTCATGCGACCTCCCTGGCTCGCACACCGTCGATCGCCGCGTCCTCGGAGCGCCCCGTCAGATGCAAGAACACCTCGTCCAGCGTCGGCCTGCGCAGCGCGATGTCCTCCGCCTCGATGCCCGCCTCCTCCAAGGCCCGTACGACTTGGGTGAGCGCGCTCATCCGGTCGGCGACCGGGGCACTGAACAGGCGTCGGTCGACGTCCACCGAGACATCGTCGGCGTCGATCGGCAGCAGGGCCACCGCCGCGCCCAACTGCCCGGCGTCGCGCAGGACGACGTCGATGCGGTCACCGCCGGTGCGGGCCTTCAGCTCGTCGGCGGTGCCGTCGGCGATGACCCGGCCCTGGTCGACCACCGAGATACGGTCGGCCAGTTGGTCGGCCTCCTCCAGGTACTGAGTGGTGAGCAGCACGGTTGTGCCACCGCCCACCAGAGAGCGCACCGAGGCCCATACCTCGGCCCGGCTGCGCGGGTCGAGTCCGGTCGTCGGCTCGTCGAGGAACAGCACCTCCGGCTCGGTGATCAGTGAGGCGGCGAGGTCCAGCCGGCGCCGCATGCCGCCGCTGTACTGCTTGACCGCCTTGGTGCCGGTGTCGGCGAGGCCGAAGCGCTCCAGCAGTTCGTCGGCCCGGGTCCGGGCGCGCCGGGCGCCCAGGTGGTAGAGGCGCCCGAACATCTCCAGGTTCTGCCGACCGCCCAGCTCCTCGTCCAGCGCGGCGTGCTGGCCGAGCAGACCGATGCGGCGGCGCACCTGGTCGGCCTGCCGCACGACGTCGTACTCGGCCACCGTCGCGCGTCCGGAGTCCGGCCGCAGCAGTGTGGTCAGCACCCGCACGGTGGTGGTCTTGCCCGCACCGTTCGGACCCAGCAGGCCATGGACGGTGCCGCATCCGACCGTCAGGTGGAGATCGTCCAGGGCGGCCTTCTCTCCGTATCGCTTTCGTACGCCGTCGACGACGATCGCGTCGGTCATGCGTCTCCTTCGGATCATGTAGTCAACCTTGACTACCGTTCGCCTGCGCAAGATAGCACCCACGACGGAGGTTGGTCAAACTTGATTAGTCGCGAAGAGAGGAAACCTCTGCGGGCGATCGCATGGAAGCGGGCCAGGACTGTTACGGGGTCCGAGTAGGAACGGAACAGAAAACCGGTGTAGCCGTCAAATCTTTTGACGGGCCGTGAGCGGGGCTGCCAGGGTGTGCGGGTGAGCGATGATCCAGCGATCGGTTTCCTGAAGGCGGACGTGGCCCGGTTCTGCGCTGGTCTGGATGAACTGGCTCCGGCGATCCGACTGCGGCTGCTCGTGCAGCTGCGGGCCGCGTTGGACGAGGTGACGGACGCGGCGCTGGATGAAGGGATGGCCGCGGCGAAGGCGGAGGGCTGGGGGCTGCGGCAGATCGGCGGCCAGGTGGGCCTGTCACACGAGAAGGTCCGCTACCGGCTCGCCCAGAGCGCGGGCAGGGGCGAGCCGGCCGGGGATCCGTCCTAGATCGTGGTGGTGGTCTTCTCGGGCTTGGCGGTGGAGCGAAGCTGTCCGCCCTGGACCTCGCCTGGAAGGGCGAAGCTGTAGCGGCCGTGGAAGTTGATGTGTGCGAACTTCAGCGGTGAGAGCCGTGCGATGTCCTCGTCGCGGACGTGGATGCCCTCGGCCCGCATCTCGGCGATGATCTTCTGGAAGTAGACCGTGTTCCACAGGACGACGATGTTGAGCATCAGCCCCAGCGCCCCGAGTTGATCTTCCTGGCCCTCTCTATAGGACTGCCTCAGCTCGCCCTTCTGCCCGTGGAAGATCTTCCGGGCGAGTTCGTGGCGGGACTCCTGCCGGTTGAGCTGGGTGTTGACCCGGCGCCGCAGTAGCTCATCGGTGAAGTACGAGGACAGGTACGCGCTGCGGTCCAGGCGGCCGAGTTCCATGACGGCCTTGCCGGTGGGGGTGGGCTTGCCCGCGGGGGCGAGGACGCGCAGTGCCTCGGAGGCTTTGATGGTGCCGGAGTGCAGGGAGCCGGCGAGGCGGAGCATCTCGTCCCAGTAGGCGGTGATCTGCTTGAGGTTGATCTTGTCGCGGGTGACGGGGTTGAGCGGCCCGTAGTCGGCGTCCGGGTCGGCGCGGTAGAGGGTGGCGCTGCCGACGTCGGCCAGGCGCGGGGAGAACTGGTAGCCCATGAGGCGGAAGAGGCCGAAGACGATCTCGCTGGCGCCGTGGGTGTCGGAGGTGATCTCGACGGGGCGGAGGGCGGTTTCCTGTTCGAGCAGGCCGTCGAGGATGTAGAAGGAGTCGCGCTGGGTGCCGGGGATCAGGATGCCGTGCAGGCCGCTGAACTGGTCCGAGAGGAAGTTGTAGAACGTCACGCCGCGTCGGCGGGTGCCGAAGTATTTCGGATTGGGCCCGGAGTTGAGGGTGCGGATCGGGGTGACGAAGCGCAGTCCGTCGGCGGAGGCCAGCTCGCCGCCGCCCCACGCCTGTACCAGGGGCAGGCGCATGTGGTGGTCGACCAGGCGGGCGTTGGCCATCGAGAGGGTCTGGGCGCGTACGTAGTTCTGCTCGACCCAGAACAGCCGGTCGCGGCTGAGGGCGGCGACGCCGTCGTGGACGATGGGCTCGATGCCGACGTTGGTGGCCTCGCTGGTGAGGACCGCGGCCACGGACAGCTCCAGCTCATCCATGCGGGAGTTGGCTTCGGAGACGTGGGTGAAGTCGGCCAGGTAGGGCACCCAGGAGTTCACTTCCAGCACGATCTCCGGCAGGTCGACGGCGGGGGTGCGCGCCTCGATCTCCTTGTTCAGGTCGATGAGCGAGGCGGGTTCGCCCAGCCGGTCCAGGCCGGTGAGGATGATGCGGTCGCGGCCGCCCTGCTGCTCGATGCGCACGTTGGGATTGGCGGCCAGGCCGTCGGCGAACTCCCGGTGAGCCTTGTCGAGCCGGTCGGTCCACTCGCCGAGCATCTTGTCGGGTTTGGGGTCGAGGTCGAGTTCTTCGCAGACCCGGGTGCGGGCCGCCTCCCAGGCCGCGTCGCCCAGGAGGCGGGCGTTGGGGTTGCCCCACTTGCGCAGGCCCGGAACGAACACCTCGTGCCGGTGCAGCGCCGTGCGCAGGGCCTCGGTGGAGGCGACGATCAGGGCGCGCTTCTCGACGCTGCCCACGGGCATCGGCGAGGGCGGGAAGACCAGGCGCCGCCAGGCGGAGGTCAGCACCTTGGCGGGGACCTCCCAAGCCTGGATGGGGCGACGCCGGCCCTTGAGGGACTTCACGAAGTCGATGGCGTCCAGGACCGGTTCGCCGGCCGGGCTGGCCTCGAAGGTGAACGTCTTGAGCAGGTTGGGCAGGAAGCGGGCGATGGTGTTGTAGCGGGCGGCGAGCATCTGCTCGGCCCCGTCGTCGGGCTGCTGGGCCAGCAGCTTGACGGTGTCGGCTGCGGCGTGGACGGGGCCGACGTCCATTGCGTCGAGCAGCTGACGGATGTCGCCGTCGGGGTCGGCGGCGCTGCTGCAGATGGCGAGCCAGGCTTTGCGCAGCTCGATCGCGGCGGCATCCAGGTCCTTCAGTGTCCGCAGCCTCTGCTTGGTCATCTTGGTGGCCGAGCTGCGGATGATGTCGCCCATCACCAGGTCGAAGACCTCGATCGCCTCGTCGGCGGCGAGCTGCGGCATGACCGCGGCGAACGCGACCAGGGTGGCCAGGCGCCGGTCTCCGGCGAGGTCGGAGACGGCCTGGGCACGGGCGGCCTTGGCGAACCGCACCAGGGCCTGCAGCCGTCCCGGCGGTATCGCATCCAGGTCCCACGCGGAGCCGCCGAAGGCGCGCAAGGATTCGTAGCGTTCCAGGGCCTTGCCCACCCCGCGCGCGGAGATGTCGCGCGGCGAGCGGCGCAGCCGGTCCAGCTCGGACAGGCGCTTGCCCACGGGGACGACGACCAGCTGCTGCAACCGTTCGGCCTGCTCGGTGGTCGGGGCCGCGGCGAGGGTGGCCCACAGGCGCTTCTCGGCGCGCTCGCGGGTGCCGGAGACCAGGCGTTCCAGCACGGTCACCCCGGGCAGCACCACCTTCTTGTCCACCAGACGCTTGGTCGCGAGGTCAAACAGCAGGGTCGGGCGTTCGTTGCCGATCCAGGCCCGCTGGTAGAGCCAGCGGGCGAGCGCGAACCACTGGTCGAACTCGAACTTGGTGTACCCGTACTCCTTGCGGATCTGGTCCTGGTGGTCCCAGCGGGCCTCACCGGTGCCGTACCCGGTGAGCTCGCCAGGGTCCAGGCCGAGCTGCTCGGCGACATAGCCGACCACCACGGCAGGGACCTCCTGGGGGTTGTCGAGAAAGGTGCCCAGATAGCGGATGGTGCCGAGCTGGACGGCCCAGCCGATCCGGTTCCGCGCGCTGCGAGCGGCCATCGCCCTCCGGCGTGCAGTCTGATCCAGTAGGAAGGACCCGGCGAGCTGTCCCTCGTCCGGGTCCTCGGTGAAGTGACCGAAGCGCCTGCGCTGTTCGTCGCTGAGAAAGTTGGTGGGCACCGCCCGCTCCTTGATCCGTCGGCGTGATTCGCGCGACGGTGCCAGGTGGCCTGACGGTGCGTAAGGTGATCCCCGATTCCAGCCCAGAGCATCACCCCATGTGATACGGCCTCGGGACCAATCGAACCGTGGTTGGCGCTGAGATTGATCACGGCCCGGTGGCGGCTGCAACAGCGTTGATGCGGTTGGCGTATTCGCGGCGGGCCTTGCGCTGTGCCGGGATCGCCGAGGCGGCGTCGAGCAGCTGACAGCGGTCGAGGAGTTGGCGGTGGAGCGCGGGTACGGCGGTGATGCGGAGGGTGTAGCCCTGGCCGCGGCGTACGGCCTGGCCCTCGTCGAGCGCGGCCCGCTCGGCGTCGTCCAGCTCGGCGGCGCGAAGGAAGTCGGCGATCTTGCCGGGCATGTCGAGGGTGACGAGCAGCTCCGGGGCCGGGGCAACTTCGTCGGCGGCGTGCTCGGGCAGAAGATCGGCGACGGCGGTGCGCACGGCGCCGCGGCTGACGCTGTGCTCGCGGGCCAGGGCGGCGATGGACTGGCCCTCCAGGTAGGCGGTGCGCACGTCGGCGATCGCCTCGCCCGCGAGGGCGGGGCGGCGTCCGCCCTTGTTGCCTTTGGCCTCGGCGGCCCGCAGTCCGTCGTACGTCAGCTCCCGTTGGAGGTCGCGCTGGAGTTCGCCGGCGGCGGCGAGGGTCTGCACCATGAACTTCACGGTGGACAGCAGCTCACCGGTGCGCGGGTGGCGGGCGGTGAGGTCCATGCCGGAGAACGCTCCGTCGTGGATGCGCAGGGCGAGACGGTCGCGGTGCAGGACGTCGAGCACGTCGAGGATGTGCCCGGTGCCGCGCACCAGGCGGAACATCTCGGAGATGTGTACGGTGTCGCCCGGCCGCGCGTAGGTGAGCAGTTCGCCGAACTTCGGCCGCTGAAGCGGGTGAAGGCGGCTGGACGTTCCGGCATCCTCCTCGAAGACGACCGGGTCCTCGATCCCGGCCTCGGCCAGGACGAGATCCTGACGGTCGGTCGACTGCTGGTCGGTCGACACCCGCTTGTAGACGAGATTGGCCACGCTGTCCCTCGCTTTGTGCCGCCGCATCGGACCCGGGGTGTCATCTAACCCTGTCGCCAATCGCCATCGGATCTCATTGGATCCGGCGTGCCGTCAGGCCCGGAAAAGCCCGGGTTCATTGGACGCCCGCGGCGCCTGTCGTCATTCGATCGTTTGACGACACTCCAGGCGTGGGGCACATCCAGAAGGCCGACGGTCCGCTGCGCGACATGGTGGGAGGCGTAGCTCTCCGGAGTCTGCTGCGCGGTGGGCGGGCGGGGTCGGTCGCACGCGTTGACAGCCGCCGACCGGTGACGAACACGGTTCCCCGGCCGACGTTGAGGCTGCCGGGCGGGATCTGTGGCCGGTATTGCTTTCAGAGGGAGAGGCTGTATCGTTCTTCGATAACATCGTTTTTCGATAACGGGGTGACAGTCATGGCCGAGGGCCGCAAGTTGGTCGAGCCTCTCTTCAGCGTGGTTTCGGTAGTACTTCGCGTGATGGTCGGCGTGGTGGTGGTGGGCTTCGTCCTGAGCCTGTTCGTCGACGGCGTCCATGTCGGCTGGGGTGGGGGCAGCGCGTGCGTCACTGCGGACGGGGTGTCTGGCAGCTCAAGCGACACCGATGCCATGTTCGGTGCGCGCGAGGGGGTGGATGTCAGTTCGACTCCCCAGTACTGCATCGCAGACCCCTCGGGCAGCCAGCAGCTTCTCGAGGTCCTCCGTGACCTGCCGTCATTCATCTTGATGGTCGGCGGGCTGCTGCTGCTCAACAGGCTGCTCCGGGGAGCGGCTCGGGACGGGGCCTACACCGCGCAGACCGCGGCTCGGCTGCGGCTGCTCGGCTGGTGGCTGCTGGTCGGCAGTCTGGTCTCCGAGGTCACGCAGGCCATCGCCCAGGCAGCTCTGCTGGCGACGCTCGTCGAGGGGGGCAGGGCCACGGTCGGCAACATGTGGGACATTCCCTTCCTCGCCATCTTCACCGCGCTGGGCCTGCTCACCTTTGCCCGAATCATGCAGGAGGGTGTCGTGATGCGCGAGGACATCGAGGCCACCATCTGATGGCCGACGACAGGACGCTGGAAGCTCACGCCATCGAGGTGCATCTCGATCGCCTCCTCGCAGAACGAGGTATGACTCTCGCCGAGCTCGCGGCCCGCGTCGGCGTGACCAACGTCAATCTTTCCATCCTCAAGAACGGCCGGGCCAAAGCCATCCGCTTCACCACCCTCACCCGCATCTGCGAGGCGCTGGACTGCCAGCCGGGTGATCTGCTCAGCCATCATCCGGCCGATGGCTGACGGACGGTCCGGAGAACCGCCGACGTTACGATTTGAGGTTTCCTTGAGGTAACACCCCTTGCCGAGTGGGGCATTTGTCTTTGATTGCCAGGAAGGCTCTCTGCGATTTCCTGGATTCCTCCACAGATCCTTCCTCTCCTCTGCGTGATGAGTTGGCGTCATCTTGCCCAGCGTGACTGGTGGGCAGCGGGGGGGGGTAAATCGGGCTGCGATGCGCGTGCGGCTTTTTCGCACGTGTATCACGCCTCAGACGGCCTTTCCTTCCCGCTGCGCTGGGCAAAGAGATACCCCGTGGCGGTTGGACGCCACGGGGTGACACTCACTCCCTTGGGAAGGGGCAGTTGTGAGCATCAGAACCATCGCACGACCCCGCGCCAGAGGCAAGGCAGCTCTCATCGCCGCAGCGCTCGTCGCTGGCGTGATGACCTCTATGGCGCCGGCCTCGGCAGCGGATGAACCGAAGCCGCCGACAGCGCAGGAATACCTCGCCTGACTCGACGCCCAGAACGACGCCGAATCCGACAAGGTCGCGAGCCAGTTCAAGGCCCTGCCCACGGAGGAGCAGCAGAAGTTCCTCGGCGACCTCGTCGATGAAGAGGTATTCAAGGCAATCGAGGACGTTCAGGCGGACCCTGACCCCGACCCGGAAACCCGGCTCGCCGGCGGGGACGTCGTCGTCAGGGTGGAGACCGGCACGACGCGGCCCACCACGCGAGGAACGGCCGGCGACTGGCACTGCTGGTCCCAATACTACTCGGAAGTCTTCGGCGTAAGGGTCACCAAGTTCAAACTCGAACAGTGGTACCGCTCCACCTCGACCAAGGTCAACAAGATCTACAACGTGTCCGCCAGCCACTACAACTACAACCCCGGCGTCATCATGAGCAATGAGCCGGAGGAGCAGTGGATCTCCGCTGCGGGCAACGCACTCGCGTACGTCACGTGGCACGGGGACATCACCGTTTCGGGCCTCACGGTGCAAATCGACAAGCGGCAGCACGTCCGTTGCGATGAGACTGGCTACCGGTATTCCTATCTGAAGAACGCCTAGTCCCTCGCAGGGAGGCTCACATGTCCGGACGCAGGACCGGTGTCGTCATTGGTGTGATCTTGGCTTTCATCTTCGTGGTACTCATCCTCGGAGCAATCGCCTGGATAAATACGGGCTCGTAAGCGCCCGTGGAAACCATGGGGTGCTGCCTGCGGGAGAAGCGGCGCTATATTTCCGCCGGAGTTCTCTCCAATCGCCTCGGGATTAGCCTGATCCGTGATGGTGACGCCGCCCGAATCGAGACGAACACCGCCCTTATTGAAAAAAGGGGGCGGTGTTCGTCTCGGTAAGACTCACGAACACGCCAGGCAGGCGCTGCAGCACCACGGTTGCGGCCAGGACCTGCGGCGGCAGGCTCGGCCGGCCGTTGGACGAGGGATACATGTCGGCGAACATCGACGGCGGGAACAGTGCCTCCCGGTGCTCGGCCAGGAACGCGAACACGCTCCCGGCCGGGATCAATTCCCGCCACGTCTCCCGCACATCCGGCCCGACCGTCTCCCCGGCCCATTCCCCCTGCATGCCCACAAGACTGGCCCCGGCACTGCCCATCCCCCCGTAGGGCGGAGCCGGGGCCGACCGCATGCTCATGTGTTGGTGCCGGAACTCTTCTGGCTCGCCGGTTCAGCATTCGGTACGCCGGTACGCGGCTGCGGCAGGGTCAGGCCGAGACGGTTGCTCATGTCCATCTCGAAGCGGCCGTACGGATTTACATGGGTCCAGAACGGCGGGGACAGGGTGCGGCGGTTGACGCCGGTGAGCTTCTCGGCCCACCTCACGGCCCGTCAAAAGATTTGACGGCTCCACCGGTTTTCTGTTCCGTTCCTACTCGGACCCCTGTTACCGGTCGTCCTCCGGATGCCGCTCCCCCGTGGCGTAGGGATTGCTCTCCCCTTCCGCGAGTACCGCGTGCACCCCGCGGAAAAGCTCGCCCTCACCCGCGAAGGTGTAGGCCCCGCCCTCGATGCGCTCGATGAGCCCGCGGGTCCACTCCTCTCCGACGTCGGCCGAATGGACCCACAGATTCATGATCTCGCCGATGTGCCCGAGCCGGCCGGGGCCGCCCTCGGGCATGTAGTACTCGGTGACCGACTTGCGCCACTCCTGGATGGAGAGCACCCGCTCGCGCAGCAGCTTCAGCGCCTCCACGCGCTCCAGATCGACGATGAAGCCGAGTGCCGAGGCGAGTACGTCCGGCTTCTGGTCGTACGAAGTCAACGCCTCACGCACCAGCCTGAGGTACTCCTCGGTGCCCTTCTCAGTGATCTGGTACTCCGTACGCGGCGGCCCGCCGGCCGTGGACGGCGCGATCTCGTGGGCAAGCAGCAGCCCCTGCTTCGCCATCTGCTTCAGGGCGTGATAGATCGAGCCCGGCTTGGCGTTGGACCACTCGTGCGCGCCCCAGTACTCCAGGTCGTTACGCACCTGGTAACCGTGGGCCCGCCCATGCTGACGGACCGCACCGAGCACGAGAAGACGGATCGCTGACATGTTGTCCAG
>NZ_BAAASJ010000035.1:0-75750 GCF_039532825.1 Streptomyces vastus
GGCAAATGCACGGCCGAGCAGGATTCGACCTCCTCCGTCACCGCATCCTCCTGCAATGAGGAGAACGCACCGTCACCACCGACTACGGAACAGAGCCGAATTCATGACCCTCTTCCGGTAGGTCTTGCGTTCACGCAGTGTCGCCATGGCTGTTGTTCTCCGGGTGGGGGCTGGCGGTGCGGGCGCGGATGTGGGACTGGGTTTCTGCGGCCTTCACTGTCCTGTCACACTTCGTCCGAATATTGGTGGTCCTCGAAGGACGACTGGCTGGTCGCCGACCAGGACCGTGCAGGCTCCGCGGCGTGCGTCGTGTCGACGGTGAGATGCAGACGGGTTGCGCCCTCGCCGCCAGCGGGGTGGCTGCGCCGCTCGGTCGAGGAGAAGCAGCGGCGGGCACTTCGGCGACGTGACGAGCGGCCTCCGGAGTCGCCGCGATGATACGGACCTCGGCGCGGTCCGCGGAGGGCAAGGGCTCGTGATTCATGGCGTACCTCCTGCAGGGCGGCGCGCTGAGGATGAACGAGTGCCGCTTCAGACGTCTGGCGTCGAAGCGCAGCGCTTTTCACGTACGCCCCCTCCTGCAGCGTATGCCCGGTCCTGTGGTCCCGGCCCACCGAACCGGGCACTGGCGTCACGGTGATACCCAGGGGGACCGACGCTCGCCGGCACGCGGAGTAACGTCGCAGGGACCGAGGTTGGGCAAGGCCCGGGTGTGGGGCCGAGGGCGGTTGCAACGTCCACGCGGCCCCTGTGGCACAGCCCGTGTACAGGGCGGCGTATGCGAGGGAGCCGCAGGTCAGGCCGGTCTCAACAACCATGTTGATGGCGACAGCCGTGCGGGCCTCGAATGCACAACCAATGGATTACAAGGGCTCGCGGAGTCGTGACAGGTGACCGCCCAGCGCCGGTTCGACAGGCCGCGGGCCTCGGTGCGGGCCACGGCCCCGTGCGTCGGCGAACCGGCTGGTACGGGGGTGTTACGGGGGCGCCATGCGCCAGATGCGGGCCCAGGTGGAGGCGTATTGGCGCAGCAGCGGGCCGGTGGTGTAAGGGATGCCGTACTTCTCGCACAGCTTGCGCACCTGGGGAGCGATCTGGGCGTAGCGGTTGCTCGGCAGGTCGGGGAAGAGATGGTGCTCGATCTGGTGGCTGAGGTTGCCGGTGAGGACGTGCAGGAGAGGGCCGCCGTCGATGTTCGCCGAGCCGAGTGCCTGCCGTACGTACCACTCGCCGCGCGACTCGCCCTCGATCTCGTCCTCGGTGAAGGATTCCGCGCCGGCGGGGAAGTGGCCGCAGAAGATCACGGTGTGCGCCCAGATGTTGCGGGCGGTGTTGGCGGTGAGGTTGCCGAGCAGGCAGGGCAGGGCGGACGGGCCGGCCAGCAGCGGGAAGAGGACGTAGTCCTTGGTGAATTGCCGCGCGGCCTTGCGGGCCATCCCGGCGAGGTCGCCCAGGAACGCGCGCACGGACTTACGACCCTGGACGACGGCCTCGGGCTCCAGGTCGTACAGGGCGATGGCCCACTCGAAGACCGGGGCCAGCAGCGGCCCGCCGTAGAAGGGCTGGAGGAGATGGACGGGGTGCCAGGGCTGGTCCTGGCTCATCCGCATGGCCACGTAGCCAAGGTCGCGGTCGCGGCCCACCACGTTGGTCCAGGCGTGGTGCAGGTCGTTGTGGGTGTGCTTCCAGGCGGCCGCCGGGGTGGGGAAGTCCCATTCCCAGGTGGTGGAGTGGATGGCCGGATCCCGCATCCAGTCCCACTGGCCGTGCAGGATGTTATGGCCGAGCTCCATGTTCTCCAGGACCTTGGCGGTGGTGAGCATCGCCGTCCCGGCCAGCCAGGCGGGCGGCAGCAGGGAAACCGCCAGTGAGGCCCGGCCGCCGGCCTCCAGGGCGCGGTGCACGGTGATGAGGGTACGGATGTAGCGGGCGTCCTCGGCGCCGCGCTCGGCGAGCACGTCGGCGCGAATGCGGTCCAGTTCCCGCCCGAAGGCGTCGGCTTCGGGCGGCGCAAGAGCAAGCGCAGCGGCCACTGGTTCTCCCTTCCCAAAGGCTCGAGGCCCGACAGGCATCGAGGCTCGACAGATGGTCTCTACAGGTCGATGTACGCGGGTGGTCTCTACAGGTCGAGGTGCACGGGGCCGCAGGCGGCCGACACGCAGGTCTGGATCACATCGCCCGGCTCGCCGTGTACGTCGCCGGTCCGCAGGTCGCGGACCCGGCCGGCGGACAGCGGGCTGAGGCAGCTGCGGCAGATGCCCATACGGCAGCCGCTGGGCATGACGACACCCGCCGCCTCACCGACATTCAGCAGGGACGTGGCCGGGTCGGCGTCTGCCTCGACACCGCTGCGGGTGAAGCGCACCCGCCCGCCGTGCCCGCCCGTTCCCCTGCCGGGCACGGCCGGTGACGGCGGCCGGAACCGTTCCAGGTGCAGCCGGTGCCGGGCATCCGCGTCGCACCAGGCCCGCTCGGCGAACGCGAGCAGACCTTCCGGCCCGCAGGCCCAGCACTCGCGCTTCTCCCAGTCAGGGCACAGAGCGCCCAGGCGTACCCGATCCAGCCGCCCTTCTTGGCGGGTGTGGTGTTCGTGCAGCGTCAACCAGCTTTCGCAGGTGGCCATCGCACGCAGCTCACCTCCGAAGACGACCCGGTCGGCGTCCGGCGCGCTGTGCACCAGCACGGTGTCCGGACGGCGGCCCGTGCGCTTGGCGAGCGCGCGCAGCATGGCCACCACGGGAGTGATGCCGATACCGCCGGTCAGGAACAGCAGGCGCGGAGGCGGCGGGCCGGGCAGCACGAAGTCCCCCTGGACAGGACCGAGGCGCAGTCTCTCCCCGAGCCGGACCCGGCGGGCCAGGTGAGGGGACACTCGCCCGTCCGGGACTGCCCGTACGGTGATGGCGAAACGCCCGGAGCCGTCCGGCGGGGTCGTGATCGAGTACGTCCGCCAGTGCAGTGCGCCGTCGATGCGCACTCCCACCGGCACGTACTGCCCGGCCGCGCGATGCCCCGACCAGCCGCGCCCCGCCCGCACCACGAGCGTCGTCGCGTCCGCCGTCTCCGCCCGTACCAGCTCCACCCGGCCCGCCGGCCACCTGGCCGACCACAGGGGGTCGACGACGGCCAGAAAGTCGTCAGGCAGCAACGGGGTGGTCAGCCGCCCGGCGCCCTGCCAGAGGGGTCGCGCCAGGTGCCGGAGCACACCGACCATTCGCCTCTCCGTTCCTCGTCACTCTCCGACCACCTACGCTCACGCAGCCGTGGACGACCGGCAAGCCGGGTTGCTCCGTCCCTGACGGGCATGACCCTGGCGCGAGCCGGCGGCAGACCCCCCGCACTGACGACGACCTCGCGGCGCCGGTGTGGACACGCATGCAACGCGATGCGCATCCCGGCCACGGATTGCCAAGCCCTCGTCCCCGGCATGTCCGACCGCCGGCCAGTCGGCGGTGCCTGCGGTTCCGGTGTCCGATCCCCGGCATGGCGTCGTTGCGGCCAAGGTCCGCGATCCGTGCGTCATGCCAGTACTGAGCCGGCGGATCAGGGCGATTCCGGCAGGGCGACCGGGGCGTGATCATAGCGAGGATCACCGCCATGGTGAGCGGTCTCCGTGGTCCTCAACTTCCTCGGCCCGAGGGCAAGGGCCCCGTCGGGCTCAGTGGCGGGAGTGTGGCGGTGGTGCCCAGGTCCCGCCGTCCGTTTCCCACACCTCTTCCCCGCTTCGGGCGTCGGTGACGTCGCCGGTCGCCGTGGTATGCACGGGGGTGTGCCCCGCGCGGACTTACCGCGCTCTCCGCGGCGGCCCGGCGGCCACTCGACATCGAACCCGAGGCGCGGGCGATTCCGTCCGCCCAGCCCTGGCCGAGGCGCCGGCCGAGCAAGTCGTACGGACACCGACCGCTCGCCTCGGTGAGGAGTGCTGCTGGGTGGGGCCTCGCCTCCCGGGCCGCTGCGGGATCAGCGCAGCGGCCTGCGGATCCACACCTCCCGGGCAGCCGTCTCCCGGTCGGCACCAGCACCCGCACCGCCATCCGAACTGGAACCAACGTCTGAAGCAACTCGAGGGCCGAGTTCGCCGAGTTTCGACCATCCCCAGGCGTGCAAGGTCTCCTCCGCCGCGGTCTTCCGGCCGCCTTCGCCGGGCCGGTCCACGGCCGCGACGACCAGATCGGCGTCGCGGCGGGCCAGCAACCGCTCGCCGAGGCGGGTCGCGATGCCGCGGCGCCGCTGGGACGGCAGCACCATCAGTTCGGCCAGCAGGAAGGTCCGGCCCGAGGCCGTGAGTTCCTCGATCTCCGTCGGCAGCTCGTCCCGGAAGCCAGACCACCACTCGCCGGTACGAGCCACGCGGAACCCGTAGGCGCAGCCGGCCAAGCCCGCCGCGTCGGCGACCACCATGTCGAAGTCGGTGCGCTGCACATGCTGCTCGAACCGATTCAGAAAGCTCTGGCGGTCACGGTATTCGGCACCCGCGGCACCGCGGTACGCCGTGACGTGGACGTCCGCGACGACGTCCCGCTGCTGCTCGGCCTGCCAACGGGACAGTCTGCGCAAGTACACGTCTGTCATACGAGCCTCTCCCGGCCGTGGGACGAACATCCCCGGATTCGGCATGGTGACAGCAGGAGCCGACGAGGTAAACCGGGCGTCGGGACAGGGGGTCGACCGAGTGTCGGGATCAGGGGTGTGACGCCCTGCCTGCGCGCCACCGGTTGTGCAACGGCCCCGGCGTATACACACCGGGGCCGCCCTTCCGGGCCATTGCACGTGAGAGTGCGCCGACCCACTTGTCATCGTATGACCGAAACGCCATTCTGGTACAGGCGGTTTCGGGCAATACGGCCCCTGGCTCCGGTGTCCTGAAGTGGCCCTGTCGCGTCAGTCGCGCTCCTCCTCGTCGGCCTCCATGAGCCGAATCCCCTGATGCGTCAGCGTGACCATCGCGGGTGCGTTTCCCCGGGTCCAGTCGGCCGTGATAAGCCCTTCGCCCACCAAATATGTGCATGCCGCGGCCAGATCCTGCTCGGGGATCCCCAGGTCGTCACGCAGCTTCGCCCCAGTGACGCCAAGGAGGCGATTGCCTTCCGTGGCCTCGTACAGGGTTTTCATGATCGCTTCGCGGTAGTGCTTCCGCTCGTGCAGTGTTGCCATGATTGCCGCCACTCGTGCCGAGCACCGACGAAAAGTCAGCTGGGGTACGAGGAACTCCTGGTGTTCACTGTACTCCGGGCCAGGCCCCGAGACCTGCGTTGACCAGCGGTTTCCTCGGGTGCCGGAGCATTGGGCGGCAGCGTCTGGGCGAGCCGCGTCGTGGCCGGTGCGGAGTATCGTGGACCCAGGAAGTGTCTCTGCTTCCCCGGCGGTGACGCCGACATCGCCCCAGGCGGTCGGCGAGCCGCCGAACCCGCAGACAGGCGATGACGATGCTCGACCCCGACCCGTCACGTGAGGCGAAGCTCCTGCCGGACGCGATCCACCAGGCCGTCCGGCCCGGAACAGCCATCCTGCGGCTGCAAACGACACACGACCGCGCGGGAATCCTCGACGGTGCGTGGTGGCCACGGTCCCGCGACATCGGCGCCGAGCTTCCCGGCCTGATCGCCGCGCTGACCGAACACCTCGGGCCTGTCACGCGCGTCGGCCTGGACTCCAGCGCCTGGGAAGAACTGCCGACGCGGTTGATCATCGACGACCGCGTCGTGCACATCGATTCGTCTTCGGTCGGTGACGACACCGTCCTCGTCAGCCGGGGCGATCGAGATCTCTTCTCCCTGCTTGTGGTACCGCCGCACGCGACACCCGACGCGGCGCGCGACGCGATGGCGAGGGCCGTCTGCGCCGACAACCTCACGCAGGCGGCGCAGATCCTCATCGACACCGGTACCGGTCGAGTCCCCCCGATCGCCACGGAAGCCCCGTAGCCGACCGCCCCAGCCACGACGTACCTCTTCTCTGGCGTCAGGTGGCTGATTGCTGTGCGCGCGGCATGGGCGCCGGCCGGGCTGGAGCGGGGCGGAGACAGGAGCGCAGGCCCGGCCGGGGGCCGGGCCGCGCGGTGAGCGGAGCGAGCCGCCTTGAACCCGTAGAGAAAGTTGTAACTCAGTCGCTGATGTAGGGGTGTCCGGTCCCGGGAGATGCTTGACACTTCGGTCCCAGCTGATGGTTGACAGTGGCTGTGTTCGGCTTTTCTGTGCGCGTCGTTGCGGTGCGTGTGGGGAGGCCGGGATTGGCGCTGGTGGAGTTGTCGTTTGTCGAGCAGAGATACCGGGCTGTGCTTGCGGTGTTGGCGGGTGCGACGGTGACGGAGGTCGCCGCGTCGCTGGGGGTGTCGAGGCAGACGGTGAGCGGGTGGAAGTCCCGGTATGAGGCTTCGGGGCTGGCGGGGCTGGCGGGGCTGGTGGACCGGTCGCGTAGGCCGGTCTCGTGTCCGCATCAGGCTTCTGCGAAGGTGGAGGCGGCGGTGTCTGAGCTGCGGCGCAGGCATCCCCGGTGGGGGCCGCGGCGGATCGCTCATGTGCTGGAGCGGGCCGGGTCGGTGGCGCCGGTGCCGTCGCGGATGACGGTGTATCGGATCCTGGTGCGGCATGGGCTGGTGGAGCCGGGGGTGCGGCGTCGGAAGCGGTCGGATTACAAGCGCTGGCAGCGGTCCTCCGTGATGGACGCCTGCGGGCTGACCGTCCCTCCCTCCCGCTGGCGGCTGGCTCTCGCCCGGGTGGCCGACCGGCCCGCGCCGGACTCCCGTGTGCCGCGCATCCTGCGGCTGCGACCCACCCGGACCGGCCTGGTCCTGAGGATCAAGCTGCGTCCCGGACAGGACGCGTTCGACGTCTCGGCCGCCACGGACCGGTTGCGTCACTCCTTCGGGATGTACGGCGTGACCTCCCGTGAACTGCGCTCCGGCGTCGTTGAGTTGAGGATGACCGGCTACGACGTCCTGAAGAGGGTGCAGATGCCCAAGGTCGACCGCGCTCCGATGCGCATCTCGGTCGCGCTGCGGGAGGACGGTTCGGTGCACTACCGCGACTACCGCAGCGTCCCGCACGGGCTCACGCTCGGCGCCACGGAGTCGGGCAAGTCCGTCTAAGAGGTGCTGCGGGACTATGAGGACGGTCTCGCGATCGCTCCGACGGGCTACACAGGCGCCGACGCCGTGAACGACTGGCTTACGTACGGCCTTGCGGGACGCGACCTCGGCACGGTTGAGAACTGTACGATCCTGAGCCGGAACCACGTGATCCCGGCTCTCGGCGCCCGAAAGCTTCGGGATCTGAGTGCGGAAGACGTGGACCGCTGGCTCGCGGCCAAGGCCAAGACGCTCAGCACGCGTACCCTCCAGGCGATCCACTCCTGCCTGAACCGCTCGGTCAAACGGGCCATGGCGCGGGACAAGGTCAAGCGCAACGTGGTGGAGCTGTGCTCCGTGCCGCAGGGACAGACGGGTCGCCCCTCCAAGGCGCTCACCTTCGCCCAGGCCGAGGCGGTGCTCAAGGCGGCCGAGGGGACCTCGATGCACGCGTACATCGTCGTAGCCCTGCTGACCGGTGCCCGCACAGAGGAACTGCGAGCCCTCACCTGGGACCACGTCTTCCTGAAGGGCCAGCCGGACGCCGACCCGCCGCAGCTTCCGCACATCGCGGTGTGGCGCTCGGTCCGGCGCGGTGGGGACACCAAGACCCGGAAGTCCCGGCGCACGCTCGCTCTGCCGGCGCGCTGCGTAGAGGTCCTCTGGCAGCAGTTCGAAGACCAGGGCTGGGATCGGCTCGCCGCTGGCGACAAGTGGGAGGAACACGGGCTGGTCTTCTCGTCGGCCGTGGGCAAGCCGCTCGACGCGACCAACGTCCGGCGGGCCTTCCGCCAGGCGCTCAAGGATGCCGAGGGGATCAACGCCGACGAGTGGACGCCCAGGGAGCTCCGGCACAGCTTCGTGTCCCTGCTCTCCGACCGTGGCGTCCCGCTGGAGGAGATCTCCCGGCTCGTCGGCCACTCCGGCACGGCCGTGACCGAGGAGGTGTATCGAAAGCAGATCCGGCCCGTGATCCAGACCGGCGCCGTGGTCATGGACGGCATCTTCAAACGGGATCCGGAGCGGTAGTCACGCAGATAGACACGCAGCAACGCCAGAGGGCCCTCACCGATTCGGTAAGGGCCCTCTGAACTGCTATTTGGCTGTCGGGGTGGCGGGATTTGAACCCACGACCTCTTCGTCCCGAACGAAGCGCGCTGCCAAGCTGCGCTACACCCCGATGTCGCTTTGAGCAGGCCACTTCAAGTGGGCTGTGTCGTGGCGACGTCGTTTACTTTAGCCCACCGGTGGCTGGAGGCGAAATCCGGTTTTTCGGGGGTCCGCGGTGCGGGCCCGGGCGGGTCGGCAGGAGCCAGTCCAGTGCTGCCGCCAGGGAGCGCCGCGTGGAGAAGCTGGTTCCAGGGAGCGCCGTGCGGAGGGGCTGGCTCCGAGGGGGGTGCCGTGTGGAGGAGCTGGTTCCGGGAATCTTCCGGCTTCGGGCCGGGAGAGCGCTTCAATCCCGCCCTGTAAGCGTCAGCAACGTAGCCTCCGGCGGGCAGGCGAACCGTACCGGCGTATAGCGATTCGTGCCGCAGCCCGCCGAGACGTGCAGGTACGCCGTCCGCCCGGCGGACGTATGCGTGGACAGGCCCTTCACCCGGTCCGTGTCCAGGTCGCAGTTGGTGACGAAGGCACCGTAGAAGGGGAGGCAGACCTGGCCGCCGTGCGTGTGGCCGGCCAGGATCAGGGGGTAGCCGTCCGCGGTGAAGGCGTCCAGGACGCGCAGGTACGGGGCATGGGCGATGCCCATCGAGAAGTCGGCCGAGTCGGAGGGGCCGCCGGCCACGCGCGCGTACCGGTCGCGTTTGATGTGCGGGTCGTCGAGGCCGGTCAGCTCGATCTCCAGGCCGTCGATCTTCAGCGAACCCCGGACGTTCGTCAGGTTCAGCCAGCCTGCCGCGTCGAAGCCGTCGCGCATGTCCTCCCACGGGTTGTGGATGGCGCCTACTACGGGCGGGTTGCCGTTCAATCCGTGCCGCCCCTGCGCCTTCTCCAGCAAGTACCGGGCAGGGTTGCGGGGTTTGGGCCCGTAGTAGTCGTTCGAGCCGAAGACGTACGCGCCCGGGAACTCCATCAGCGGACCCAGTGCGTCCAGCACCTCCGGCACGCCCTCGGTGTCGGACAGGTTGTCGCCGGTGTTGACGACGAAGTCGGGGCGCAGCCCGGCCAGGGAGCGCAGCCAGCGCTGCTTCTTGCGCTGGCCGCTCACCATGTGGATGTCGGAGACCTGGAGGACGCGGAGCGGGCGCATGCCCGGTGGCAGCACGGGCACCGTCACCCGCCGCAGGCGGAAGGACCGGGCCTCGAAACCCACCGAGTAGAGCAGACCGGCGGCGCCGGCCGCCGTGATTCCCAGGGGTACTCCGTATCGCGCGCGCATGCGCCCATCGTGTCAGACGGCGCGCACGGTCGAAGCCACGCGGCCTTCGCATGGAACCGAAGGCGTGCCGCGGGAAATCAACAGGCCGCTGTCGCACCACACCTGCGACAATCGACCCCATGACCAAGCTCAAGTCGAAGCTGCAGGAAGACCTCAATGCCGCGATCAAGGAGCGCGACGAGCTCCGCTCCTCGACGCTCCGGCTGACCCTCGCCGCGATCACGAAGGAGGAGGTCGCGGGCAAGGAGAAGCGCGAGCTCTCCGACGAGGAGGTGCAGAAGGTGATCGCCAAGGAGGCGAAGAAGCGCCGTGAGGCGGCCGAAGCCTTCGCGCAGGGTGGTCGCGCCGAGTCGGCCGAGCGGGAGAAGGCGGAGGGCGAGGTCCTCGCCGACTACCTGCCCAAGCAGCTGTCCGACGACGAGCTCCAGGAGATCGTCGCCCAGGCGGTCGAAGAGGCGAAGGCAGCCGGCGCGGAGGGCCCGCGTGCCATGGGTCAGGTCATGAAGATCGTGAACCCGAAGGTGGCGGGCCAGGCCGAGGGCGGCCGCGTCGCCGCCGCGGTCAAGAAGCTGCTCGCGGGCTGAGAGCTGAAGGCCCGCACAGCCACACGCGGATACGTGCATACGTGCATACGACGGTGGGGGCGCCCCTTCCTGCAAGGGGCGCCCCCACCGTCGTATCGCATCAACTGCCTGGTGTCTTACGGGAACCGACCGCCGTTCCCGTTCCCGCCGTTCCCGTTCCCGCCGATCGTCCACTCCTCCGGGATCGAGAAGGACGGGTCGGGGATGTCACCGATGCCGCCGTCCCCGTTCCCACCGTTGCCGTTGCCGTTGCCGTTGCCGGGGTCGTCGTTGTCGTCGTCGTCCGGGCGGCCCTTGTCCTCCTTGGGCGGGTCGGGGATGTTGACCAGGTTGAAGCCCGGGGATTCCTTGCCCTCGAGGGCGCCGGTCATGGCGTCCTTCCAGATCGGGCCGGGCACCCTGCCGCCGTAGACCTTGTCGTGCCAGACGCCGCCGATCGTGATGTTCGACATCTTGACGGCCTGGGTGGCGCTGCCGACCCAGACGGCGCCGGACATGTTCGGCGTGTAGCCGACGAACCAGGCGTTCCTGCGCTCGTCGGTCGTACCCGTCTTACCCGCGTTGGCACGGTCGGTGAGGCCGGCCTGCTGTCCCGTACCGGAGTCGACCACGCCGCTCAGCAGCGTGTTGATGGTGTCCGCGGTGGTCTCGGACATCGCCCGGCTGCAGGTCGACTTCGGCACCTGAAGCGACTTGGTCTCGCCGCCTATCCTCCGGTTGATCGACTCGATGGCGATCGGCGTGCAGTACGTACCGCGGTTGGCGAAGGTCGCGTACGCGTTCGCCATCGTCAGCGGCGAGATGCCGGTGGAGCCGAGGGTGAGGGAGGACGGCACGATGGGCAGCTTCTTGCCGTTGCCCTGCACCACGCCCATCTTGTCGAGGACCTTGGACACCGGACACATGCCGATGTCCTCGAGCATCTGCACGAAGTAGGTGTTGACGGATTTCTCCATCGCCTCCTTCAGGCGGTACGGGCCGACCTCGGACTCGTCCTCGTTCTCCACCTTGACGCCGTCCGTGTTCCGCCACGGACTCGAGTCACACGTCTCCACCCTGTCCGGATACGACATTTCGTACGGCGCCGGATACTCCTGGATCGGAGGGGTGCCCTCCTCGAGGGCTGCGGCGGCCAGGAACGGCTTGAAGGTCGAACCGGTCGGGAAGCCGAAGTTCGAGCCGCCCCTGCCCTGCTCGACCGAGTAGTTGATCTCGGTCTCGTTCTTGCCGTAGCCGTACGGCTTCGACTGGCCCATGCCGAGGATCTTGCCGGTGCCCGGTTCGACCAGCGTGGCTGCCGTGGCGACCTTGTCCGACTTCCTGACATGGCTCTTGATCGAGGCCTGCACCGATTCCTGGGCCTGCGGGTCGAGCGTCGTACGGATCGTCAGGCCGCCCTGGTTCCAGACCTTCGCGCGGGCCTTCTTGGTCTTGCCGAAGACCTTGTCGTTCAGCACCAGTTCGCGGACGTAGTCACAGAAGAAGCTCGCGCCCTTGACCGCGGTGATACAGCCGTTGTTCGGCTTGCTGACCTTCAGGCCGAGCGGCTTCTCCTTGGCCTCGTCGGCCTCCGCCTGGGAGACGTTGCCGAGGTCGGCCATGCGCTGGAGGACCACATTGCGCCGTTGTATCGCCTCTTGCTCGTCGTTGACCGGGTCGTAGCGGGTCGGTGACTGGACGACGCCGGCGAGCAGCGCGGCCTGCTCCAGCTTCAGGTCCTTCGCGGACGTGGAGAAGTAGCGCTGGGCCGCGGCCTCGACGCCGTAGGCTTGCTGGCCGAAGAACGTGATGTTCAGGTAGTTCTCGAGGATCTTCTTCTTGCCGAGCTCTTCCTCGACCTGAATCGCGTGCTTCAGTTCCTTGACCTTGCGGCCGAGGGTCTGCTGCGTGGCCTGGGCGACAAGCGTCGGGTCGTCGCCGGCCTCCTCCACGAAGACGTTCTTCACGTACTGCTGCGTCAGCGTGGACGCGCCCTGGGACACTTCGCCGCTCTGCGCGTTCCGGTTGAGCGCGCGCAGGATGCCCTTGAGGTCCACCGCGCCGTGCTTGTAGAAGCGGGAGTCCTCGATCGCGACGATCGCCTGTTGCATGTACGGCGAGATGTCCTTGAGCTCGACCACGGTGCGGTCGCGCGAGTAGACCGTGGCGATCCGCCCACCCTGGTTGTCCAGGATCGTGGTGCGCTGACTCAGCGGCGGACGCTTGAGGTTGGCGGGGATCTCGTCGAATCCCTCGACCGAGCCCTTGGCCGCCAGCCCCAGCGCACCGGCCGCGGGCAGGGCGATGCCCGCCGCGACGGCTCCCGCGAGCACGCTGACACCTAGGAACTTGGCGGCCTGCTGAATCGGAGACAGGCCGCCACCCGAGCGCTTGTTTGGCATGAGGGCAGCCTACGTTCTCATTCGCCGGACACGCGTATAGGCCTTGGCCTAAGCTGCTCACAACTGTCACAGCAGCAGGGCTACGTATCAATACGGCTGGCGACCCCGAATCGTTCCAGTCGATTCCCAACTTTTTTGTTGGGCTCGTGCCCGAATCCGCCTCATGTGTCACTTGGCGTCCGTTGTGACGCAGCTCAACTGTCCTGGTTTGCCAGGAAGGTTACGTATGCCGTCAGGTCACTCCGTTGGGTGATCTGCCGCGTACCCATAGTCCATTCGGGCCATTCAAGATTGGGCCCGCAGGGGCTGGTTGACTGTGCCCACCTTCCGTAACGTCCTCAACTGGCGGCGGTGAATATGCCGCTGCCGCCGTGGGGGAGCCTCGATTCGGGAGAGGACGGCGCCGGTATGGGCTGGGTAACCGACTGGAGTGCGCAGGCGGCCTGTCGCACTACCGATCCGGACGAACTGTTCGTTCAAGGAGCAGCGCAGAACAGGGCCAAGGCGGTATGCACCGGGTGTCCGGTGCGTACGGAATGTCTTGCCGATGCGCTGGACAACCGCGTCGAGTTCGGCGTGTGGGGAGGCATGACGGAGCGGGAGCGCCGCGCACTGCTGCGTAGGCGGCCAACCGTCACCTCCTGGCGCAGGCTGCTCGAGACAGCGCGTACGGAGTACGAGCGGGGGGCGGGCATTCTGCCCCTCGACGAGGAAGAGGTGTACGAGCACTACGCGGCGGTGGGCTGACCGCTCGCCGCGGTCGCATACCGCGCAGACGCACCGTACAAAGCCGTATACGACTGCTGTACGGCCGTATATAACGCTGTCTGCAGCCAGGGCCCGCGAGGTCCGGTGCTGTACCGCGCCCCGTAAGGGGCGCGGGGCTGTGACATACGTGGTTCCGCCACGCGGGAGCGACTGGCCACAGGCGGCCCGCAGTTTCGAACCGCACCTCCAGCGGGGCGCTCAGGCACCGGCCGCGAGCCGGTCCCCGATGTCCCGCAGCCCTGCGAGGTCGTGCACATCGCCGGGCAGCGCGGCCACTTCTGCCACCGCCACCTCGGGGTGGAGCGCGGTGAAGCGGTCACGCGTGCGCTGCTCGCGGAAGAGCAGCCGCATGCGCTCGGCGTGCAGCCTCAGCAGGCCCGCGGTGAGTTGCCCGACGGGTCGGGCCGTCCCTGCTCCTTCGGCGTCGATCCGGTCCGCGGCGGGGGAGCCTGCGTCGGGTGCGGGAGCCTCGGGAACGGCGGAAGCGGGAGATTCTGAACTGCCATACGTGTCGGGAGAGTTACGAACTCCAGCTTTCCCACCCTCCTGATCGACAATGCGGGCTTCCGCAAGATTTTCCGCGGCGGCGAGCGCCCGCTCGGCGGACAGCTGGGTGGCGCCGCTGCCGTGGACCCGGTTCAGCACCAGACCGGCGAGCGGCATGTCCTCTGCGGCCAGCCGTTCCACGAAGTACGCGGCCTCGCGCAGCGCGTCGCGCTCCGGGGCCGCCACCACCAGGAAGGCCGTGCCGGGCGCCTGGAGGAGCTTGTACGTGGCGTCCGCGCGGGTACGGAAACCACCGAAGGTGGTGTCCATCGCGGCCACGAACGTCTGGACGTCCTTGAGGAGCTGGCCGCCGAGCAGCTTGCCCAGGGTGCCGGTCATCATCGACATCCCGACGTTCAGGAACTTCATCCCGGCCCGGCCGCCCAGCTTCGCCGGCGCCGTCAGCAGCCGGATCAGCCTGCCGTCCAGGAAGGACCCGAGCCGTTTCGGGGCGTCCAGGAAGTCGAGCGCCGAGCGCGAGGGAGGGGTGTCGACGACGATCAGGTCCCATTCGTCGCGGGCCCTCAGCTGGCCCAGCTTCTCCATCGCCATGTACTCCTGCGTGCCCGCGAAGCCCGCCGAGAGCGACTGGTAGAAGGGGTTGCCCAGGATCGCGGCGGCCCGCTCCGGGTCCGCGTGCGCCTCGACGATCTCGTCGAAGGTGCGCTTCATGTCGAGCATCATCGCGTGCAGTTCGCCGTCCGCGGAGTCGTCGATGCCCTTCACCCGGCGCGGGGTGTTGTCGAGCGCGTCGATGCCCATCGACTGGGCGAGCCTGCGCGCCGGGTCGATGGTGAGGACGACCACCTTCCGGCCGCGCTCGGCGGCACGCAGCCCGAGGGCCGCAGCCGTGGTGGTCTTGCCGACGCCGCCCGCCCCGCAGCAGACCACGATGCGGGTCTTCGGGTCGTCGAGCAGCGTGTCGACGTCCAGGACGCGGACCGGGTCCAAGCTCATGAGATCCCCTGCCGGCGCAGTTCGGTGGCGAGTTCGTACAGGCCCGCGAGGTCCAGTCCCTCGGCGAGCAGCGGGAGTTCGTGCAGTGGGAGGCCCAGCTCCTGGAGTGCGGCCCGCTGCTCGCGCTCCAGTGCGTACCGCTCGGCGTACTCGTCCGCCTGGGTGAGCAGCGGCTCCACGAGCCGCTCGGCGACCCCACCGCGGCGTGCGCCGCCGAGTCCGGCCGCGGAGAGCGACTTGGCGATGGCCGCACGCGGCGCCTCGCGGGTGAGCTCCAGGTCGGCCTCGTCGAGGATCGTGGGCCGCACCATGTTCACGATGATCCGGCCCACCGGCAGCTTCGCGGCACGCAGCTCGGAGATGCCGTCGACGGTCTCCTGGACGGGCATCTCCTCCAGGAGGGCCACCAAGTGCACGGCCGTCTCACGCGACTTGAGGACCCGCATGACGGCCTGGGCCTGATTGTGTATCGGGCCCATCTTGGCGAGGCCGGCCACCTCGTCGTTCACGTTCAGGAAGCGGGTGATGCGGCCCGTCGGCGGGGCGTCCATGATGACGTAGTCGTACACGAACCGCCCGGTCTTGTCCTTCCTGCGGACCGCCTCACACGCCTTCCCGGTGAGGAGTACGTCCCTGAGGCCGGGCGCGATAGTCGTCGCGAAGTCGATGGCGCCGAGCTTCTTCAGGGCCCGTCCGGCGCCCCCCAGTTTGTAGAACATCTGGAGGTAGTCGAGAAGTGCCAGCTCGGGGTCTATGGCGAGGGCGAACACCTCCCCGCCCCCGGGTGCGACGGCGATCTTCCGCTCCTCATAGGGCAGCGCCTCCGTCTCGAAGAGTTGCGCGATGCCCTGCCTGCCCTCGACCTCGACCAGGAGGGTGCGCTTGCCCTCCGTGGCGAGGGCGAGCGCGAGGGCTGCGGCGACCGTCGTCTTGCCGGTACCGCCCTTGCCGCTGACGACCTGGAGCCTGCTCACATCTTCGAGCCTAACCAGTCGGCGGCCGGGCTACGCAGGTGGCTGTGGACAACGGGTGGCGGAGGCTGTGGAGAACGTGCGGGGGAGCTGGGTGCCCAGGCGTGCGGGAGGCAGGCTGCCAGGCGCGCGGAAGGCCGTACGTGGCAGCGGATACAGTCGGCCACATGACCAAGTGGGAATACGTGACTGTGCCGCTGCTCGTCCACGCCACGAAGCAGATTCTGGACACCTGGGGCGAGGACGGCTGGGAGCTCGTCCAGGTGGTGCCCGGGCCGAACCCCGAGCAACTGGTGGCCTACCTGAAGCGCGAGAAGCAGGCATGAGCGCCGTCGAGTCAAAGCTGGCCGAACTCGGGCTGACCCTGCCCGAGGTGGTGCCGCCGCTGGCCGCGTACCAGCCTGCCGTGCAGACCGGGGTGTACGTCTACACCTCCGGCCAGCTCCCCATGGTGGACGGCAAGCTTGCGGCCACCGGCAAGGTGGGTGCGGAAGTCACGCCGGAGGTGGCCAAGGAGCTGGCCGCCACCTGCGCGCTGAACGCCCTGGCGGCGGTCAAGTCGGTCGCACGTGACCTCGACCGTGTCGCGCGCGTGGTGAAGGTCGTCGGCTTCGTGGCCTCGGCCGCCGACTTCACGGGCCAGCCCGCCGTCGTGAACGGCGCGAGCGAGCTGCTGGGCGCGGTCCTGGGTGACAAGGGCGTGCACGCGCGGAGCGCGGTCGGGGTGGCGGTGCTGCCGCTGGACTCGCCGGTAGAGGTCGAGATCCAGGTGGAGCTGACGGAGGCGTGAGCGGGCCCTCTGGGGAGCCGGTCGGTCCACGATCGGGCTCCCCAGAGGCATTGGTTCCTCCGGGCGGCCCCCGGAGCAGCCGATTGTTGCCTCTCGAACATCAGCTCTCCACGGGATAGCCTCCGCGCATGGCGAATGGGCAGTGGTATCCACCGGAGTGGCCGGACCGTATCCGTGCGCTCACGGAGGGCAGGCTCACACCGGTCGTCCCCAAGCGGGCGGCCACCGTCATGCTGCTCAAGGACACCGATGGCGCCCCCGCCGTGCACATGCTGCGCAGACGCACCTCCATGGCCTTCGCCGGAGGCGCGTACGCGTATCCCGGAGGCGGCGTGGACCCCAGGGACGACGACCGGCAGATCCGCTGGACGGGCCCCACGCGCGCGTGGTGGGCGTCCCGGCTGGGCGTCGACGAGACCTCCGCCCAGGCGATCGTCTGCGCTGCGGTGCGCGAGACGTACGAGGAGGCCGGCGTGCTGCTCGCCGGCCCCACGCCGGACTCCGTGGTCGGTGACACCACGGGAGACGACTGGGAGGCGGACCGTGAGGCCCTGGTCGCCCGAGACGTCTCCTTCGCCGAGTTCCTGGACCGCAGGGGGCTCGTGCTGCGATCCGACCTCCTGGGGGCGTGGACGCGCTGGATCACCCCCGAGTTCGAACCGCGCCGCTACGACACGTGGTTCTTCGTGGCCGCCCTCCCGGAGGGCCAGCGCACCCGCAACGCCTCCACGGAGGCCGACAGCACCGTCTGGATCCGCCCCGGGGAGGCGGCGGACGCGTACGACAAGGGCGACCTCCTGATGATGCCGCCCACGATCGCGACCCTGCGCCAGCTCCGCTCGTACGCCACCGCCGCCGCGGCCCTCGCCGCCGCACCCGGGCGCGACCTGGCCCCCGTCCTGGCCCAGGCCCGCCTGGAGGACGGCGAGCTGGTGCTGTCCTGGCCGGGACACGACGAGTTCACCAAGCACATCCCGACCGGTGGAGCCCCGGCATGACGGACGCAGCAGCCCTACCCGGCCAGCCGCGGGGCGGGGTTCTCGACGGCCCCGCCACCGCGCGTGCGATCAACGTCCTCGCCCCCAACGCGTCCCCGATGACGCTCGACGGGACGAACACATGGATCCTCTCCGAGCCGGACTCCGAGCTCGCGGTGGTGATCGACCCGGGGCCCCTGGACGACGTACACCTGCGCAACGTCGTGGACACCGCCGAGAAGGCGGGCAAGCGGGTCGCGCTGACCCTGCTGACGCACGGGCACCCCGACCATGCCGAGGGGGCCACGCGGTTCGCGGAGCTGACCGGCACGAAGGTGCGGGCGCTCGACCCCGCGCTGCGGCTCGGCGACGAGGGCCTGGTGGCCGGAGACGTGGTCAGGACGGGTGGCCTGGAGCTGCGCGTCGTACCGACCCCCGGCCACACCGCCGACTCGCTGTGCTTCCATCTGCCCGCCGACCGGGCCGTCCTGACCGGCGACACGATCCTGGGCCGGGGCACCACGGTCGTCGCCCACCCCGACGGCCGCCTCGGCGACTATCTGGACACCCTGCGGCGACTGAGGTCCCTGACGGTCGACGACGGCGTACACACGGTGCTGCCGGGCCACGGCCCCGTCCTGGACGACGCCCAGGGCGCCGTCGAGTACTACCTCGCCCACCGCGCCCACCGCCTCGCCCAGATCGAGACAGCGGTCGAGGACGGCTACCGCACCCCGAGCGAGGTCGTGGCCCACGTCTACGCCGACGTGGACCGCTCCCTGTGGCCGGCGGCAGAGCTGTCGGTACGGGCACAGCTGGACTATCTGCGGGAGCACGGCCTGATCTAGGCCCGCCTGCCGCTGCGGACGGTCACCCGAGCCCCGTCCCCTTCCGCACGTGACCGACTGGGGTGCGCCCCTTCAGGGGCGCGGGGAACTGCGCGCCGAGCCACAACGGACCCGCAGCCGCGACACGACTGTCCCCCCACCCCCTGGCGGGGAACTGGGGCGCAGCCCCAGGGGATGGGACGGGTAGGGGCGGCGGGGGCGAGAAACATCCCGGCACGCCCCCGCGGGGGACAACAAAAGGGTCCCGCCCTCCAAAGGCGGGACCCCTCGACGTACGGCCAAGACCCAGCGTCAGCGCGACCGCTTGGCCAGCCGCTCCACGTCCAGCAGGATCACCGCACGCGCCTCCAGACGGAGCCACCCACGACCGGCGAAGTCGGCGAGCGCCTTGTTGACCGTCTCACGGGAGGCGCCGACCAGCTGGGCGAGCTCCTCCTGCGTGAGGTCGTGCACCACATGGATGCCCTCTTCGGACTGCACGCCGAAGCGGCGTGAGAGGTCGAGCAGCGCACGCGCAACACGGCCGGGAACGTCCGAGAAGACCAGGTCGGACATCTGGTCGTTCGTCTTGCGCAGGCGCCGCGCGACGGCGCGCAGCAGGGCGGCGGCCACCTCGGGCCGCGCGTTCAGCCAGGGCTGGAGGTCGCCGTGGCCCAGGCCCAGCAGCTTGACCTCGGTCAGCGCTGTGGCGGTCGCCGTACGCGGACCGGGGTCGAACAGCGACAGCTCGCCGATGAGCTCGCCGGGGCCGAGGACGGCGAGCATGTTCTCGCGGCCGTCGGGGGACGTGCGGTGGAGCTTGACCTTGCCTTCGGTGACCACGTAAAGGCGGTCACCCGGGTCACCCTCGTGGAAGAGCGCGTCGCCGCGCGCGAGGGTCACCTCACTCATGGAGGCGCGGAGCTCCGCGGCCTGCTCGTCATCGAGCGCCGCGAAGAGCGGGGCGCGCCGCAGAACGTCGTCCACGAGTTCTCTCCTTGTCGACCTGCTCAGGGGATCTTGCTCCCCCGTGTACCAGGGGACGGTGTTCCCCATATTGCCGGACGGTCCAAACAGTGTGATCAGTCACAAGTCTGCCGCACGCACGTCCCGGACAGTGCGGCAGGGGGCCAATTGGTGGCCGATCACGGAGGGCCGGGGCGGATGTCAGCGGTGGGCTTTAGGCTGGCCGGGTGTCCAAATTGCCGGTGAGAGCACAGGCCAAGGGGGCTGGACGGGTGGTAGTACGTCGCGATTCCGCTGTGGGCGAACAGAGCCCCGACGGGACGAAGAAAACGGCAAAGGCGGCACATCCGGCACCGGCCGAGCGGACGTCGGGGGTGGCGAAGAAGGCGACGGCTGCGACGAACAGGGATTCAGCTACGGCGAAGAAGGCCGCATCCGCCGAGAAAGCCGCCCGGGCGGCGACCAAGGCCCCTGCCAAGAAGGCTGCCGCCACCAAGAAGGCAGCCGCTGCAAAGAAGGCCGCCCCTGTGAAGAGCACCGCCAAGAAGGCCGCTCCCACCGAAGCACCCGCCGTCACTCCTGCCCGTAACGAATCCCGCACTGCTCTGGTCCGCCGCGCGCGCCGTATCAACCGCGAGCTCGCCGAGATCTACCCGTACGCCCACCCGGAGCTGGACTTCGAGAACCCCTTCCAGCTCGTGCTCGCCACCGTGCTCTCGGCCCAGACGACCGACCTGCGGGTGAACCAGACGACGCCGACGCTCTTCGCCAAGTACCCCACCCCGGAGGACCTGGCCGCCGCGAACCCCGAGGAGGTCGAGGAGATCCTGCGGCCGTGCGGGTTCTTCCGGGCCAAGACCAAGTCGGTGATAGGGCTCTCCAAGGTCCTGAGGGACGACTTCGGGGGCGAGGTCCCCGGACTCCTGGAGGACCTCGTCAAGCTCCCCGGAGTGGGCCGCAAGACCGCCTTCGTGGTGCTCGGCAACGCCTTCGGGCGCCCCGGAATCACCGTGGACACCCACTTCCAGCGGCTCGTCCGCCGCTGGCAGTGGACCGACGAGAAGGAGCCGGACAAGATCGAGGCGGCCATCGGCGCACTCTTCCCCAAGAGCGACTGGACGGACCTCTCCCACCACGTGATCTGGCACGGCCGCCGTATCTGCCACGCCCGCAAACCCGCCTGCGGCGCCTGCCCCATCGCCCCCCTCTGCCCGGCGTACGGAGAGGGCGAGACGGATCCGGAGAAAGCAAGGAAGCTCCTGAAGTACGAGAAGGGCGGCTTCCCGGGCCAGCGCCTCAAGCCACCGCAGGCATACCTCGACGCGGGCGGCCTCCCCGCGCCGCCGCTGGGAGCGCCCGTGCCGAGCGGGTCCACAGCGGATTCGGGATGACGGAACGATCAGGCGGGCCACGGGCGTTGAGATCAGCAGAACGGGGGTGTCGATGACGCACGCGAGTGATATGCGGGGCGGCCGATTGAACCTGAGCAAGGAGGGCCTGCCCGGCTGGCTGGACCCGGTGGTGCACGCCGTCGAGACGGTGGAGCCGCTCCAGCTGAGCCGCTTCCTGCCGCCCGCGAACGGCGCGGGCCGCCAGTCCGCCGTGCTGATCCTTTTCGGCGAGGGGGAGCGCGGCCCAGAGCTGCTGCTCATGGAGCGGGCTCATTCGCTCAGATCGCATGCGGGGCAGCCGTCGTTCCCCGGTGGCGCCCTCGACCCCGAGGACGGCGACCCGAAGGCCGACGGGCCGCTCCGGGCCGCTCTCCGCGAGGCCGAGGAGGAGACCGGGCTCGACCCGCGCGGCGTCCAGCTCTTCGGCGTACTGCCCGCGCTCTACATCCCGGTGAGCGGCTTCGTGGTCACCCCGGTGCTGGGCTGGTGGCGCGAGCCGACCCCGGTGGGCGTCGTCGATCCGAACGAGACGGCCCGGGTCTTCACGGTCCCCGTGGCGGATCTCACGGACCCGGCCAACCGGGCCATGGCCATCCACCCGCGCGGCCACGCAGGCCCGGCATTCCTGGTCGAATCAGCCCTCGTCTGGGGCTTCACGGCCGGCATCATCGACCGCCTCCTGCACTACTCGGGCTGGGAACGACCTTGGGACCGCGACAGGCAGGTCCCGCTGGACTGGCGCGCATGACAGGGTGGCCTTCGTGAACGTGCTGGACATCTTGCTGCTGGTCGCCGCCGTGTGGTTCGCGATCGTGGGCTATCGCCAGGGGTTCGTCGTCGGCATCCTGTCGGTGATCGGCTTCCTGGGCGGCGGTCTCGTCGCCGTCTACCTGCTGCCCGTCATCTGGGACGCCCTGACCGATGACGCCGAGGTGGGCACCACGGCCGCCGTTGTCGCGGTGGTCGTCGTGATCGTCTGCGCATCCGTCGGCCAGGCCCTCACCACCCACCTGGGCAACAAGCTGCGCCGGTACATCACTTGGTCCCCGGCCCGCGCCCTGGACGCCACTGGCGGCGCCCTCGTCAACGTGGTGGCGATGCTGCTGGTCGCCTGGCTCATCGGCTCGGCCCTCGCCGGTACGACACTGCCGACGCTCGGCAAGGAGGTCCGTAACTCCAAGGTCCTGCTCGGCGTGTCGCGGGCGCTGCCCGCACAGGCCGGCACCTGGTTCGCCGACTTCTCCTCGGTCCTCGCGCAGAACGGCTTCCCGCAGGTCTTCAGCCCGTTCTCGAACGAGCCCATCAACGAAGTGCAGGCCCCCGACCCGGCCCTCGCCAAGAGTGCGGTCGCCACCCGCGCCCAGCGTTCCATCGTCAAGGTCACCGGCACCGCCCAGAGCTGCGGCAAAGTCCTCGAAGGCACCGGATTCGTCTACGACCAGCGCCGCGTGATGACGAACGCGCACGTGGTGGGTGGCGTCGACGATCCGTACGTCCAGATAGGCGGCGAAGGCAAGCGGTACGCCGGGAAGGTGGTGCTCTACGACTGGGAGCGCGACATCGCCGTACTCGACGTGCCCGATCTGCGCGCGCCCGCCCTCCAGTTCACGTCCCAGGACGCGGCGAGCGGCGACAGCGCGATCGTCGCGGGCTTCCCGGAGAACGGCTCGTACACCGTCGGCTCCGCGCGCGTACGCGGCCGCATCACGGCCAACGGCCCCGACATCTACCACCGGGGCACCGTGCGCCGCGACGTCTACTCGCTCTACGCGACCGTGCGCCAGGGCAACTCCGGCGGCCCGCTGCTCACCCCGGACGGCAAGGTGTACGGAGTGGTCTTCGCGAAGTCCCTCGACGACCCGGAGACGGGGTACGCGCTCACCGCGGACGAGGTCCAGGAGGACATCGCCGAGGGCCGTACCGCAGTCCGGCAGGTGGACAGCGACAGCTGCGCGCTGTGACCGGGTGTGTCGCGAGTGGAGTCAGCCGCGAGGATGGCGCAGGCGCGCCGAGACCCAGCGGGCCCGGCGCCTGAGAATGTGCGGGATACCCAGCCGGGGGTCCGTGCCCTGCATCTGCGGGGCGCCCCTCTGGTGGGAGCTCAGACCACTGGCCGAGCGGCGGTTGCGTGCTGCGTCACTGTAGTCGTGCGTCCAGCCCATACCCCGACGTCTGCCCCTGCCCCAAGGTCGATAACCGCCCACCTGGCCCCCAATTGGCCTATGCGCCAGGCATTGGCCGTTCGTAGGACAAGCGTTCCCGTGGGGGGCCTCGGCAGTCCTGCTCGAGGCGGGTCCGTGGGGTCTCAGCGGTCCGGCTCGAGGCGGACTTGCCGAAGTCCGGTGCGGTACTGCGCCCCAATGGCGCCGCAGGCCCCCAAGGGGCGCGGGGCTGTGTCAATTTGCGGCTCCGCCGCGATGGAGGTCCCCCGCTCGTGGAGGTCCTCCCCCGCTCATGGGGGTCCCCCCCCGCTCGAGCGAAGCCGAGAGTGGGGGAGGAGCCGAGAGTGGGGAGCAACCGGCCACGACGGACCCGCAGCCTCCCGTGTCCAAGCCGAGCGCTCAGCGATCCGGCTCGGGGTCGTTGAGCCAGTTGATGAGTTCCGTGGAGAACGCCACCGGGTCCTCCTCGTGCGGAAAGTGCCCCAGCCCGTCGAACAGCCGCCAACGGTACGGAGCTTCTACGTACACTGCGGAGCCCGCCGCGCTGCGCGTGCGCATCACCGGATCGAGCGAGCCGTGCAGGTGCAGCGTCGGCACGCGCACCGGCCGCTTCATCCGGCGGTTGAACTGGATGCCGTCCGGCCGCGCCAGCGAGCGCACCATCCAGCGGTACGGCTCGACCGAGCAGTGCGCCGTCGACGGGATGCGCATCGCCTGCTGGTACATCTCCACGGCCTCGTCGTCCGGAAGCCGCGGCCCGGACCACTCCCGTACGAGACGGCCCACCAAGGCGCCCTCGTCGGCGACGAGTTGGCGCTCCGGGATCCAGGGCCGCTGAAAGCCCCAGATGTACGAGCCCGCCCTGGTCTGCTTCATGTCCGAGAGCATCGCCGAGCGCCAGCGCCGGGGATGCGGCATCGAGGCGACCGCGAGCCGGCGCACCAGCTTGGGGCGCATCACGGCCGCCGTCCACGCCAGATAGCCGCCGAGGTCATGGCCGACCAGGGCCGCGTCGGGCTCACCGAGGGACCGTACGACCCCGGTGATGTCCAGTGCGAGGTTCGCAGGGTCGTAGCCGCGGGGCGTACGGTCGCTGCCGCCGACGCCGCGCAGGTCCATCGCGACCGCACGGAAGCCCGCGTCGGCGAGCGCGACCAACTGATGGCGCCAGGTCCACCAGAACTGCGGGAAGCCGTGCAGCATCAGGACCAGTGGCCCGTCGCCCAGCTCGGCGATGTGGAAACGCGCGCCGTTGGCGGCGACGTCCCGGTGACGTACCTCTTTCCCGCCGGGCACGTCGAGCCGTACGACCGAGGTGGATGGCGTCGAGGGTGATTGCCCCGCAGGGATGGAGGAGCCCGTCATGAGGATGAGCGTGCCACAGCTTTGACGCCTTCACCGACCCGGTCGGCCTCGTTCACCGGACGGGGGTGCGGCTTCGCGTTCTGCAGGACGGACGCCGTCTCCTTGACCGATGCTGCGGTCTTCTGCGGGCCCTTGCCCTTCTTCGCCTTCTTCGCGAAGACGACGCCGATCAGTGCGAGCACGCCCGCGACCAGCACGTTCGCGGCGAACGACAGCAGGAAGCAGACCGCGAGGTTCCAGTCGCTCCAGGTGCGGATCCCGTACGCCAGCGCGAAGCTCAGCATCGGCAGGGAGAAGATCAGCACCGCCCCGGCCGCCGCGAACGCGCCACCGCCCACCGCACCGCGTTTGACGTCGCGCTTGAGCTGGGCCTTCGCCAGAGCGATCTCGTCGTGCACCAGCGCGGACATCTCGGTCGTCGCCGAGGCGAACAGCTGGCCGATGCTGCGTTCGGCGCCGACCGGGCTGCCGTCGGGTGCGCTCATCGCGTTCTCCCTGTTCTCTTGGGACGTTCTCTTGGGCGTCTCGGCCCCTGGGCTCTCGCGCTCTTCGGCACTTGGGGCGTTTTGCGTGTGCGTCAGATCATGCCGGACCGTCGTTCTCCTCGCTTGCCCCGGCTGTGACTTCGGCAAGCCTGCGATGTTCGGCGGCCTTCCGCTCGTAGATGTCGGCCATCCGCAGGTGGTACTCCGGGTTGTCCTGCTCGTAGATGTCGGGGATGCCGTCGAGGTCCTCGTCCAGCTCCTCGGCCTCGCAGAGCTTGCGGTACTTGACGTTCCGTATCTTCAGCAGTGTTCCCGCCAGGACGGCCGCGATCAGCGAGCCCATCAGGACGGCGGCCTTGACCTCGTCGGTGAGTACTTGGTCGCCCTCGAAGGCGAGCTCTCCGATGAGCAGCGAGACGGTGAAGCCGATGCCCGCGAGGGAGGCCACCGCGAAGACGTCCGGCCAGGCCAGTTCCTCGGAGAGCTCCGCCCTGGTGAAGCGGGCCGTCAGCCACGTACCGCCGAAGATGCCGACCGCCTTGCCGACGACCAGCCCGAGCACGACACCCAGCGTCTCCGGGCGCGTGAACACCTCTTCGATCGCGTCGCCCGACACCGCGACCCCCGCGCTGAACAGCGCGAACAACGGCACGGCGAGACCCGCCGACAAGGGGCGTACGAGATGCTCGATGTGCTCGCCGGGGGAGTGCGCCTCGTCCTCATGCCTGGTGCAGCGCAGCATCAGGCCCATCGCGACACCGGCGATGGTGGCGTGGATGCCGCTGTTGTACATCAGCCCCCAGATGACCAGGGCGAGCGGGACGTACACATACCAACCGCGTACGCCCTTCCTGAGCAGCAGCCAGAAGACGGCGAGGCCGACGACGGCCCCGCCGAGGGCCGCGAAGTCCAGGTCGTCGGTGAAGAACACCGCGATGATCAGGATCGCGAAGAGGTCGTCGACGACCGCGAGGGTGAGCAGGAAGGCACGCAGGGAGTTCGGCAGGGACGTACCGATGACGGCGAGGACGGCGAGCGCGAAGGCGATGTCGGTCGCGGTCGGCACGGCCCAGCCGGCGAGCGAGCCTCCGCCGGTGGCGCTGACCAGCGCGTAGACGAGCGCGGGCACGGCCATGCCGCAGAGCGCGGCGACGACCGGGAGTACGGCGGCCCTGGGGTCCTTGAGATCACCGGCGACCAGCTCGCGCTTGAGTTCGATACCCGCGACGAAGAAGAAGACCGCGAGCAGTCCGTCGGCGGCCCAGTGCCCGATGGAGAGGTCGAGTCCGAGCGAGGCGGGCCCGAGGTGGAAGTCGCGGACGGACTCGTAACTCTCCTTGAGGCCGGAGTTTGCCCAGACCAGCGCGGCGATCGCGGCGAGGAGCAGGAGCACTCCGCCGAGGGTCTCGGTGCGCAGGGCTTCCGCGACGAAGTTCCGCTCGGGGAGGGAGAGCCGTCCGAGGACCTTGCGGCCGTTGGTGGCGGTGGTGGGAGCGGGCACGTGGGTTCGACCTCCGGTCGGTAGACAGGACAGATCACATGCCGACCAGACTTCCCGGCGCACCTCAGGCTTCTTGTAGCGTTGTTGACGCTTTCCTCAGCCTACGTAAGAAGAGCACCCGGCACGCTGCCGGGTGCTCTTCTCGTCGTACGTACGGCTCTCAGGCCGTACGTACGACTGCGACCGTCTTCGTCCGTACGCCCGTCAGTCCTCGCTGGCCGCCGACGGGAGCTTCGTCTGGATCAGGTCCATCACCGTGGAGTCGGTGAGCGTGGTGACATCACCGAGCTCGCGGTTCTCGGCGACGTCGCGCAGCAGACGGCGCATGATCTTGCCCGAGCGGGTCTTTGGCAGCTCGGCCACCGGCAGGATCCGCTTGGGCTTGGCGATCGGGCCGAGGGCCTTGCTGACATGGCTGCGCAGGTCGCCCACCAGGTCCGCGGTCTCCGCGGCCGAGCCGCGCAGGATCACGAAGGCCACGATCGCCTGGCCGGTGGTTTCGTCCGCCGCGCCCACGACCGCCGCCTCGGCGACGGAGGGATGCGAGACGAGCGCCGACTCGACCTCGGTGGTGGAGATGTTGTGCCCGGACACGAGCATCACATCGTCGACCCGGCCGAGCAGCCAGATGTCGCCGTCCTCGTCCTTCTTCGCGCCGTCACCGGCGAAGTACCTGCCCTCGAACCGCGACCAGTATGTGTCGAGGAACCGCTGGTCATCGCCCCAGATGGTGCGCAGCATCGACGGCCACGGCTCGGTGAGGACGAGATAGCCGCCGCCTCCGTCCGGCACTTCGTTGGCCTCGTCGTCGACGACCGTCGCGGAGATGCCGGGCAGCGGGCGCTGCGCGGAGCCGGGCTTGGCCTCCGTCACGCCCGGCAGCGGCGAGATCATCATCGAGCCGGTCTCGGTCTGCCACCAGGTGTCCACGACCGGGCACTTGTCGGCGCCGATGTGCTTGCGGTACCAGATCCACGCCTCGGGGTTGATCGGCTCGCCCACCGACCCCAGTACGCGAAGGCTGGACAGGTCGAACTTCGCGGGGATGTCGTCGCCCCACTTCATGAACATGCGGATCACGGTGGGCGCCGTGTAGAGGATCGTCACGCCGTACTTCTGGATGATCTCCCAGAACCGCCCCTGGTGCGGGGTGTCCGGCGTGCCCTCGTACATCACCTGTGTCGCGCCGTTCGCCAGCGGCCCGTATGTGATGTACGAGTGGCCCGTCACCCAGCCGATGTCGGCCGTGCACCAGTAGACGTCGGTCTCCGGCTTGAGGTCGAAGACGGCGTGGTGGGTGTACGCGGCCTGCGTGAGGTAGCCGCCGGAGGTGTGCAGGATGCCCTTCGGCTTACCCGTCGTCCCCGAGGTGTAGAGGATGAACAGCGGCTGCTCGGCGTCGAACGCTTCGGGCGTGTGCTCCGCCGGCTGCTTCTGCGTGATCTCGTGCCACCAGATGTCGCGGCCCTCGGTCCAGTCGACCTCCTGGCCCGTACGGCGCACGACCAGCACCTTGTCGACGCCGTCGACCCGGGCGACCGCCTCGTCGACGGCGGGCTTGAGCGCGGAGGGCTTGCCGCGTCGGTAGCCGCCGTCCGCGGTGATGACCAGCTTGGCGCTGGCGTCCTCGATACGGGTGGCGATGGCGTCGGCCGAGAAGCCGCCGAAGACGACCGAGTGCGCGGCGCCGATGCGGGCGCAGGCCAGCATCGCGACGACGGCTTCGGGAATCATCGGCAGGTAGATGGCGACCCGGTCGCCCTTCTCAACTCCGATCTCCGTAAGGGCGTTGGCCGCCCTGGAGACCTCGTCCTTCAGCTCGGCGTAGGTGATGGCCTTACTGTCGCCGGGCTCGCCCTCGAAGTGGATCGCGACCCGGTCGCCGTGCCCGGCCTCCACATGGCGGTCGACGCAGTTGTACGCGACGTTCAGCTTTCCGTCCGCGAACCATTTGGCGAAGGGCGGGTTCGACCAGTCCAGCGTCTCGGTCGGCTCGGTGGCCCAGGTCAGCCGGCGCGCCTGCTCGGCCCAGAAACCGAGCCGGTCAGCCTTGGCCTGCTCGTACGCCTCCGCAGTGACGTTGGCGTTCGCGGCCAGGTCGGCGGGCGGCGCGAACCTGCGCTCCTCACGAAGCAGGTTGGCCAGGCTTTCGTTGCTCACGACATCTCCCTTTCCCAGGGTGTCCGTTGTGTCCCAGGCCAGCTCATCAGACGCGGACCCCTGGTGACAAGGGCCGTCGCCGAAATTGGTTTAGACCTGTTTTTGGGGGCGGTTGGTGGTGGCCCCCCGCGCACGGGGGGCCACACGTTTTCACGGACGGGGGAGGCGTGCGGTTCAGGCTCGCGGGCGGGGGAGCCTGGCCTCGGTGGGGTGTTTGCGTGTGGTTAAGGGCTGTTTGCGGGCTGATCCGAGGCCCCGACTTCGTACAGCGCTCTCGCCTCGACCCGGTCGAAGACCTTGCCGCCGGACTCGGATGCAGACTCGGCTTCGGACCGGTCGCCGGGCACCGGTCGGCTGTCGGCTGCCTGCTGATTGCCGGGCGCGTCCGTGAGCAGATACGCCTGGGCCTCGCCCACGTGGAAGTACATCCCGTGCAGTTCGAGTGCGCCCTCTCGCAGAGCTCGTGCCACGGACTCGTGGGCCCGCAGGTGCTCCAACTGCTGCACCACGTTCGTCAGGCAGAGCTGTTCGACGGCGTCGGCGGGCGCCCGTCCGGCGATCCGCGCCCGGGGCCCGTCTTCCGCGGCCGCCCTTTCCAGACTCGGCAGCCCATGCCGCAGCCACCGCTTCAACGGCGTCCGGGCGCTGGTGGGTTCGCTGTGCAGCAGCGCCTGCATCGCCCCGCATCCGGAGTGCCCGCACACGGTGATGGATCTCACCTTCAGCACCTCCACCGCGTACTCGATCGCGGCCGCCACCGAGTCGTCACCGCTCTCCTCGCCGGGCGGCGGCACGAGATTGCCGACATTGCGTACGACGAAGAGGTCGCCGGGGCCGCTGGAGGTGATCATCGACGTGACCAGCCGGGAGTCTGCGCAGGTCAGGAAGAGCTGCGAGGGCCGCTGCCCCTCCCGCGCGAGCCGGGCCAGCTCGCCGCGCACCAGGGGAGCGGTGTTGCGCTGGAAGGCGCTGATGCCGCTGGCCAGTTCGCCGGCGCCCCCGTCCGGCGGCGCGGTTCGTGACGGCTGCTCGCACTGGTGGTTGCGCCAGGGCGTCCAGGGCCGGCAGTGGCATTGGGCGGCGCCCGCGGGCTCGGTGATCCGCGTGCCTCCCCGTCCGGTCAGCTCCACCGATCCGCCCTGCGCGGTGTGCGAACTCTGCCAGTCATGCAGCGACTCGTACGCTGCGTGGTCCATGAACGAGCCGTCCAACTCCACAACCGCATCGGCCCCTTGGGGCACCAGATGCAGCGCACGGCTGAGCCGCGGCACGGCGAGAAACGTCAACTGGCCGCGTACGCGCACATGGTGGACGCCGTCCTGGTCCTCCTCGTGGGTGATGCGTGTACGGGTCAGCCGGTGCAGCGCGACGGCCACCGCCACGGCGACGCCGACCCCCACGCCTTCGAGGACGCCGAAGAACACCACGCCCACCGTCGTGGACGCGTACACCGGGATCTCGCGGTGGCGGGTGACGGTGCGAATGTGGGTGAGCGACACCATCTGTACGCCGACGGCCGCCACCAGCGCGGCGAGCGCGGCCAGTGGGATCAGGTCGAGTACGGGCACCAGCAGCAGGGCGGCGACCACGATCCACAGGCCGTGCAGCATCGTGGAGTTGCGGCTCACGGCGCCCGTCTGGACGTTGGCCGCGCTGCGCACCGCGACGCCCGTGACGGGCAACCCGCCCAGCGCCCCGGAGACGATGTTCGCCGAGCCCTGGCCGCGCAGCTCCCGGTCGAGGTCCGCGCGCGGGATACGCGGCCCCTCCTTGCGGGCGGCGGCCAGCTTGTCCACGGCCACCGCGGAGAGCAGCGACTCCACGCTGCCGACCAGCGCGATGGTCAGCACGGCCGCGGCGATGCCCAGTACGGGCCCTTCCGGCAGCCCGACGAGGGTGTGGCTGCTCCAGGAAGGCAGGTCGACCCGGGGCAGCCGCAGCCCGGCGACCCCTGCTGCGGCCGTGGCCGCCGCGACCGCGGCGAGCGCCGCCGGTACCGTACGGACAACTCGCCCCGTCCGCCCGGGAATGCGCGGCCACAGCAGCAGTACGGCCAGCGTCAGGGCGCTCGTCGACAGCGCCGCCAGATGCGGCTCGGCCAACTGGGCGGGCAGCTCGCGGACGTTGTCGACGACGGAGCTGTGCGGTGAGCCGCCGAGCACGATGTGCAACTGGGCGACGGCGATGGTGATGCCGATGCCGGCGAGCATGCCATGCACGATCGCGGGGCTCACGGCGAGCGCCGAGCGCGCCACCCGCAGGAAGCCCAAGCCGAGTTGGGCGAGCCCGGCGAGCACGGTGATGGCGCAGGTCGTACGCCAGCCGTACTGCTGGATGAGATCGGCGGTGACCACCGTGAGACCGGCAGCGGGCCCGCTCACCTGCAGCGGTGCGCCGCCGAGTCGGCCCGCCAGGAGCCCACCGGCCGCGGCGGCGACGAGGCCCGCCTGCAAGGGAGCCCCAGTCGCCAGGGCGATGCCGAGGGACAGCGGCAGGGCGATCAGGAAGACGGCGATCGAGGCGGACAGGTCGGCCGCCGCGATCCGGGGACCACGGCGGCGGGGTGAGGGCGGGCTGTGCGGCGGCCCCTCGTCGGGCAGATGCGAAGAGTCGTCGCTTCGGGGGGTGGTGCAAGTGGACATTTCGTTCCCGTCTCCTCCGGGGCTGCGCGGTCGCAAAAGGGCTTCTGGGTGCGGCCGTGGGTCACGGCGTGACAGCGGCGGGATTTTTCAACTCTCGGTAAATGAATGGTAATGGAGAGTAAAGTCCTCATGGGGAGAACTAGAGCAAATGGCCTATTGATTCACTCTGAGGAGTTAATGAGTACATTCATCGGCTTGTCGCACTAATTCCTTCGGATCTCCATGCGACCTTGGCGGCGCTGTCGGTGTTCGCCTGGGTTTTCCCGGATCTGAAGGAAGTAGGTGGGCGGATGATGGGTGCCACCCAGAGAATCGCCATGGGTGTGACGGTCGCCGTGGTCTGCGCGGCAGCGCTCGCGGGTTGTGCGACCGGCGACGCCGGCGCGAAGAAGACGGCGGGAGCCCGAGCGTCAAAGAGCGCCGCGGCGGGCGTCCAGGGGCCCAATAGCGCGCCCCGTCTGATCGGCGACGGCTCCACCGCCTTCACCGGCGCGCAGCCGCACCTGCCGCGCCCCGAGCGGCTGAAGCCCGGTCAGAAACCGCCGCAGTTCGTGGTGTTCTCGTGGGACGGCGCGGGCGAGGACAGCCAGAAGCTGTTCTCCCACTTCCGCGAGGTGGCCCGGGACAACAAGGCGACGATGACGTACTTCTTGAGCGGCGTGTACATGCTGCCGGACCAGAAGCGCGACCTCTACCGCCCGCCGGGGCGCTCAGCCGGCCGCTCCGACATCGGTTTCAATGACGAGCGAGGCGTCCGGGACACGGTGGTGCAGCTGCGCGGCGCCTGGCTCGAGGGCAACGAGATCGGCACCCACTTCAACGGCCACTTCTGCGGCAGCGGCGGCGTCGATGACTGGTCGGTCGAGGACTGGAAGAGCGAGATCGCCCAGGCCAAGTCGTTCGTGAAGTCCTGGAAGACCAACACGGGCACACAGCAGGCCTCCCCGCTGCCCTTCGACTACGAGAAGGAACTGATCGGCGCCCGCACGCCATGCCTGGAGGGCCGGCAGAACTTCCTGCGCGCGGCCCGCGAGGTGGGCTTCCGCTACGACACCAGCGGCGTCAACGACCAGGTCTGGCCCAGCAAGAAGCAGGGCCTGTGGGACCTGTCCATGCAGCTGGTGCCGGTACCGGGACGCGCCTTCGAGACACTCGCCATGGACTACAACTTCATGGTCAACCAGTCGGGCACCACGTCCCAAGGCGACCGGGCCAAGCACGAGTACTGGGGCGACCAGATGCGTGACGGTCTGCTCAGGGGATTCGACCGCGCCTACAACGGCAACCGCGCGCCCCTGATCATCGGCAACCACTTCGAGTCCTGGAACGGCGGCACCTATATGCGCGCCATTCAGGAGACCATCGAGCGGGTCTGCACCCGGAGTGAGGTGCGCTGCGTCTCCTTCCGACAACTCGCCGACTGGCTCGACGCCCAGGATCCGGGGACCCTGGCCAAGCTCCGTACGCTCAATGTCGGGCAGGCCCCGAAGCAGGGCTGGACGTCGTTCCTCACCGCACGAGCAGCACAGCCCGCCCCCTTCTCGAAGGGCGTCCCGGGCGCCACGGCAGCCAAGCCGTAGCGCCCGGTCGGCCGACGCGAGCCGTCACGCCGTGGCGGTCTCGGCCTCACGCAGCACGAAGGCGGGGTCGATCTGGGCGGCCAGGTCGGCACCCGTCCGCTCGTTGCCCCAGGACTGCGCGTTCTTCAGGTGGAAGTGCACCATCTGACGCGTGTAGTGCTCCCAGTCGCGCAGCTCGTACGTGGCGTCCGCCGCGGACTGAAGTGCCTGCAGGGCGCGGCGGTTGGCGTCCTCCAAGTGCTCGAAGCGGGGCGGGCGGCCCTTCTCCATGGCGCGCACCCAGTCCGAGTGCCCGACCGTCACCAGGAGGTCGTCACCGACTTCGGCGCGGAGGAAGTCGATGTCGTCCTGGCCCTGCACCTTGTTGCCGACGACCTTCAGGGTGACGCCGAAGTCGCGTGCGTACTCCTTGTACTGGCGGTAGACGGAGACCCCCTTCCGGGTCGGCTCGGCGACTAGGAACGTGATGTCGAAGCGGGTGAACATGCCGGACGCGAAGGAGTCCGAGCCCGCCGTCATGTCGACGACGATGTACTCGCTCTGGCCGTCGACGAGATGATTCAGGCAGAGCTCCACTGCACCGGTCTTGGAGTGGTAGCAGGCCACTCCCAAATCGGCCTCGGTGAACGGGCCGGTGACCATCAAACGGACGGCGCCACCGTCGAGTTCCACGGCTCGGGCACAGGCGTCGTACACCGGGTTGTTCTCGACCACCCGCAGCAGCCGGGAGCCCTCGCCGGGCGGAGTCGTCTTGATCATCGTCTCGGCGGAGGCGATACGCGGGTTGGAACCGCGCAAGTAGTCCTTGATCAGCAGAAGCCGGTCGCCCATCGCGGGCAGTGCGGCGGCGTCCGCCTCGTCGAGCCCGAGCGCGGGCCCGAGGTGCTGGTTGATGTCGGCGTCGACCGCGACGACCGGCGATCCCGTGGTCGCGAGGTGACGGATGAAGAGCGAGGACAGGGTGGTCTTGCCACTGCCGCCCTTCCCAACGAAAGCAATTTTCATGTTCAGTAAGCCTAGTGGTCGAACCACGTTCGATCGCCGCCAAACGTGAAGAAGACCACTCCTTCGTGGGGATGGTCACAGTGATGCGTAGGGTCGTACTCATGAGTTCGACAGGTGAGAACGCCGACCCGCTCGCGACCCTGGGCTCGCTGCCCGGCGTCGCGAAATCCGTGGAGTCCGTGCGCAAGGCTGTGGACCGCGTGTACGGGCATCGGATCATGCGGCGCCGCAGCAACGAGATCACCTCCGAGGCCGCGCTGCGCGGCGCGCGAGGCTCCGCCGCGCTGTCCGGCGCCGACTGGGCCCTCGAAGAGGTGCGCCGGCGAACCGACTTCAGCGGTGACGACGAGGCCAGAGTGGTGGGCGCGGCCCTCCGGTTGACCGCCGAGGCCGGTCAACTCCTGTCCATCTGGCGGCAGTCGCCCCTTCGGGTGCTGGCGAGGCTGCACCTGGTGGCGGCCGCGGACAAGGGGGACGAGGTCGGCCGGCCGCGGCAGGACGGCGAACCCGTCGACGAGCCGCTGATCGAACTGCCGCTGCCCGACGCGGCCGAGGTCGCGGGCCGCCTCGACGGTCTCTCGCAGTTGATCATCGCGGGCAGCTCCGCCCCCGCCCTGGTGACTGCCGCCGTGGTGCACGGCGAACTGCTCGCTCTGCGCCCCTTCGTCTCCCACAACGGCCTGGTCGCGCGCGCGGCCGAACGCATCGTCCTGGTCGGCAGCGGCCTCGACCCGAAGTCCGTCTGCCCGGCCGAGGTCGGCCAGGCGGAACAGGGCCGCGCGGCCTATCTGGCAGCCTTCGAGGGGTACGTGTCCGGCACCCCGGAGGGCATGGAGACCTGGATCGCCCACTGTGGCAAGGCGGTTGAGCTGGGCGCGCGGGAGTCGACGGCGGTGTGCGAGGCGCTGCAGCGCGGGGCGGCGTGACGTTCGGCCCTCCCGGTGACGTTCGGCCTCGCGCCGCGGGCTTCTGTGTTCCGGGGCTGGAAAATGAGCCCCTCAGGAGGGCGGCGAAAAACGCCCTGAACAGGGTTGCGGCGGTACGAGGGTTCGTACCGCCGCTGGCATGTTCACCGGGTTACCAAGCGTCCTCGAAATATTGCCCATCAGGTCGGGAACTTTGCCCGTCGCCTGGTGCGGCTGGCCCGTAATCGACGGGTCGACGTCGCGTGGGTGCCCAGTGTTCATGCTCGGTCCGTGGGGCCTTGGTTGCGTTTAAAGGTGATCCTTTCGGATGATCCTTGGTCTCGCGGGCCGTTAACTTCTTTGTACTCCAGGACCGGAGGAAGCGGAAGCCCTGGCTGTGCTTCTTTACTTTTGGGCTCAAAGAGGAGTATTCGGTCACCCCTATCGTCACGGGGCCGTTCGGCAGGCTCAGCCCACCACTGAACGGCGTCGGCTCGCGTACCAGACCAGGCCCGCTGTGGCCGCCGCCGCACCTATCGCCGCCGCGGCGACCAGGGCCGGGCGGGGCGGCACGGACAGCCGCTGCTTGAGCCGCACCGGATGGTGGAAGTCGAGTATGGGCCACGCGCGCGTGGTGGCCTCGCGGCGCAGGGCACGGTCGGGATTGACGGCATGGGGATGGCCGACGGCTTCGAGCATCGGGATGTCGGTCGCCGAGTCGCTGTAGGCATAGCAGCGCGAGAGGTCGTACCCCTCGGACGCGGCCAGTTCCTTGATCGCCTCGGCTTTCGTCGGGCCGTACGCGTAGTACTCCACATCGCCCGTGAAGCAGCCGTCGTCGCCCACGACCATGCGGGTCGCCACCACCCGGTCCGCGCCGAGCAGTTCACCGATCGGCTCGACGACCTCCGTCCCGGAGGTGGAGACGATCACGACATCGCGGCCGGCCAGGTGGTGCTCCTCGATGAGCGACGCCGCCTCGTCGTAGATGATCGGGTCGATCAGGTCGTGCAGCGTCTCGGCGACGATCTCCTTGACCTGCTGGACGTTCCAGCCGCGGCACAGCGCGGACAGATACTCGCGCATCCGCTCCATCTGATCGTGGTCGGCGCCGCCCGCGAGGAAGACAAACTGGGCATATGCGGTACGCAACACGGCCCGGCGGTTGATCAGTCCACCTTGGTAGAACGACTTGCTGAACGTGAGCGTGCTCGACTTCGCAATGACCGTCTTGTCCAGATCAAAGAAGGCCGCTGTGCGGGGCAAGGAGTGGTTTTCCACGAGCCTGAGCATAGGCGCCCACCATTCGGCGTAAGGTGAGGTGCATGGGTTTGCCTGAGAAGGCTCTCGGGTACACCATGGAAGTCACGGATCGTTCGCGACCGTGCTAACCCGGTCCGGCTCCTCCCCCCCCGAGTCGGCCGTGGGGACGACCCCCGCTCTCCCCCCCGGCGGGGGTCGTCGCATGTCCGGGTGGGTTTTCTCCCTTCCTTCGCTGAGCACCGGGCCCGTTGTGCGGGCTCCGGTGCTTCTTCGCGTGTACGCATGATCCGTCACCGTACGTAGTCGTTGCGCTGCTCTGCGGAAGTCCTGCAACGGTCACTGGTTTGGGTGAACGCGATATTCACAACCATCGAGTCGTCCACAGTTATCGAGCAAGATCCACACGATTTCCGGGATCGCTGCACCGTGATTCCAGCGCGTGCCGCCGGGTGCGAGTTCATGGCCGGTTCGGTTTGTCCGGCGGCTATGGCCGGTTCGTATCGGCGGTTCATATGGAGGACCGGTTGCCGGTTCTTGTGCGCGGGCGGGATTCGCGGGGCCGCGGGGGCTTCGCGAGCAAGCAGCGAAGGGGGATGGAGATCGTGGCTGGAGCCATCACACACGACCGGCTGTCGGCCGCCGAAGGGCGCCGGGGCAGGCCGTTGATCGTCACGGAGGACGTGGAACTGCTGGACGACCTGCTGCGGCTGTGCGCCGCGGCGGGCGCCAGGCCCGAGGTCCACCATGGGGTGCCGGAGCGCGGAGGCGGCTGGGAGACGGCTCCCTTGGTGCTCGTCGGCGATGATGCCGCGCGGCGGGTGCGCGGGGCCGTGCGCAGGCGCGGCGTGGTGCTGGTAGGGCGGGATCAGGATGATTCGGGGGTGTGGCAGCGGGCCGTGGAGATCGGCGCCGACCATGTCCTGCTGCTGCCTGATGGCGAACAATGGCTGGTCGACCGGATCGCCGATGTGGCCGAAGGAGTCGGCCCGCCCGCGCTCACCGTCGGCGTGATCGGCGGCCGCGGCGGGGCCGGTTCGTCCACGCTCGCCTGCGCGCTCGCGGTCACCTCGGCGCGCGAGGGGCGGCGCACCCTGCTTGTGGACGCGGATCCGCTGGGCGGCGGACTCGACGTACTCCTCGGCGGCGAGACAGCTGAGGGCCTGCGCTGGCCGGCCTTCGCCGGCTCGCGCGGCCGGGTCGGCGGCGGCGCTCTGGAGGAGTCGCTGCCCGAGCTGCACGCCTTGCGGGTCCTCAGCTGGGATCGCGGCGACTGTGTCGTCATTGCCCCCGAGGCCGTACGCGCTGTGCTGGCCGCGGCCCGACGACGAGGCGGCACGGTCGTCGTGGACCTGCCGCGCCGGATCGACGAAGGAGTCGCAGAGGTTCTCGCCCAGCTGGACCTCGGACTCCTCGTGGTCCCCGCCGAACTGCGCGCCGTCGCGGCGGCAGGGCGGGTGGCGTCCGTGGTCGGCATGGTCCTGCGCGATCTACGGGTCGCGGTACGAGGGCCGTACGCACCCGGCCTCGACGACAAGGAGGTGGCCCGACTCCTCGGGCTGCCCCTGGCGGGCGAAGTCCCCGTGGAGGTGGGACTGCCGGTGGCCCAGGAACGCGGGGCTCCACCCGGAGCCGACGCACGGGGGCCGCTTGCCCGCTTCTGCTCGGCGTTCTGGGAGCGGGCCGCGATGGCGGGAGGGGGCGTATGAGCGGGGGCACGCGTGTGCGTGGCGTAGGGCTCGGTGGACGTACGGGTGTTGCGGGGTTGCCTGTGGACGGCGGGGCGTTGGGCGGGCGTGCGGGTGTGGGTTCGCCTGCGGGCGCGAGGCCGACGGATGGTCGTACCGGCGTGAACTGGCCTGCGCATGCGGGGTCGACCAGCGGGCGAGCGAGAGTTGGGCCGTGTGTGGTTGCGGGACCGGTCGGTGAGCCTGCGGGTGTGCGTTCGCCCGCGAACGCGAGGTCGGCGAGTGGTCGTACGGACGTGGGCAGGTCTGTGGATACGGGGCCGGCCGGCGGGCGAGTAGGAGTGCGGAGGCCTGCGGTTGCAGGGCCGGTCGGTGGACATGCGGGCGTGGGATTGCCGACGGACACGAGGCTGGGCGGCGGGCGTGCCGGCGTGAACTGGCCCGCAGATGAAGAGTTGCTGGACGGGGTGCGGCAGTGGCTGGCCGAGAGCGGGGCCGAGCCGACTCCGGCGCGGGTGGCGCAGGCGTTGCGGGACCAGGGGCGAGTGCTGGGGGACGCCGAAGTGCTCGGTGCTGCTGAGCGATTGCGCTCCGAGCTGGTCGGGACCGGTCCGCTGGAGCCGCTGCTCGCCGATCCCTCGGTGACCGATGTGCTGGTCTCGGCGCCCGACCGGGTGTGGGTGGACCGCGGCGGCGGCCTGGAGCTGACGGCCGTCTCCTTTGCGGACGCGGCGGCCGTACGACGGCTCGCTCAGCGCCTCGCGGCCGTGGCCGGGCGGCGGCTCGACGACGCGCACCCCTGGGTCGACGCCCGGCTTCCGGACGGTACGCGTCTGCATGCCGTGCTGCCACCGGTCGCGGTCGGCTCGACGTGCCTGTCGTTGAGGGTCGTACGGCCACGGGCGTTCACCCTCGACGAACTGGTGGTCGCGGGGACCGTACCCCCGGGCGGCGACCGGGTGCTGAGGGCACTGCTCGACGCCCGGCTCTCGTTCCTGATCAGCGGCGGTACGGGCAGCGGCAAGACGACGCTTCTCAGTGCCCTGCTGGGGCTGATCGGACCGGGTGAGCGGATCGTGCTCGCCGAGGACTCGGCGGAGCTTCGCCCTGATCATCCCCATGTCGTACGCCTCGAATCCCGACCCGCCAACCAGGAGGGTGCCGGACTCGTCACCCTCCAGGACCTGGTGCGCCAGGCCCTGCGGATGCGGCCGGACCGGCTGGTCGTCGGCGAGGTGCGCGGGCCCGAAGTCGTCCATCTGCTGGCGGCGTTGAACACCGGCCACAACGGCGGTGGCACCGTCCACGCGAACGCCGCGTCATTGGTGCCCGCCCGCTTGGAGGCGTTGGGCACGGCAGCGGGGCTCGACCGGGCCGCCCTGCACAGCCAGGTGGCGGCAGCCCTTTCGGTGGTGCTCCATCTTGCACGGGACCGGGCCGGGCGGCGGCGGATCGCCGAAGTGCATGTTCTGGAGCGGGATCCGGCGGGGCTCGTTGTGACAGTGCCGGCGCTGCGCTGGGGCGTGGAGGCCTTCGCCTACGAGCGGGGGTGGGAGCGGCTGCGGGGGCTGCTCGGTGAGAGGGGTGAGGGCTTGTGACGGGGGTCGGTGAGGTGCCGGTGGGTGCGGCGATGGTGTGTGCCGGGGCGGCGGCCTGGCTGATGTGTGGCCAAGGGCCAGGCGCTCGGCGGGCTCAACTGCTGTGTGCGGGTGGCGCGGTGGCAGGGACCGGACCGCCGACGTGGGAGCGAAGGGCGCGGGAGCGGGTCGCGCCGGCCGTGGAGTGGCTACGGCAACTGCATCGGCTTCGGCTTCGGGGCGAGTGGTGGTCGCTGGTCGCCGGGGTGGTGGTCGCCCTGCTGGGGGCTTCAGTAGTGCCGCTTGTCGTGGGCGCGCTCGGGGTGCCGCTGGTGAGGCGGGCTCGACGGGCCGGTCAGGCACGGCGTACCCGGGAGCGGTGGGCCGATGCGGTGATCGCGTTGTGCGGGACGCTCGCGGGGGAGGTGCGCGCCGGGCGGCAGCCGGGCGAGGCGCTGCTGCGGGCCGCTCGTGACTCGGGCGGGCTCGGCGATGCGCAGGCGGTGGTGCTGGCGGCGGCGCGGTTCGGCGGGGATGTGCCCGGCGCGCTCACCGATGCGGCACGGCGGCCGGGCGCCGAGGGACTGCTGGGGCTCGCCGCGTGTTGGCGGGTCGCCGTGGACCGGGGTGCCGGACTCGCGGCCGGGCTCGACCGGCTGGAGGCGGCGCTTCGCGCGGAGCGGGATCAACGGGCCGATCTGCGCGCCCAGTTGGCCGGTGCCCGGTCGACGGCGGTTCTGCTCGCCGGTTTGCCCTTGCTGGGTCTGCTCCTCGGCACCGCGCTCGGCGCCGATCCGCTGCACGTCGTGCTGCACACCGGCGCGGGTCTGGGCTGTCTGCTGGTCGGCGGGGCGCTGGAGGGCGCCGGGCTGTGGTGGGCACTGCGGATCGTACGGAAGGCGGAGGCGGGATGAGCCCGGAGACTGTCCACAAGCTGGGGGTGGCCCTGTGCCTGGTGGCGGGGCTGTGGTCGCTCATGTGGGTCCTGGGGGCGGCGCGGCGGGAGCGGAGAGTGCGCAGGCGGCTGGGAGCGGTGCTGGTCGTGGAACCGGCGCCGACCGGACGAAGCTTCGACATTCGGGCCCCGATGCGGAAATGGCTGCCGATGGTGGGCGCCGTCAGCGCCTGCTGGGTGTTCGTCGGCGGCGTTCCCGGGCTCGTCGTGGGGCTTGTGGCCGGGTTCGGGGTGAGCCGGTGGCAGCGCAGGCTGACTCCCGCGGAGGAGTCCGGCTCGGGACCGGCCGAGCGGCAACTGCCCCTCGCTGCCGATCTGTTGGCGGCCTGCATCGTGGCGGGCGCCAGTCCCGTAGCGGCGGCTCAGGCTGTGGGGGAGGCGCTGGAAGGGCCCGTCGGAGAACGGCTCACGCGGGGCGCGGCCGAGGTGCGGCTCGGCGGTGAACCGGCCGAGGCATGGCGGGGGCTGGCCGCGCTGCCCGGCGCCCGGGCACTGGCCCGGCTGCTGGAGCGGGCGGGCGAGTCGGGCGTACCGGCGGCGAGTCCTGTCGGGCGCCTCGCCGCGGAGGCACGCGCGGAGTGGGGACGTACCGCCACCGCTCGTGCGCGGCGGGCGGCCGTCATGGTCACCGCACCTGTGGGGCTGTGCTTCCTGCCCGCGTTCATCGCGACCGGGGTGCTGCCTGTGGTGATCGGGCTCGCGGGCGGGGTGTTGGGAGGTGGTGGTTGACGAGCGGGGCGTGGTGAAGGGCGAGCGATGAACGGAACAGGTCCGGCTGAGCTGGACGAAGTGAATGAGTCGAATGATTCGACAGAGCGGATCTACACGGGGGTTCGAATGAGCAGGGCAATGCGGGTACGAGTGCGGGCCGGCCGGGTGCAGGCGCTGGCGGGCAGGGCGTGGGAGGCGCCTACGGCCTGGGCGGTGCGGAGGGCTTCGGCGGCGCGGAGGGATGCCGGAATGGTGACCTCCGAGTACGCGATGGGGCTGATCGCGGCGGTGGGGTTCGCCGCGCTGCTCTACGAGGTGCTGACCAGTGGGCAGGTCAAGGGGGCTCTGCAGGACATCGTGGAGCGAGCGCTCAATGGCCAGTTCTGAGGAGCGCGCTTCCCGTCCGGGCCGGGGTCCGGTCCGGCGTCTGGCCGGTGACCGAGGGTTCGTGACAGCGGAGGCGGCCGTGGTGCTGCCCGTGCTGATCGCGTTCACGTCGGCACTGGTCTGGGCCCTGATGGCCGTGTCCGCGCAGATCCAGTGCGTGGACGCGGCCCGGGCGGGGGCACGTGCGGCGGCCCGCCAGGACCCGCCGGGCACGGTGACGACGGTGGCCCGGCAGACGGCGCCGGACGGGGCGCAGGTCACGGTTCGGCGCGAGGGCGACCTGGTGCGCGTGCGAGTCACGGCGAAGCCCCCGGGTCCCGACGCGCTGGCGCTCGACCTGGGGCACGAGGCCGTCGCCCTGGCCGAGCAGACGGTGGGGTCGGGCGGATGACGAGGTGGAGCGAACGATGGTGGGGTTCGCGTAAGAGAGCGTTCTCCTCGGACCGGGGTTCAGCGACCGTCTCGGCGGTGGGCGTCATCGCGGTGCTGTGCGTCTTCTTCGGCGCCATCCTCGCGATGAGCCAAGCGGTGATGATGCGTCACCATGCGGGCGGTGCCGCCGACTTGGCGGCACTCGCGGCGGCGGACCACTGGATGGAAGGCGGTACGGCGGCCTGCGCCCAGGCTGACCGGGTGGCGCGGGCCCAGGGCACCCGCATCGTGCGGTGTGCCGTCTACGGCGAGGTCTCGGACGTCAGGGTCGCGGCGGGGCGGGGGCCGTTCGCCGCGGAAGTCAGGTCTCGGGCGGGACCGGCGGGGCCGAAGCCTCCGGCGGGCCCTGAAGGAGCGATAGCGCCGCCTCGCCCCGCGGGCGAAGCAGTCGGGCCGGAGAGGGGGTGAACCCGTAGACGGACCCGGCGCCCGGCTCGCCGGCTTGGAACCGGAGGTCGGCCTCGCACGGAGCTCGGGAAGAGTGCCGCACCCTGCACCCGGGAGTGAGGCCGGCTCCGCACCGGAGGCGACGCCATAACCCCGCTTCCGGCCGTTGGCCCAGGCGCGCCCCGCTTGGGCCGGCGGCAGGGAGCCGGCGCTCTCACCGAGCTACCCATCCGCCCCCTCACCCCCTGCCCCTGCCTTCGAGGGGGCCCCGGCCTCTCGTCCCTCCGGTGCCCCGCGCAGCAGGACCGTCAGCAATCGCACGGCCCCCCGCTTGTGCAGTGGGTCGTTGCCGTTGCCGCACTTGGGGGACTGGATGCAGGACGGGCAGCCGGCCTCGCACTCGCAGGAGGCGATGGCCTGGCGGGTGGCCGTGAGCCACTCGCGAGCCGTGTGGAAGGCGCGCTCGGCGAAGCCCGCCCCGCCGGGGTGGCCGTCGTACACGAAGACCGTCGGGAGGAGTGTGTCCGGGTGCAGGGGGATGGAGACGCCGCCGATGTCCCAGCGGTCGCAGGTGGCGAACAGCGGGAGCATGCCGATCGATGCGTGCTCGGCGGCGTGCAGGGCGCCGCCGAGGATCTCCGGGGTCACCCGGGCGGCGTCGAGCTGGTCCTCGGTGACCGTCCACCACACGGCGCGGGTGCGGAGCGTACGAGGAGGGAGGTCGAGTTTCGTCTCACCGAGCACTTCGCCGGTGATGACACGACGACGCAGGAAGGAGACGACTTGGTTGGTGACCTCGACGGAGCCGTAGCACAACCGGCCCTCGCCCCAGGGGACTTCGACGTCCGTTTCCAGGACGGAGATGGCCGTGGTGTCGCGGGCGACCGTCGAATACGGCGGGTTGGCCTCCTCGACCAGGGCTACCGAGTCCTCGAGGTCCAGTTCCTTCACCAGGTACGTACGGCCCCGGTGGAGGTGGACCGCCCCGTCGTGGACGCTGGTGTGCGCGGCGCCGGCGTCGACTGTTCCCAGTAGCCGCCCCGAACCGGCCTCGACGACCCGTACGGGACTGCCGCCCCCGCCGCGGATGTCCGTGAGGTCGGCGGCTCGTTCCCGGCGCGTCCAGTGCCATGCCTTCGTACGGCGGCGCAGCAGTTTCGCGGCCTCCAGCTGCGGAAGCAGATCGGCGGCGGCCGGGCCGAAGAGCGGCAGGTCCTCTTCCGTCAAAGGCAGTTCGGCGGCGGCGGCGCACAGGTGGGGCGCGAGGACGTACGGATTGTCGGGGTCGAGGACGGTGGACTCCACGGGCTGGTCGAACAGGGCCTCCGGGTGGTGGACGAGGAAGGTGTCCAGTGGGTCGTCGCGGGCCACCAGGACCGCGAGGGCGCCCTGCCCGGAGCGTCCCGCGCGGCCCGCCTGCTGCCACAGCGATGCCCTCGTGCCTGGGTAGCCCGCGATGATCACGGCGTCCAGTCCCGAGACGTCGACGCCGAGTTCGAGGGCGGTGGTGGCGGCGAGGCCGAGGAGTTCGCCGGAGTGGAGGGCTTGCTCGAGGGCGCGGCGTTCCTCGGGGAGGTAGCCGCCGCGGTACGCGGCCACGCGCCGGGCCAGGGAGCGGTCGACCTCGGCGAGCCGTTCCTGGGCGATCACCGAGATCAGCTCGGCGCCCCGGCGGGAGCGTACGAAGGCGACTGAGCGGACGCCCTGCACGGTCAGGTCGGTGAGGAGGTCCGCGGTCTCGGCGGTGGCGGTACGGCGGACGGGGGCGCCCTTCTCGCCGTGGAGTTCGGTGAGCGGGGGCTCCCACAGGGCGAACACCAGTTCGCCACGCGGTGAGGCGTCGTCCGCGACCTCGACGACCGGGAGGCCGGTCAGTCGACGAGCGGCCACCGACGGTTCGGCGGCGGTCGCGGAGGCGAGGAGGAAGACGGGCGAGGAACCGTACCGGGCGCACAGGCGGCGCAGCCGGCGCAGTACCTGGGCGACGTGCGAGCCGAAGACGCCGCGGTAGGTGTGGCACTCGTCGATGACGACATAGCGCAGGGCGCGCAGGAAGGAGGACCAGCGGGGGTGGGAGGGCAGTATCCCGCGGTGCAGCATGTCGGGGTTGGTCAGGACGTAGTTCGCGTACTGGCGTACCCACTCGCGTTCCTCGACGGGAGTGTCCCCGTCGTAGACGGCGGGACGCACCGCGTTGCCCAGAGGATGTGAAATTTCCTTCACGGCTCGGCACTGATCCGCCGCGAGGGCCTTGGTCGGGGCGAGGTAGAGGGAGGTCGCACCGCGGCCGTTGGCGGCTTCCGAGCCGTCGAGCAGACACGACAGCACAGGTGCGAGATACGCCAGCGACTTGCCCGAGGCGGTGCCTGTGGCGACGATCACTGATTCGCCGTTCAGGGCGTGCTCGGCGGCTTGTGCCTGGTGGGCCCAGGGGTGCTCGATGCCTGCTGCCTGCACCGCCGCGATCACCTCGGAGCGGATCCGGTCGGGCCAGACGGCATGGCGGCCCTCACGTGGGGGCAAGTGCTCCGTATGAGTGATGCGCGAAGCCCGGCTCGGCCCCGACGCGAGCCGGTCGAGAACCGTGCCCGGAGCGGGGCGGGAAGCGGTGTCCGTCGAGGGTCGATCGGACCGGGGATTCTTGGCCATCGGCATCGAGTGTGTCACTGGCGTGACGGACAATGGGCCTAAGGCGTCGTGCACGCCTGCCGGTAAGTGATTGAATGCCATCGCGGCTGGCGAACAGTCCCGGGGGCGCCGCCGAGGTGTCCCGAGGGGCGACCGCTCGATAGCAAGGTGCTGGAGGATCCGTGGACCTGTCCCTGTCGACACGTACCGTCGGCGATCGTACGGTCGTCGAAGTCGGTGGCGAAATCGATGTATATACCGCGCCCAAGCTGCGCGAGCAGCTGGTCGAGCTGGTGAACGACGGCAGTTTTCATCTTGTCGTCGACATGGAGGGCGTGGACTTCCTCGACTCCACCGGACTCGGCGTGCTGGTAGGCGGCCTGAAGCGGGTGCGCGCCCATGAGGGCTCGCTGCGACTGGTCTGCAACCAGGAGCGCATTCTGAAGATCTTCCGCATCACCGGTCTCACCAAGGTGTTCCCTATCCACACCTCGGTCGAGGAAGCGGTGGCGGCCACCGACTGAGCGGTCCTCGGTCGCGACCGAGCGGCCCTTGGCCGAAGGCTGGTTCCGGGCCGTGGGTCCGGGACGGAAGAAAGTCAACGAGGGGGTCCGGGCCTCGGCGGCCCGGCCCCCTGACAGCACGCCCGTAGTTCCGAGGGGGATGCATGGCCACCGTTGAACTCCGCTTCAGCGCGCTGCCCGAGCACGTCAGGACCGCCCGACTGGTGGCGGCAGCGGTGGCGCGCAGGTCCGGAGTGGACGAGGCCGTCCTCGACGAGGTCAGGCTCGCCGTCGGCGAAGCCTGTACGCGGGCCGTCGGACTGCACCAGAGCGGCGGTATCTCGGCGCCGGTGCGGGTGCTGCTGATCGAGGAGGAGAAGCAGTTCTCCATCGAGGTAGGCGACGAGGCGCCGCACACGGCTCCCGGCGAGGTGCCGGGAGCCCACGGCGGAGCCGACGAGTCGGACGCGGAGACCGAGGAGGACGAGATGGGCCTCGCGGTCATCAGCGGCCTCGTCGACGACGTGGAGGTCACCGCCGGTGAGAACGGCGGACTGATCAGGATGAGCTGGCCCACCACGCCGCCGGCCACGCTCGTTTCCTGACCCCTCACCCAACGCAGTACGGAAAGGGCCCTGCTCAGCGGGGCCCTTTCTCGTGCGCCCTCGTGCACGTGGATTGCGCACGCGTTATCGTGAATGAATTCACGATCAGCCTAATGATCGGGTTTGCTGCCTGTCGCGCGTCAACGGATCAAGCGTCAATGCTTTTGGGGCATTACCACTTTCGGGTTCCATGATGGCCCCTGGATCATTTACTGAAGAGCATGTGAAGGCCGATTCCGCTTACCGCGCACTGTTTTGATCAGGTTCCGGTACCTACAATCCGTCCACATCTTGAGCTCAGCACAGGCGTCAAGGAGGACGAATGGCGGGGCTTTCTACCCCTCATCAGTTTGACCAGCCCACAACCTTCGCAGCCGCAGTACTGACCGACGACAACCGCCTCATCGTGATGGTCATCGCGGCCGTCGCCCTTGCGGCGCTTGTCGTCGCCGGGATCTTGGTCCGCCAGGTCCTCGCGGCCGGCGAGGGCACCGACAGCATGAAGAAGATCGCGGTGGCGATTCAGGAGGGCGCGAATGCCTACCTGGGACGGCAGATGCGCACGCTCGGCGTATTCGCCGTCGCGGTGTTCTTCCTGCTCATGCTGCTGCCCGCGGACGACTGGAATCAGCGCGCCGGACGATCGGTCTTCTTCTTGATCGGCGCGGCGTTCTCGGCGACCACCGGCTATATCGGCATGTGGCTCGCCGTACGCAGCAATGTGCGTGTGGCCGCCGCGGCGCGAGAAGCGACCCCGGCGGAAGGCGAACCCGAAAAGGATCTCACCGCCGTCTCGCACAAAGCCATGAAGATCGCTTTTCGCACAGGCGGCGTCGTCGGCATGTTCACGGTGGGGCTCGGTCTGCTGGGCGCCTCCTGTGTGGTGCTGGTGTACGCGGCCGATGCACCGAAGGTCCTGGAGGGCTTTGGTCTCGGTGCCGCACTGATCGCGATGTTCATGCGTGTCGGCGGCGGCATCTTCACCAAGGCCGCCGACGTCGGCGCCGACCTGGTCGGCAAGGTCGAGCAGGGCATTCCGGAGGACGATCCGCGCAATGCCGCGACCATCGCCGACAACGTGGGCGACAACGTCGGCGACTGCGCCGGTATGGCCGCCGACCTCTTCGAGTCGTACGCCGTCACGCTCGTCGCCGCGCTGATCCTCGGCAAGGCGGCGTTCGGCGACTCAGGGCTCGCGTTCCCGCTGATCGTGCCCGCGATCGGCGTGATCACCGCGATGATCGGCATCTTCGCGGTGGCACCGCGCCGGGCCGACCGCAGCGGAATGAGCGCCATCAACCGCGGCTTCTTCATCTCCGCGGTGATCTCGCTGGCGCTGGTGGCCGCGGCCGTCTTCATCTACCTGCCGTCCTCGTACGCCGATCTGGACGGCGTCACGGACACGGCCATCCTGGACAACGGCGGCGATCCGCGGATCCTCGCGCTCGTCGCTGTCGCGATCGGCATCGTGCTGGCCGCGCTGATCCAGCAGCTGACGGGCTACTTCACCGAGACGACCCGCCGTCCCGTACGTGACATCGGCAAGACCTCGCTGACCGGCCCGGCCACCGTCATCCTCGCCGGTATCTCCGTCGGTCTCGAATCGGCCGTGTACACCGCCCTGCTGATCGGGCTCGGCGTGTACGGGGCGTTCCTGCTCGGCGGTACGTCGATCATGCTGGCGCTCTTCGCCGTCGCGCTGGCCGGTACCGGGCTGCTCACCACGGTCGGCGTCATCGTCGCCATGGACACCTTCGGACCGGTCTCCGACAACGCGCAGGGCATCGCCGAGATGTCCGGCGACGTCACCGGCTCGGGCGCCCAGGTGCTCACGGACCTGGACGCGGTGGGCAACACCACGAAGGCCATCACCAAGGGCATCGCCATCGCCACGGCCGTACTCGCGGCTTCGGCGCTCTTCGGCTCGTACCGTGACGCGATCCTCACGGCCGCGAACGAAGTGGGCGAGCGGGTCAGCGGCGAGGGCGCGCCGATGAACCTGATGATGGACATCTCGCAGCCCAACAACCTGGTCGGTCTCGTCGCGGGCGCCGCGGTCGTCTTCCTCTTCTCCGGGCTGGCGATCAACGCGGTGTCGCGGTCCGCCGGGGCCGTGGTCTACGAAGTGCGGCGGCAGTTCCGCGAGCACCCCGGGATCATGGACTACACCGAGAAGCCCGAGTACGGGCGCGTCGTCGACATCTGCACCAAGGACGCGCTGCGCGAACTGGCCACACCAGGCCTGCTCGCCGTACTGACGCCGATCGCGATCGGTTTCACGCTCGGGGTCGGTGCGCTCGGCTCGTTCCTGGCGGGTGCGATCGGCACGGGCACGCTGATGGCGGTCTTCCTCGCCAACTCCGGCGGCGCCTGGGACAACGCGAAGAAGCTCGTCGAGGACGGTCACCACGGTGGCAAGGGCAGCGAGGCCCATGCCGCGACGGTGATCGGCGACACGGTCGGCGACCCCTTCAAGGACACCGCGGGACCTGCGATCAACCCCCTGCTGAAGGTGATGAACCTGGTGGCGCTGCTCATCGCGCCTGCGGTGGTCAAATTCAGCTACGGCGAGGACAAGAGCGTGGGCATGCGCGTACTCATCGCGGTGCTCTCGCTCGCCGTGATCGTGGGTGCGGTGTACGTGTCCAAACGGCGCGGTATCGCCGTAGGTGACGAAGACAACTCCGAACCGGTCTCCAAGTCGACGGATGCGGCGGTGGTTTCCTAGGCGATTGCTCCACGGCCTGGCCTTACGGCTGGTCAGGTTCCGCTCAACGAGCGGGCGGGCGGCGCGTCTTGACGCGCTGTCCGCCCGCTCTCGGGTTTTCACGCCGGGTTCGTGAGCCTTCTCTCGCTTGGTGCAAATGGCTACAATATTTACAAATCGGACTTCCATCTCGTGGGTGTCGCCCACTTGGCGTGTATGTTCCGGGGCCGAGAGCCATGGAAGGGACCAATCCGGTGAACAAGAAGCTCGCGGCCGCACTGTCCGGCGGTGCGGTACTGGTACTGGCGCTGTCGGGATGTGGCGGAGACGACAGCAGCGAAAAGCTGAACTCCTGGGCCAAAGAGGTCTGTGACGAGGTGCAGCCGCAGGCGAAGAAGATCGAGGCCGCCAACACCTCCATCCAGAAGCAGACCTCGGACAACAGCACGCCGGCGGACGTCCAGAAGACGGACTCCCAGGCCTTCCAGGACATGTCCGACGCCTACAAGGCGATCGGCGCCGCCGTGAACAAGGCCGGGGCGCCGGATGTCGAGGACGGCAAGAAGAAGCAGGCGGACGCCGTCAAGGAGCTCAACGGCATCTCCACGTCGTACGCCGACCTCAAGAAGCAGGTCGACGCGCTCGACACGAAGGACCAGGGGAAGTTCGCGGACGGGCTCAAGGACATCGCCACCGAGCTGGACAAGCTGGGCCAGAGCGGCAATGTCGCCCTCAACAAGCTGCAGGAGGGCGAGGTGGGCCAGGCGATGACCAAGCAGGAGAGCTGCAAGTCCGCCTCCGGGTCGCCGTCGGCGACCAACGGCTGACCCAGGAGACCGATCGTTCGTCAGCCGAGAGATGGCCCGGTACGCGTGCGTGCCGGGCCATCGGCATGTTGTCCCCGGGCGGCATGTTGTCCACAGGGACAGGCGTCCCGTCGGCGGGAGCGGCAACAATGGAGGCGTGAGTAACACCAGCCTGGCAACGCTGCCCTCGACCGACCGCTCCGACGTCACCGCACGGCTGCGGGACGCCCTCCTGGGCGCCTCCTTCAGCGCCGACGGCCTGCTCGATCTGCTGGGCGCCTCTGCGTACGCGGCGCTGGCCCGGAGCGAGACCGTGCCCGCGCTTCGGGCGACCCGGGGCGACACGCCGCTGGAGGCTCTCGTACGGCTGTTCCTGTTGCAGCAGCCCGTGCCGCACGCGCGTGTGGCGGACGTACTGCCGGTTCAGGACTGCCTGGAGGGCGGCTGGCTGACCCGGACCGGCGGCGACGAGGTCTCGGCGACGGTCGATGTCCGGCCGTTCGGCGGACCCGGCGGCGAGGACTGGTTCATCGTCTCGGACCTCGGGTGCGCGGTCGGAGGAGCCGGCGGCATCGGCAGTCATGATGAACGGGTCGTACTCGGCGTGGGCGGCGCGTCCACGACCCTGGCGGGGGTCACGGTGCGTACGCCCGTCGCGTCGGCGCTCGATCTCGGCGCCGGCTCCGGAATCCAGACGCTGCACGCCGCACAGCACGCCACGCGCGTGACCGCGACCGACGTCAACCCGCGCGCACTGCACATCACCGCGCTCACACTCGCCCTGTCCGGCGCCCCGGGAGCAGATCTGCGCGAGGGCTCGCTGTTCGAGCCGGTGGGCGAGGAGACGTACGACCTGATCGTCTCCAACCCGCCCTTCGTCATCTCTCCTGGCGCCCGGCTCACCTACCGGGACGGCGGGATGGGCGGGGACGATCTGTGCCGGGCGCTCGTTCAAGGGGCGGGCGCTCATCTCAACGAAGGGGGGTATGCGCAGTTCCTTGCCAACTGGCAGCACGTGGAGGGGGAGGACTGGCAGGACCGCCTGCGGTCCTGGGTGCCGCGCGACTGTGACGCGTGGGTCGTGCAGCGCGAGGTGCAGGACGTCATGCGGTACGCCGAACTCTGGCTGCGGGACGCCGGTGATCATCGTTCGGATCCGGTGGAGTACCAGACGCGGTACGACGCGTGGCTCGACGAGTTCGAGACGCGGAAGGTCAGAGCCGTGGGCTTCGGGTGGATCACCCTGCGCAAGTCGGGGGCCGCGCAGCCCTCGGTCGTCGTGGAGGAGTGGCCGCACCCCGTCGAACAGCCGCTCGGTGAGACGGTGCGCGCGCACTTCGACCGCGTGGACTATCTGCGTGCGCACGACGATGCGGCGCTGCTCGCCGGGCATTTCAAGCTCGCGGGCGAGATCGTTCAGGAGCAGGTCGGGCTGCCCGGCGCAGAGGATCCGGAGCATGTCGTACTGCGCCAGAACCGCGGGATGCGGCGGGCCACCAGGGTGGACACGGTGGGCGCGGGCTTCGCGGGTGTGTGCGACGGCCAGCTCAGCGCGGGGCGGATTCTGGATGCCATCGCCCAACTGATCGGCGAAGACCCGGTGTTGCTGCGGGACCGTACGCCCGCGCAGATCCGGCTGCTGATCGAGCAGGGATTTCTCGAGCCCGCCGGGTGAGCAGCCGGGTGGGCGGAAGCCCCACGACCGCCGGGCCGTCATGGTGGCGCGAAATCGCTCCGGCCGCACATTCGAACCGAGCCGGCACGGCGCCGTGCGTGGAATGTGCGCGGCGAGCCGCACGGGTCTGTCCGCCGTGCGTTCACCGTGGGTTCGCGTGCTCGCTTCCCGGAGGTGTCAGCCTCCCGTCCTTGGGCACCCAAGGGCGAAGGGAACGAACCATGGAGAGCGGACCGGCGGTCTTTGCGGGATCGGTGTTCGCCCTGTTCGGAGCCGGACTGTTGGTGTGGACCGCGGCCCGGCTGCGGCACCGCGAACCCGTCGCCGACGGGATGAGTCCGGCCGCGTCCGCGATGGTCGCGAGCTTCGCCGGGACGGCCGCGCTGCTTCTCGCGGTGTGGTGCTTCACACGCATCTGAAAAGGCGTGTGTTCCGGTGTGACTCCCGTTCCCGGAGCGATGCCCTCCGGTGAACCGGAGTTGTTGCCTCAGGAGGGTCGGCGGCAAGATCTCCAGCCATCATGATTCCGCCGTTTCGGTAACTGGCAAGTCACCCTCCGTTTAGGGCTGAAGCAGCAGGTCCACACTCCGGGCGGCAGGAATGCCGGGAGTCGGGTTACCGTTCGAGTGGCCGTTGCGGGCTTTTCCCGTTTGACACGGGGGCGGGATGTACCGTCACACTCCGCAGCGTCAGCACGACCCGACCCCTGGGACCAGCGCCCGGGGCGACCCCCCTGCGTCGACCGGAGAGAAGAGCGAAGTTGTCCCCGACCAGCGAGACCGCACACGGCGGCCGCCGACTCGTCATCGTCGAGTCGCCTGCCAAGGCGAAGACGATCAAGGGCTATCTCGGCCCCGGCTACGTCGTCGAAGCGAGCGTCGGGCACATCCGCGACCTCCCCAACGGCGCCGCGGAGGTGCCCGAGAAGTACACCGGCGAGGTACGCCGCCTCGGCGTGGACGTCGAGCACGACTTCCAGCCCATCTATGTCGTCAACGCCGACAAGAGGGCCCAGGTCAAGAAGCTCAAGGACCTGCTGCGCGACTCCGACGAGCTCTTCCTCGCCACCGATGAGGACCGCGAGGGCGAGGCCATCGCCTGGCACCTCCAGGAAGTGCTCAAGCCCAAGGTCCCGGTCAAGCGGATGGTCTTCCACGAGATCACCAAGGCCGCGATCCAGGCCGCCGTCGCCAACCCGCGCGAGCTCAACCAGAAGCTCGTCGACGCCCAGGAGACGCGCCGCATCCTCGACCGCCTCTACGGCTACGAGGTCTCGCCGGTGCTCTGGAAGAAGGTCATGCCGCGTCTGTCGGCGGGCCGCGTCCAGTCCGTGGCGACCCGCCTGGTCGTCGAGCGGGAGCGCGAGCGCATCGCGTTCCGTTCCGCCGAGTACTGGGACCTGACGGGCACCTTCGGTACCGGCCGCGCCGGCGACTCGAGCGACCCGTCCTCCCTGGTCGCGCGCCTCACTACGGTCGACGGCAGGCGCGTGGCCCAGGGTCGCGACTTCGACTCGCTCGGGCAGATCAAGAGCGCGAACACGCTCCACCTGGACGAGGCGAACGCCCGCGCGCTCGCCGCCGCCCTGGAGAACACCGACTTCTCCGTACGCTCCGTCGAGTCGAAGCCGTATCGTCGCTCCCCGTACGCCCCGTTCCGTACGACGACGATGCAGCAGGAGGCCTCGCGCAAGCTCGGCTTCGGTGCGAAGGCCACGATGCAGGTGGCCCAGAAGCTGTACGAGAACGGCTTCATCACCTACATGCGTACGGATTCCACGACCCTCTCGGACACCGCGGTCGCCGCGGCCCGCGCGCAGGTCACACAGCTGTACGGCGCCGACTATCTGCCGGCGCAGCCGCGGACGTACGCCGGCAAGGTCAAGAACGCGCAGGAGGCGCACGAGGCGATCCGCCCCTCCGGGGACCGCTTCCGTACGCCTGCCGAGACCGGACTGACCGGCGACCAGTTCAGGCTCTATGAGCTGATCTGGAAGCGGACCGTCGCCTCCCAGATGAAGGACGCGACCGGGAACTCCGTCACGGTGAAGATCGGTGGCCGCGCAGCGGACGGCCGGGACGCCGAGTTCAGCGCGTCCGGCAAGACGATCACCTTCCACGGCTTCCTGAAGGCGTACGTCGAGGGCGCCGACGACCCGAACGCCGAGCTGGACGACCGCGAGCGCCGGCTGCCCCAGGTCAACGAGGGCGACGCCCTCTCCGCCCAGGAGATCTCGGTCGACGGCCACGCGACCAAGCCTCCGGCCCGCTACACCGAGGCCAGCCTGGTCAAGGAGCTCGAGGAGCGCGAGATCGGCCGCCCGTCGACGTACGCGTCGATCATCGGGACCATCCTCGACCGCGGCTACGTCTTCAAGAAGGGCACGGCCCTGGTGCCGTCCTTCTTGTCCTTCGCCGTGGTCAACCTCCTGGAGAAGCACTTCGGGCGGCTCGTCGACTACGGCTTCACCGCGAAGATGGAGGACGACCTCGACCGCATCGCGCGGGGCGAGGCGCGCGCCGTGCCGTGGCTGAAGCGCTTCTACTTCGGCGAGGGCGCGGGCGGCGACAGCAGCGCGGCCGAAGCCGGCAACGGCGACGGGGACCACCTGGGCGGCCTCAAGGAACTCGTCACCGACCTGGGCGCGATCGACGCCCGCGAGGTGTCGTCGTTCCCCGTGGGCAACGACATCGTGCTGCGCGTCGGGCGCTACGGCCCCTACGTCGAGCGCGGCGAGAAGGACTCCGAGAACCACCAGCGCGCGGACGTCCCGGACGATCTGGCTCCGGACGAGCTGTCGGTGGAGTACGCGGAGGAACTGCTCGCGAAGCCGAGCGGCGACTTCGAGCTGGGCGCCGACCCCGTCACCGGCCACCAGATCGTCGCCAAGGACGGGCGCTACGGGCCGTACGTCACCGAAGTGCTCCCCGAGGGCACCCCGAAGACCGGCAAGAACGCCGTCAAGCCGCGTACGGCCTCGCTCTTCAAGTCGATGTCCCTGGACACGGTGACGCTGGAGGACGCGCTCAAGCTGATGTCGCTGCCGCGCGTCGTCGGCAAGGACGCCGAGGGTGTGGAGATCACCGCGCAGAACGGGCGCTACGGGCCGTACCTGAAGAAGGGCACGGACTCGCGTTCGCTGCAGTCCGAGGACCAGCTCTTCACGATCACGCTGGAAGAGGCCCTCGCCATCTACGCCCAGCCCAAGCAGCGAGGGCGGGCCGCGGCCAAGCCGCCGCTGAAGGAGCTCGGCGAGGACCCGGTCAGCGGCAAGCCGGTCGTAGTCAAGGACGGGCGCTTCGGGCCGTACGTCACCGACGGCGAGACCAACGCGACCCTGCGGTCCGGCGACAGCGTCGAGGAGATCACTCCGGAGCGGGGTTACGAACTGCTCGCGGAGAAGCGCGCGAAGGCACCCGCCAAGAAGACGGCCAAGAAGACCGCCGCGAAGAAAACAGCGACCAAGAAGGCCCCTGCCAAGAAAGCGGCAGCCAAGAAGACGACGACTTCGAAGACGGCTGCCAAGAAGGCTCCGGCCAAGAAGGCAGCCACCAAGAAGGCGACGGCTTCGGAGGGCTGAGCGCCCCGCGGAGGCCCCTCGTCCGCATGTGGTGGCCGCCCTTCGGGGTTGTCGGCGCCTCCCGATAGGCTGAACGCATGACGCGAGCGGAGCAGCCAACGGCCCACACCCCGGCCCCAGACGACGCCCTGGTCGCAGATTCACGAGAGCGCGCCGTCCGCGCGCTGCTCCGCGTACCGCAGTTGAAGCGGCTGTGGAGCGCTCAGCTCGTGGGCAGCGTCGGCGACGCCCTCGCGCTGCTCGTCCTGGTCGTGCTCGCGCTCCAGGCGGCGGTCGCGGCGGGGTCCTTCGGGGGTAACTACCGCGGGGTGGCCTTCGCCGTCTCGGCCGTCTTCGCGGCGCGGATACTCGCGACGCTGCTCTTCGGAGCCGTACTCCTCGGACCGCTCACCTCCCTGACCTCCCAGGAGGGGCCGCTCGACCGCCGCTGGACCATGGTCGGCGCGGACGGAGTGCGGGCCGTACTGCTGATCATCGCGCCCCTGTGGATCGACTGGACGCCCGACGACGCGCTGGCCGTGATCCTGGTGACCGCGTTCGTCACCGGAGTCGCCGAGCGCTTCTGGACGGTGTGCCGGGAGAGCGCGGCACCCGCCCTGCTACCCGCGGCGCCCCTGGAGGGCGCGGCGGTCCGCCCGCTGCCGGACCACACGGAGACGCTGCGGCGCCTGTCGCTGCGTACGGGATTCGTGGCGGTGCCCCTCGCGGCTGCCGCTCTCGTCGTGGCCGGGCTCCTCAACAACCTGCTGGGCGCCGGGATCGCCTGGTTCGACCAGCATCAGGCGGCGCTCGCGTCGTATGTCGCGGCGGGCCTGTTCGCCGCCTCCCTGACGGTGCTGACCGTCCTCGAACTGCCCGACGCACGCACCCCGCGCGCGCGGTCACCGCTCGAGGGCCTGCGCCGCCCCAAGTCGGGCACCGGCGTCGACAAGGGGCGTACGGGCTCGCTTCCGCTGCTGGTCCTGGCCTGCGCGGCCGTCGCCGCCGCGGTTGCCGCCGCGGTCGCCGTCTCCGTGCTGCACGCCAAGGACCTGGGCGGCGGGCCGGTGATGTACGGGCTGCTGGTGGCGGCCCTGACGGGCGGCGTCGTCCTGGGCATCCGTACGGCTCCGAAGGTGCTCCCTCCGCTGTCGCGGCGCCGACTGCTCTCGCTGGCCATCGCGTTCACGGGCCTCGCGCTGCTCGCCGCCGGGATCGTCCCGGACGTCACCACGGTGATCCTGGTCTCGGCACTCGCGGGCATCGGCGCGGGCATCGCCGCGAACACCGGGCACACGCTGCTCGACCAGGAGACCGAGGACCACCGTCGGGCGCGTACCAGCGAGCATCTCCACGCGGTCGTACGGGTCTACGTCGCGCTGGGTGCACTCGTGGCCCCCGTGCTGGCGGCGTCGATCGGGCGGCACCGGCTGGAGAACGGCAAGTTCGTGTTCGCGCACGGCGGCGCGGCATTCACCCTGATGCTGGTCGGCGCACTCCTGTTGCCGGTCGCCGCGCTGGTGCTGGCCAAGGTCGACGACCGGTCCGGCGTACCGCTGCGGCACGACCTGCGGGACGCGCTGCGGGGCGGGGACGAGCCCGCGACGGCACCGGCTGCGAACGGGTTCTTCATCGCCCTGGAGGGCGGTGACGGGGCCGGGAAGTCGACGCAGGCCGAGGCGCTCGCGGAGTGGATCCGCTCCAAGGGGCACGAGGTCGTGCTGACGCGCGAACCGGGGGCCACGCCGGTGGGGAAGCGGCTGCGGTCGATCCTGCTGGACGTATCGTCGGCCGGGCTGTCGAACCGCGCGGAGGCACTGCTGTACGCCGCCGACCGCGCCGAACACGTGGACACCGTGGTGCGGCCCGCGCTGGAGCGGGGCGCGGTGGTCATCTCGGACCGCTACACCGACTCGTCCGTGGCGTACCAGGGGGCCGGTCGCGATCTGTCCCCGACCGAGATCGCGCGGATCTCGCGATGGGCGACCAATGGGCTGGTGCCTCATCTGACCGTGCTGCTCGATGTGTCGCCGGAGACCGCGAGGGAGCGGTTCACGGAGGCGCCGGACCGGCTGGAGTCGGAGCCCGCCGAGTTCCACGCGCGCGTGCGGGCCGGTTTCCTGACGCTCGCCGCCGCCGACCCCACGCGCTACCTGGTGGTCGACGCCGGGCAGGGGCCCGAAGCCGTCACCACCGTCGTCCGGCATCGGCTCGACATGATGCTGCCGCTCTCCGAGGCCGAGGTGAAGGCCCAGGAGGAGGCCCGTAAGGCGGCCGAGGAGGAGGCGCGGCGGCGCGCCGAGGAAGAGGCCGCCCGCAAGGCCGAGGAGGAGCGCCTGGAGCGCGAGCGGCAGGAGCAGCTCGCCCGGCTGCGCGCGGAGGAAGAGGAACGCAAGCGGCGCGAGCTGGAGGAGGCCCAGCGGCGCGAGCTGGAGCGGCAGGCCGAGGTGGCCCGGCAGCAGGCCGAAGAGGCGCGTCGGCGGGCCGAGGAGGAGCGGAAGCGACGGCTCGCGGAGGAGCAGGCCCGCGCGGCCGAGCAGGAGCGCCTGCGCAAGCAGGCCGAGGAGGAGGCGCGGCTCCGGGCGGAGGCCGAGGCGCGGCGCCTGGAGAAGCAGCGGAAGGCGGAGGAGGCGTTGCTCCGGGCGGAGGAAGCCCGCAGGGGGGCGGCTGCGGCAGCCGAGGCTGCTGCCGCGACGGAGGGTTCCGGTGCCGGTACCCCGGCGACCACCCCCGACAACGAGGTCACGGTGCCGACGCCCAAGCCCGTTGTGCCGCCGGCGAACGCGCCCGGTGGGCCGGTGGACGACGAGACCACGGTGCTGCGTCCCGTGCCGCCCGGCGACGCTCCCGAAACTGGGCCCGACGCGGAGGAGACAGCCGTGCTGCCGCAGCCTCCGGCGCCGGAGGGGGCCGCGGACGAGACGGCGGTGCTTCCTCCGGTGCGCCCGGACGCGGACGAGACGGCCGTCCTTCCTCCCGTAAGGGAGGACCAAGCCGTACGGGACGACCGTGGCGGCGAGCAGCGGGGCGGCAAGCAGCGGGGCGGCGACCCGGCGCGCCGGGTGCCTCCGGGGTACTTCCGCGACGAGCGGCCGGCGCCCGACGGCTCCGACGCCCGCACCCGCGAGCTGCCCCAGGTCGAGGCCGAGGGGGGTTCGCCTCGGCGGCACCGCTCGGACTGGGCGGAGGAGACCCCGCTGGACGATCTCCCGACGCTGGCGGACGAGTTGCTGGGCCCGCGTGAGGACGATGACCTCGACGAGGGGCGTGGCCGGCGGGGGCGTCGCGGGCGCTGACGCGAAGGCGTGAGGCCCCGTTGTCAGTGCCCTCCCGCACAATGGGACGCGGCAAGGCTGATGTGCGACGGAGGGGCGGCAACCCATGCCCGTATGGGACGACCTGGTGGGTCAGGAGAAGGTGAGCGAGCAGCTCGATGCCGCCGCCCGGGACGCCGACGCCCTGGTCACGGCCGTGGCCGCCGCCACCCCGCTGCCCGAGACGTCGAAGATGACGCACGCCTGGCTGTTCACGGGGCCGCCGGGCTCGGGCCGTTCCACGGCGGCGAGGGCTTTCGCCGCGGCCCTGCAGTGCGTGAGCCCCGACCGCGCCCTCGGCGGATCCCCCGGCTGCGGGTTCTGCGACGGCTGCCATACGAGCCTGATCGGTACGCACGCCGATGTGCAGATCGTCCGCACCGACCTCCTCTCGATCGGCGTCAAGGAGACCCGTGACCTGGTGCGCCGTGCCCAGATGTCGCCCGCCACAGGCCGTTGGCAGGTCATCGTCATGGAGGACGCCGACCGCCTGACGGAGGGCGCGGGCAACGTGTTGCTGAAGGCCGTGGAGGAGCCCGCCCCCCGCACGGTCTGGCTCCTGTGCGCGCCCTCCCTGGAGGACGTCCTGCCGACCATCCGCTCCCGCTGCCGCCACCTCATGCTCCGGACGCCTCCTGTGGCGGCGGTCGCCGACATCCTCGTACGCCGCGACGGCATCGAACCGGAGGTCGCGGCCGTCGCCGCCCGTGCCACCCAAGGGCACGTGGGCCGCGCCCGCCGCCTGGCCACGGACCCGAGCGCCCGCGAGCGCCGCGCCGCCGTCCTCAAGCTCCCGCTCCGTGTCGACGACATCGGCGGCTGCCTGAAGGCGGCCCAGGAGCTGATCGACGCGGCCTCCGAGGACGCCAAGCAGATGGGCGAGGAGATCGACGCCAAGGAGACCGAGGAGCTGAAGGCGGCGCTCGGCGCGGCCCAGGGCGGCCGGATGCCGCGCGGCACAGCGGGCGTGATGAAGGAACTGGAGGACAAGCAGAAGCGCCGCAGGACCCGTACGCAGCGCGACAGCCTGGACCTCGCCCTGATCGACCTCACGGCCTTCTACCGCGACGTCCTAGCCCTCCAGTTCGGCACCAGCCGCGCCCTCGCCAACACGGAGATGCAGGACACGCTCGAGCGCCTCGCCCGCGGCACGACCCCCGAGACCACCTTGCGCCGCATAGAAGCGATCGCCGCCTGCCGAGAGGCCCTCGACCGCAATGTGGCGCCGCTGCTTGCGGTGGAGGCGATGACGATGGCGTTGCGGGCGGGGTGAGTGACGGGGGGACTGGGCTCAGCGGCAGGGGGCCGGCGTGCGGCAGTTGACGGGTCACTCGTATGAGGCGCGAGGGCGGCCTTCGGTGGTCGATCCATCGCACAGGGTTACGCTCGCTTGATGCACATCAGGCGTCATTTCAGGTCGATCCGGACCAGATCAACTCGTTCCCGTTCTTCCTGGCATCATCCTCATTCATCCCCCTCTCGTCGTTTCCTTCGCGTGTGCGGCACTCTCCTCGCGCTCGCCGGGCTGCTCATCTCCGCCTGTTCCGTGGGTAGTTCGACGACTTCGGCGAGCCGGGCGGTGGCCTCGGCGCTGAACGCACTGCCCAAGGCCACACCGGCGGCGCTGGCTCCGTACTACGGCCAGAAGCTGAAGTGGCGCGGCTGCGACGCCCCCGGCTTCCAGTGCGCCATGCTCAAGGCCCCGCTCGACTACGCCGAGCCGGCCTCCGGCGACATCAGGCTGGCCGTCACCCGCAAGAAGGCCACGGGCCCGGGCAAGCGAATCGGTTCGCTGCTGGTCAATCCAGGGGGCCCGGGCGGCTCGGCGACCGGTTACGTCCAGTCGTACGCGGGTGTCGGCTACCCGAAGGAGGTCCGCGCGCGCTACGACATGGTCGCCGTCGACCCGCGCGGCGTCGCCCGCAGCGAGCCGGTCGAATGCCTCACCGGCCGACAGATGGACGAGTACACGCAGGCGGACCTCACCCCCGACAACCGACGCGAGAAGGGCCAACTGATCAACGCCGTCAAGCAGTTCACGGAGGGCTGCGGGCGGCGCTCGGCCAGAGTGCTGCGGCATGTGTCCACGGTCGAGGCGGCCCGCGACATGGACATCCTGCGGGCGGTGCTGGGCGACGAGAAGCTGACGTTCGTCGGCGCCTCGTACGGGACGTTCCTGGGCGCGACGTACGCGGGCCTGTACCCGGACCGGGTGGGACGGCTGGTCCTGGACGGCGCGATGGACCCGTCGCTGCCCGCGCGCCGGATGAACGAGGACCAGACGGCCGGCTTCGAGACGGCGTTCCGGGCCTTCGCGAAGGACTGCGTACGCAGGTCCGACTGCCCGCTGGGCGGCGCGCGCACCACACCGGACCAGGTCGGCAAGAACCTGAAGGCCTTCTTCCGGCAGCTCGACGCCGAGCCCATCGAGGCCGGCGACGCGGACGGCCGCAAGCTCGGGGAGTCGCTGGCGACGATGGGCGTCATCACGGCGATGTACGACGAGGCGGCCTGGCCGCGGCTGCGGGAGGCCCTGACCACGGCCATGAGGAACAAGGACGGCGCGGGCCTGATCACCCTCGCCGACACCTACTACGAGCGCGGCCCCGACGGCCAGTACGCGAACCTGATGTCCGCGAACGCGGCGGTCAACTGCCTGGACCTCCCGGCCGCCTTTTCTTCCCCAGAGGCACTCGAAGAAGCCCTTCCCTCCTTCGAGAAGGCCTCCCCGGTCTTCGGCGAGAGCCTGGCCTGGGCCTCCCTGAACTGCACGTACTGGCCGGTCCACCCGACCGGCGAACCCCATCGCATCGAGGCGAAGGGCGCCGCCCCCATCGTCGTGGTCGGTACCACCCGCGACCCCGCGACCCCCTACGCATGGTCCCAGTCCCTCGCCGCCCAGCTCTCCTCCGCCACCCTCCTCACCTACGACGGAGACGGCCACACGGCATACGGCCGCGGCAGCAACTGCATCGACTCCGCACTCAACCGCTATCTCCTTGCAGGCACCCCTCCGCCCAAGGGAAAGCGCTGCTCAGCCACCTGATCACGAGGCACGCCGGGGGTGCCCCCAGGGCACGTACGGAGCACCCCCGGAAACTGTGTAGACTTACCGGCGTTGCCGATCGCACCATGGTGCGGGCAGCCCGCCGCCTTAGCTCAGATGGCCAGAGCAACGCACTCGTAATGCGTAGGTCTCGGGTTCGAATCCCGAAGGCGGCTCCATGGTGAACCGCAGGTCAAGCCTATGACCTGCGGTTTTTCCTTTTCCTTGACCATGGGAACGTTGATTTGGAGCACCTGTTGACCTACGCATTCCGTGCGTAGGTTGTGAGGTCTCCACGCTCAGTGACTCTGACGACAGGTAGGCCGTTGACCTGCATGTTTGTGCGGATGAGTGCCTGTTTCGGACCAGGACTCAGTAAGCAGGGGAGGCCGAGGGGAGGCCATCGGTGCGGCGATGGTGCAACGCGGGCGGCTGTGGAGCGGCCGAAGCGGGTGGAGAGAACGAGGAAATCGCGACCGCTGCGGTCTCGAACACGCTGGTGACAGTGGCCGTTCCTTGTCGAGAAGCGCCAACCTGTGCCACTGCGTCATTCCGTCGTCATAGGGGTACCGCGTTGATGGGCGCGCTGGGCTGATGGATACCCACGGGCGTTACGCCGAGATCTGCTCGTACCCGTCCCGCGACACTGGGGTTGTCGATGGTGCCATCGCGCTGCCGACCGCTGCGGTCGGGACACCATCCCCTACCGGCCCAGCAGCGAGACTGTCCGGGCCGAGCTCTCGACACCGCCGACCAGCGAGTGATCACGCCGAGCGGAGAGGGGTACGGCCCTTCGTCAGGCGTTCTCATCGTGGATGCGCGCCCCCAGGTCCTCCGCCCACTCCAGCGCCCATGCCTTGAGCTCTTCGATCTGCCGTGAGGTGAGCCCGTACGCGGCGTAGTCCTCATCCTCGTACCAGTCCGCGCCGGTGAGCCGGTCGCGGAGGTCCTCGAGACTGAACTCGTCGTGGGCGCGGCGGCGGCCGAGGGATTCGAGGTCGGCGGTGGAGCGGTGGCGGGAGGCCGCCTGGACGTCGATGAGGTCGCGGACGGTGCCGCGGTCGGCGAGGGCGCGGACCTTGGTGCCGATCACGTCGTCGAGGGAGAGGACGGGGCCGTAGGGGGTTTGGGCAGGCGGGGCCCAGAATGCCTCCTTGAGGACGTCGACCTCACACTCCTCGCCGGTGCCCGGGTCGGTGACGAGGAACCGGCCGCTGAGCGGGTCGGTCTGGACATGCGTGGTCCGCCAGCCGCGCGCGGCGAGGCCAGTTGTGAGGGAGGCGACGATCTCGTCCATCGGGGCGGGATTCTCGGTGGCGACGTCGAGGTCGCGGCTGAAGCGTTCGACCAGGCCATGGGCCTGCACGGCGTATCCGCCGGTGAGGACCAGAGGGTAGGGGGAGCCGAGGTCGAGGATGTCGGCAAGGAGACGCTCGTGGAGCGGGGTGAGCTTCACGCGGCGGTCGAGTCGGCCGGAGCGGCGCGGGGCAGTTCGGGGAAGGCGTCCTCCCAGACCTCGCGGATGTAGGGGCTGACCAGGCGGCGCAGAACGGGCCACTGCTCGGCCAGCAGTCGGTGGTGCAGGAAGGCCGCCACATCCTCGCGCAGGCCCTCGGCAAGGACAGTCCGGTAGAGCGTCATACGGGACTTCGGGCGGTCCAGACTGTAGCTCGTCCGCCCGGACCAGGCGATGTGCAGCGGCAGGTCGACGGTGCCTTCCACCGGGCCGGCCAGCTCCTGCAGGCGCTCGGGCAGCCGCCTGCGGTAGCGGTCCCGCAGCACCTCGGCGCGGGGGGCGGTAGTCGTCGCTTCCATGCATCCAGTATCGCCGGTGGGAGGCGACGGCATGACTGATACGGGGCTCCGCTGCCATCCGTGTGGGTCAGGAGCCGTTCACCTCCGTCGACATCTCCCTGGCGGATACGCACCGCATCATCAGGGCGACACGGATCGCGACGGCGAGGTCGCTGAGCTTGGGAGTGCTGCCCTGAGTATGTGCCTGGGCGCATGTGGGGACGGTACTGGGCAGGGTCTGGCTCCTGGTTTGGTCAGGGGCTGGGCCCAGGCCCCGGGTCGGCGGTGGAGTCGCCGGCCCAGGGGCCGTCTTGGGGTTGGACTAGGCGGCGTGCTCAGGCGAGCTCCGGATCACCTGGATCCGGCGGTCCTCCGCCTCACGGTCGAGACGCGCGATCTCGGGGTCGCCCTCGAAGTCGTCCCGCGCGATCTCCTCCGCCTGCTTGACCACATGCTCCAGCCGATTGACGAAGCCGCGCATCTCTTCCAGCGCCTCCCGCGCCTCGGCCGGGCTCAGCTCGCCCAAGTGGACGCCGTAGCCCAGCCAAACCTGCGTGCGGCGGCCGTACGCCTGCGGCTTGTCGTTGCTGACGACGACCTGCGCGGACAGCCACGGCAGTCCGTCGCCGTTCCCGCTGTACCCGCTGGAGTCGATGGCGGCGTCTCGCAGCTTGGTCTCGGCAGGGAAGGCGCTGTGCCACTCTGCGGCGTGCGGCGCGGCGTGGTCGTTGACGCACCACGGGGGGCAGCCCCAGCGGAGCATCCACTCAGGGCCGCGCTGGGCGGCGGTGAGCGGGAGACCGGACGCCTCGACGCACGTGCGGCAGACCTTGACGTCCGCGCAGTCATGTCCTGGACGCCGCGGAAGCTCAGGAGGGCATTGGCAGGGAAGTACAGGAGGGCGGTGTCGTCCAGCTCGCCGCTGCAGGTGAGGCAGCGGCCGACCACGTGGACGGCGTCGTATGCCACGGCCACCTCGTCGGCGCGGGCGACGGCGGTGCGGCGGCCGTCGATGGTCCTGATTTCGGGGAGGTCCACGACCGGGTCGTCAGTCAGCTGGAGGGCGAGGCCGAGGCCGAGGCGCTCGCACTCCTGGATGAGCTTGGGCAGGTAGGCCTTGTTCTCGGCGTGGTCGCAGAGGAGTTCGGCCACGTGGGCGATGACGGCCTTCGGGTCGTCCGCTTCGGCGACGAGGCTGACGATCAGGCTCTGGAAGGCGTCCAGTTCGGGGCTGCCGAGGCCGACGGCGTTGGCCTCGGCGTGGTTCTGCTCCAGCTGGAGGATGATCCGGACGGCGTCCGCCTCCGATCGCTCGCTGTGGGCCGAGCCTTTCGCGGTGCCGTTGGCGAGCCGCGAGGCGAGAGGGATGAGGTGCTCGCTGGCCGTGGAGTTCGTGTCCATGATGCTCATGGGGCCTGCTCCTTCGTGGAGTTGAATCGGCTTTTCTGGTCGGCGTAGTTGCGCTGATGGGAGTGGTCGAGGCGTGTCGTCCTCGTTCGGGCGGTGTCGCCTCAGACGCCGGTCGGTGCCTGGCGGGGGACGCGTAGAATGCGCCTTTTCGCCGGCCTGGGTGTCGCCAGGGAGGCCTGGCCGCTTGCTTTGGACTGCGGCCTGTTGGGCGGGGGGCTACGCGGCGGCGAGGACGGTGGTGTCGGCGCCGACCTCGACCAGCTCGACCTTGAGACTCGGGGTGCAGGCCTTCATCGGCTCGGGGCCGAGACCGTTTGTCAATCCCCTCGCAGCGTGGAGAGTCTCGACGCTGCTTCTTGCAATACCTGCTCGACCCAGTACTGCCGTTCGAACTCCACCGGGCTGGGGAACCCGCACGCGCTGTGCATTCGGTGTGTGTTGTAGAAGTCTGCGATCCACGTGCCGATCTTGATGCGGGTCTCGGCCCGGCTATGGAAGTGCTGAAGGTGGACGTACTCCACCTTCAGCACACGGTTGAACGCCTCGGAGACGGCGCTGTCGAAGCACGAGCCCACCCGCCCCATCGACTGCCACACGCCCCACCGTCGGCATGCGTCACCGGACCGCTTCGAGGTGTACACGTCGTTCAAGCTCGCCGAACACCTCGACGTGGACGGCATCGCGGCGAGTATCGGATCAGTCGGAGATGCGTACGACAACGCCCTGATGGAATCAAAGACCGGCTGTACAAAACCGAGTTGATCAAGCTCCAGCGCCCCTGGAAGTCGCGAGCCGGGCATGCATCTTCCGCATCGCGTCCACCCGCTCGGCCGGGGTGCTGATGATGGCCTCCAGGGCGTCCGCGTCAAGGTCCTCGATCCATACGCCGTCGATCATCTCTACCGACACGTAGGTCTTGTACCGCCGTCCCGTGCGCCTGGGCATGGGGTCTTCGGCTCTACCGGGCGCCGGGCGGTGAAAGTCTTTAGAGTGCATGATCGTTGGGCAGTGCGCGCAGGACACTGTGGATGGTCGAGGGGACTGTTGTGAGGGTCGAACTTCCGCCGGAGCCGGTGTACTTCGTCAACCGCGACGATGAGCGGGAACGCGCCTTGCGCGCCGTGACGGAATGGCGGAGCCGTTCCCGCCCGCTGGTCCTGGCGCTGAGCGGGCCGGGCGGCCTGGGAAAGACGGAGCTGGCCGGCCTGATCGCCCGCACTCTGCTCGACCGCTACCCCTTTACCGATGGTGTGCTGTCCGTCGACCTCGACGACTTTCGGGCGGACGGCGTGCTGGACCCCGGTGATGTGCTCTCCCAGTTGCTGCATTCGCTCGACGTGGCGCCGGACCAGGTGCAGGCCCAGTACGCGGCTCGGTGCAGGCAGTACTGGAACAGGACCTCGGACGCGAAGTTGGTCCTTCTGCTGGACAACGCGCGCTACGCCTCGGAGGTCGTCCCCCTGCTTCCGGCGTCGGGCGGCAGCGTCGTGATCGTCACGAGTCACGGTCCGCTCCACGACCTCGAAGCCGGAACCGCGGTGGATCTGGCGCTGCCACCACTGGAGGAGCGGGCGGCCACGGAACTGCTGGAGCTGATCGTCCGTGACCACCGGCTGGCCGCCGACCCGGAGGCGGCACGGGCGGTGGTGCGGTTGTGTGACGGCCTCCCTGCGGCACTGCACGTGGCGGGCCGGTGGGTGCGCACGCACCGGCTGCGTCCGCTCTCCCGTATCCTCGCCGACCTCCAGGCCGAGTTGGACGAGAAGGGCGTGTCCGGCGTGGAGCACATCTGGGACACGGCCTACGCCGATCTGTCCCGCCCGGCGGCCCTGCTCTACCGGTTGCTTCCGCACCATCCCGGTGGGACGTTCACGCTCCACTCTGCCACCGCGTTGTCGGGGCTGGGACCGGAGGCCTGCCAGGACGCCCTGGAGGAGCTGGACCGGGCCGGGTTACTGGACCTGCGTCTGCTGTCGCTGACGCTGGCAGGCCAGATGAGGCTGCCGGGGCCGCAGCGCGGGCACGCCCTGCGCCGGTCCCGCCGGGAGACGGCGGACGGGGAGGTGGCCGAGGCACAGGCCAGGCTGCTGCGCTGGCTTGTCCGGCAGGCTCAGCTGGCCGACCGGTTTGCCGCCGGCCGTCGGCTGACCGTCGTGGATCTTTTCGACCCCGTTCCCGGTGTGCCGGACGTTCCACTGGAGGATCCGGAAGCGGCCGTGGACGACGCATCACGGGCTGAACGGGCAGAACGTGCGGCGCGCTGGCTGGACGAGGAGCGCCATGTGCTGTTCGCGTGCTCGCGTCTGGCCCACGGCCGTGGGATGGACACCGAGGTCGTGGCCCTGTCCGAGCCCGTGTGGACGCATGCCCTGGACCATCCCCATCAGTCCGAGGTCATCGAGGTCTTCCGGCGTGCCGTCGACTCGGCGGTCCGGCACGGGGGGAACGCCGGGTGGCTGGTGCGCACGCGCTGCCAGCTGGCCAGGCCACTGTGGGAGTCGCAGGAGCTGAGCGAGGCCCAGGACCAGATCGACAGCGCGATGTCCGCCCTGGAACTGCTGGGGGACTCCGAACGGGACCGCAAGCTCGCCGCGTCGGCCGTCGAGCACCGAGGCATGCTCAAGGGCGCACGGGGTGAGTGGAATACGGCTCTGGCCGAATTCGCCGGCTCCCGCGACATGCACCGGGCGATCCCCAACCCCTACGGCGTCCTGCTCCAGACCTATCGGATGGGAGAGGCGAGTGCGAAGGTGGGTGACCTTGAGACGGCGCATCGTCTGCTGTCCGAGGCGCACTCCGGATTCGTGGAGAAGAAGCGCGAGAGGCTGATCGGACGCTCGGCGTTCGCCCTCGCCGGTGTCCTGCACCGCCTCGGCCGGACGGACGAGGCCCGGGAACTGTACCTGCAGTCGCTTGGGCGGGCCGACAGGCGGCGCTCGGGCTTCGACCTGGCACGCGTCCACGACGCGCTCGCTGAACTGGACACAGCCGAAGGGCACCTGGTGGAGGCCGAGGAGCACCGTACTGCGGCCCAGACCCTCCGGCGGCGCAACGGCCTGGTTTAGATCACCTGTGCGGCTTCGGCGTCCGTGGCCGGGCGGAGGATGATGCGGAAAGTCCGGTCTCCGATGAGGCAGTTCAGCACGGCGGGTCTGTCCGGGGCGGGCTGGGGGGAGACCAGCCGGGCGTGCACGGCCGACAGCACGACGGCCGGGTCGATCCGTACGATCTGGCCTCCTTCGGAGCGTGGGTCGACCTGGACGGCGTACGTCTGCTCCTGACCGCGGACTCTGAGCAGGCACCCTCCGGACGGCAGCAGAGCCGCGGCCGAACGACAGCTCGGGTAAGCGGACAGGGCGTGCCGAGTCCACCCGTCGGCGGTCCAGGCCAGGTCCACGGGGGCGGCGGAGGCCGGGAGCGGACGGCGGTACAACAGGCCTGCGGAACGGGAGAGTTGTTCGCCGGCGGCGCCGTGCTCCACGGCCAAGTGGTGGCCGGGCAGCCCGGTGCCGGCCGGGTGCCGGGTGCACCGGACGCCGGCCGCGTTGGTCTCCACATGGACGTCGAACGCCGCGGGGACACGGGTGGCGGGTGCGGGCGGGGGCAGCAGCCGGGGTATGAGGCCGTGCGTGGGTGGCGCGAGACCGAGCAGGGCATAGGCCTCGGTTCTCAGGCGGTTCACGGCATCACCGGGTGGCGCGAACGCGGCCTCAGCGGCGGCGTGCCCGGGACCGGGCCGGTACGCCCGCAGTGCGTCGACGATCTTTTCGGCCCGTCCCAACTGTGGTATCCGGTCGAGGAGTACGCCCATCGGGCTGTCGGGGATCAGTTCGCCGCCGCCTTGGTGGACGCTCACGATGGGGCGGTCCTGGGCGGCGCAGTAGTACAGGGCGGTTGATCCGTGGTCCGTGACCAGGGCGTCAGCGGCGATCAGGACGGAGGCCCACTCCTCGTGGGGATCCGGCAGGATCATCCCGGCGTCGAGGGCCGGCGTCAGCCGTTCGGTCAGCTCGTACGTCCCGAGCAGGCTGCGCTCATTGGGATGGACCACGAGCGCCAACTGGTATTCGTCGTGGGGAAGTTGGGCCGCGAGCAGGGCGGGCAGTCCGGGGTGTTGCCGGATTAGGGATTCTGGGCCCCAGGTGGAGACCAGGACCAGCAGCTTGCGGGCTCCGGTGCCCAACGCCGCCCGGTAGCGGTCGCGCAGGGACGACGAGGCGAGGACACGTTCCAGTGTGAGATCGCCGATCACCTTCGCGCGCCGGGCGGCCCGCGGATTCGTGGCGGCCACCCTGGCGACCTGATCGGGATGGGCCAAGGCGTGCAGCGCTATCGGAGCGTCGTGATCGGTTCGTCGCAGATACGCCGGGTCCAGCCCGGACGCCGAGTCGGCCGAACCCTCGCCGGGGATCGACTTGTTGAAGCCCGCGCCGTGCGGCAGGAGGACGTGCGGGCCGCGCAGCAGCCTCAGGTCGCCCTTCGGGCTGGCGGCGACGACCAGGTCGTACGAGCGACCGCGCGCCTCGCTCCATGGCACCGTGCGGCCTCCGAGGGCGTCGATCGTGGAGAGAGCGTCCGCTCCGAAGTCGGACCCGGGAACGAGGGTGAACAGGCGGGTGATTCGGTCGTCACCGGAAAATACAGGGAGAACGTCGAGTAGGCGATAGAGGGCCACCGCCGACCGAGCCGCGAACAGAACCGTTCGCCCGTCGCCCGTCGCCCGTCGCCCGTCGCCCGTCGCCCGTCGCCCGTCGCCCGTCGCCCGTCGCCCGTCGCCCGTCGCCCGTCGCCCGTCGCCCGTCGCCCGTAAGTGTCAAGTCTACTGAGAACCGATCGGCAGAAACAGCTGTTTCCGCAGGTCGGGGCAGATTCCTCGCGTCGTCGGGCGACATGATCCGATCCTATCGCGCACTGTTCGAAGGTCGCCGAGAGTGATCCACGCCGCACATTCGGCAGGAGTGGTGTGGCATGCCGTGGCTGATCGCGAGGATGGTGGCATGAGTGACTGGGGAATCGCACTGATCGCCGCGGGATCGGCGATCGCGGGCAGCATCGTCACCGGCTGGTACGCCCGCAGCGCCGGCATCCGGCAGGCCGCAGCCGCGCGCCACGCGGGCGACCGTCAGGCGGAAGCGCTGCTCGAATCGGTTCGCATGACGCTTCGCGCTGAGTCCGGCCACCGTGAGTTCGCCCTCCGCCGCCAGACTTACGCGGAGTTCCTCGGAGCCGCAGAGGCCAGGATCCTCACCGAGCGGAACGGGCGGGGTCAGCCCGACGACGATGTCTTGCTGCAACGCACCTTGGGCGGGGTGCTCCTGGAAGGCCCGCCGGATGCCGTCGCCGCGGCGCAGAATCTCGTCGACTGTCTGAGACGCCATGAGAGGCCTGACGAACTCAAGCGCGCGAAGCTGGCCTTCGTATCGGTGGCGCAGGAGTGCTGCCGGCCCCGGTGAACTTCCGTAAACCTTCTCCAGGTCTCCCTGCCAAGGCGACCTGCTCACTGATGCCGGAGCCATGAAGACGGTCAAGGCCTGATCGCGGTGATGAAGCGCTACGAGTCCGCTGACTGAGCGCGCGCCGCACACAGTTCTTCCGGGCCTCACGCAAGCGGTGGGACCGGTGGGCCGGGAGCCCTTCACGGGGAGAGAACGTCGGCAGCAGGTGTCCGCGTGAGAGAAGGCACTCAACCGCGCGATGGCTCAGCCGCCGACCGCACATCAGTCAGCGTGACGTCACCGTTGGCCGTACCTGCCAGGAGTCGCGGCCCGTCAAAGGCCAGGCATGTGATGGCGCCGTGCAGTACCAGACGACCGACCCGTTCCCGGGTGGCGAGGTCGTGCACCGTGACCGTGCCACTCTGGTGCCCCGTCGCCAGGTAGCGGCCGTCTCTGGTGAGGGCGGCGACCTCTTCATCACAGGGGAGGGGGAAGGGCGGGTCTGTCTCGTCGGGCCACAACACCTCGGTCAGCTCGCCGGTGTCGAGACTCCACATTTCCACTCCCAACCATTGCGCGCGGTATCGGCCACCGAGTTGGGCGACGGTGATGAGATGCTTTCCGTCCGGTGTGAACCGAGCGGCCCGGACGAGGTACCCGTCCCGTGTCACTTCGCGTACGAGATCGCCGGTGTCCGCATCCCAGACACGGACCACGCCGTTCAGGGTTCCGGTCACGATGCGGCGGCCGTCGGGTGAGATGTCGAGGGCCGACACCGGGGAGCCGTGGCGATCGTTGATGTGCGTCGGCCATTCCGCGCGTGGGCAGTCACCGGCTCCCACCGGAGGCAGCGCCTCGTCGCGGGCGCCGTCGCGCGTCCGCCAGTTCTCGTCGCAGGGCTTGCCGTCGACCATGAGCGGGCGTATGCGGGACCCAAGCCGCAGGTCAAGGAATGTGGCGTCGCCGCGGTAGGCCCCCACGACGCACAAGTTGGCCTCACCGTCCAAGGCGAGAGCCTCTTCGCCGTGTGGAGCATCTGGTCTGTGCACCGTCCGCAGTAGTCGACCCGTGGCCACGTCCCAGATCTTCAGGTCGCCGTCGTGGCCCAGTGTCGCCGCATGGCCATCGCGCAACGATGCCGTGCGCACCGTGCCCCGATGACCGTCCAGTGAAAGCCGCGGCGCGGGAGACAACGGGCTGAGGACGTGGACTCCACCATAAGCCGAGCCCACGACCACCCATTGGCCGTCAGGTGAGATGGCCAGGGAACGGACGAGGCCGGTGTCGAAGTGTCCCAGCATGGTGCGTTTGGCGAGGTCCCACACGATCACTGAATGGCCCCCGTGCTCGCAGACGGCCGCATACCGACGATCCGGAGTGGCCGCCACGATCAAGTCCGCGAGATCCTGCGGGTCGACCTGCTCGGGTAAGGCGTAGGACGGGAGTCCCATCGGTTGGGAGGAGGGCTGGAGTTCGGTGAACTCGGCGGGCGTCAGCGGTTTTTCCGTTCCGGAGGACAGGTCCCAGGCCACGCCCGTTCGGTCTATCCGCAGGGCTACGAGTCGCCGACCGTCGTCGCAGAAGCGGAGACTGAACACCTTCCCCTTTCTCTCGGTAAGTGGGAACTCTCGAATTGTCGAGCCGGTTTCCGTGTCGAAGACTTGGACGGTCCTGTGCATGCCATTCACGTGCCAGGTGTACCCGCAGAGCGCTGTTCTGCTTCCGTCCTCGGACATGGCCACGGCATCCGCGCTGTATTCGCTGGTGGCGAGCGTGTGTGACAGCAGCCGGGAGTTTTCGCTTGCTGCGCTCCACGAGGTCGCGATGGCTGGCTCGAGTGCGGGGTCGCGGGGGAGGAACAGGTCGGAATGCCCGCTCACCGAGGCCTCGTACAGGAGCTGTTGGGTGGTGAACGACGTCTCCTGTCCAGATTCCCCGCCGCGCAGATTGTGCGCCTGACGTCCGAGTATCCCGCGTATCGAACCAAGCACCGGGCTCTCCGGAAGCAGGTTGTGTAGAGCGGTGATCTCGTTGAGGAGCGAGTCCACGCCCGTCGCGGCGACACGCGTGCCCAGGTAGCCGCAGTCGGTGACGGTCTCCTCCAACTCGCGCAGCTCTCGCGGTTGCTGTCGGCCGTGTTCGACGGTGTGCTCGCCGCCGGTGGCGGAGGGCATGAGCCGGACACGGTCGGCCATATAGCCCAAGAGATGCTCCACGCCATGGGGATCAGTGGCGTCAGCACGGAACGTCGCAATGATCCGCTCTGTCGACTCTCGCGGGTAGACGCCGTGTCGGGACGCCGAGCGGAGATGGTCGCGCAGTGACCCGTGGAAGGGGAGAAAGGGACCGTCGGGTCGCGAGCCCCGTAGATACGGAGCGCACAGCTCCACCGCGTCGTCGACGGCTGATTGGCGGAGACCGGACAGTTGGGCCAGCTGACGCCGTGTGAATCCATTGCCCCGGCTCTGCACCAGGAGACCGAGAACCGGGCGGATGATCTCGCGCCATTGGTGAGGGTCGGCGGTCACTTGACGGTCGAGGAAGCTGCTGTAGAGGTCCGCGAGCCCGTGCGGCAGAACGCGCTCGCCCGAGGCAAGGAGACGTAGCCTTTCGGAATCCTCGGACGCGGTGAGGGTGGCATACAGGAAGTTGCCGTCGGCGGCGCGAGCGATCAATTGCGCGACGAGCGTGGGGTCGGCGATTCCTCTGTCGCGAAGGCGGCCCAGGAGGTACGTGTGCACGTCGTGCGTCCCCGCGGGTTCGTCGTCGCGGAGCCGGAGTTGCCGCCCATGAGAGAAGAGCTCAGCAGTAGGGCCGATGCGTGTGGTGAGCACAAGACGTAGCCCTGGTACTGGTTCGGTGCGCAGCATGGACAGCAGTCGGGCCAGCGTCTGCGGCCCCCAGATCTGTTCTTCGGTTTCGTCCACAGCGTCGAACAGGATGACGGCGTGGGCCCCGAGTTCGGACAGCGGCTGTCTGAACAGGCCGTCCAGCAGTTGACGTGGTTCGACTTCGGGGAGGACCAGTCGGTTGATCCCGATCACGGTGGAGTCCCGTACGGACCCCGTGAACTCCTGGTTGACCGCGACAATGGTGGCCGGAGTGCGGTACGCCACAGCTTCGGCGTACCCCGGGAGCGTGGCGCACAACTGGCCGGCCACCTGTTCCAGCACCCCGCGAATGTTCAGCGAACTGAAACGCTGGGACTGGCAGAAGTGCCACGCGTGCAGCCAGCCCTGTCCGAGTCCGTGTGTGGACGGCACCTCACCGAGCGAGATCTGGGCCAGCCGTGTCGCGAGCGCGGACTTGCCGATTCCCGGTTCTCCCGATATGACGAGTTCCGGTTCGGCGGTCTTGTACCAGGACGCGATCTTGGCCAGGGCCCATTCACGTCCGACGAAAGAGTCGGATTGCCCGGCCAGTTCTGCCGGGATCCCCGGCCCTTTGTCGAAGGTCACTCGTCGTTGTTGCCGTCAATGCCGATGACGGTGGACCGGCTCACCGCACCAAGGCGCTGCCGTACTTCCGCGTGACCGCCTCCCGCGGGACGGCGGGCCGCGGTGATGCCGCTGTCCGAGACGTCCGCGAAGTGCTGCTCCACCACCCAGCGGGACGGGGGCGAAGGGGCGTCGCCGGCGGCACGGGCCCGGCTCCATTCGAAGAGCGCCTGAACCAGAAGTAGTGTGCCCAGGCTGACCCCGGTGGGCCAAGTCCAGTTGGTCGTCCATACGTTGATGACAACAGCGATGGCCGCAGCGGACACAGTCGAGATGAGGGCGGCCGACGCGCGAGACCGAAGGGCCGCTCCAAGAGGCCGTGGCGATCGAGCGGACATGTTCCTTACTCCTCGAGATGGTGGACTCTCGTGGTGCGATCTGTCCGGAGGCTACGCCACCCGTGTCGCCCCGCGAACGGCATCTGGTCAATCGGAGCGATGCGCGTCGGCACGCTCGGGGTTCAGGGCCGTGCCCGGCAGGGAGATCCCCGCCGGGCAGTACGCCGCCTGCGTCAGCCCCGAGCTGTCGAAGAGGAGGGTTGCGTCCTGAGAAGTGGTATACGGCTTCTGCCCCCCGGGGAGAGGAATCCGCAGGTGTGCCACATCTCCCGGATGTGTCACACCCGAGGTAGGTACACCACGCCCGCAGACGCGACCAGCGCGAGGCCGAAGGCGGGGGCGCTGGCCAGGGCGTCGGGACGGTCGCAGTCGGCCATCGCCGAGGTCTTCCGCTGCGGCCAGAGCTGCAGTTCCGGATTGCGCCTTGTTACCTGCCCACAATCCGGCCTTGCTCTCCAGGAATCGCGCAGAGGCTCCACCGGACGGCCCTTGGACCTGCGGACGTGATACGGATGGGAGGCCAAAGGGAGGCCGGACGCCTATGGACCAGATGGACACGACAGCATGGGTCGGAACGCTGCAGGTGTTCTGATCAGGCAAAACTGGAACTGGCGGCATAGGCCGGCACCCGGCGTCACGATCGCTGGTGATCTCGTAATGCGTAGGTCTCGGGTTCGAATCCCGAAGGCGGCTCCAATCGGGGCCAGGTCAGATACCATCTGACCTGGCCTTTTGTGTTGAGCTCCTGATGGTTGATCAGCTTACGGGGTGGCTGTAGCGGGAGGGGAGCGCAAGGGGTGCGCATCGGGATTTGGTGATCCAGGTCTGTGACCTGGGATTTTGTGGTGAGTGGCGATGCCCCCGATGGGGTCTGGTGGTGGTCGGCGTGTTGGCGGCTGGGAGTGATGCTCAAAGCGGGGCGAACAGGGAGCCGCACACCGGATTCGGGGTGTGAGCAGTGTTGAGCGCCGGGTCTTCTTCGTGACTGGTGACGCCTTGATCTCTGGGGTCATGGAGATCCGGAGATCACGAGTTCTGTGGGAGACCTACAAGTACTCGGCTGGGTGGCGGGCGGATCAGGGTCTGGAGCGCGAGTCACAGGATGCTTTCGCCTGTGGAGCCATCCCAGCGAGTCCAGCGAGCGATCAGGGGGGCGAAGGTGGACGATCGCTCGCGGTCGACCGAACCACGGTTCAGCCGTCGCCGACATGATTGAGGCGACCAGAGCCTGGCTGTCCGCCGAGACCGCAGACTCGACCGCTGCTACGAACGCCACCCATCACATGGGACGCGATCCGAAACGGCTTCGTGCCGCTCTGTCGGGCAAGGCGGCAGCCCGATGGCGGCAAGGCCGACAGTTCGCGGGCCTTGCCGCCCCGTTCTCTGCAGTCAGCTGCCTATGACAGTTGTCACCACTGTCACCGCGACGATCGCCGCCAGTGCGTCCTCCGCTGCCTTCACGACATGGCGGATCGCCGTTGCGGGCCACTGACCGTGTGAGATGGACGCCATGTTCGTTTCGACCTTGCGTGTGTCGGCATCCGGGAAGGCCAGTCGGTGCAGTTTCGCTCCGTGCAGCAGGGCCACCAGGCTCGCCGTACGCTCGTCTGGGGTCCCGCCCCGGAGAACGACCGCGTCGAGATGCTGCCTTACCTCGGCCTCCACCGAGCCGTTGGCCTCCGGATAGCGGTGCACTGAGAAGAGGCCGAGAACCTTTTTCTTCTCCTTCCGGACCAGCCGCTTGTCGATCAGGCCCTTGCTCGCCCCTGCCACCGCGCCTTTCTGCAGGCGGTGGATCCAGTCCTTCGCCTTGCCAGGTTTGTCCCGGCAGGCGATGTCTGCGAGTGCGGCGTCGAGGGCGGGCTCGCCGAGCGGCGCCGGATCGACGACGGTGACTTCGTCGTCGGTCATATCGATCCGGCCAGCCAGCGCCAGCTCCACCAGCGAAGCCGCAGCGATCGCCCAGGACACCTTCGCCGAGTCCTTCTCGGTCCCTGACTCGTCATCCAGCGAGAGCAGCAACAGCTGCTCACCCAGAGTGGTTTCCATGGGGGATTCCATCAGCGTATCCATTCCTGGTGTCTCGTTTCCGGCCATGGTGGGTCATCACGCCTACGTCTCCGCCGGGCCGAGCGGCGGAGATGTACGGATCAGGTCGATCTGCTCTCGCTCCCTCCGGTGGTGGGGTTGACGGCGCGGAGACCGAGGGCGGGAGTTGCGGGAGGCTCTCTCGTGTCACCGGGACTCTGTCGTACGATCCAGCACCATCTCGTCCCGGACGCTCTCGCGATGGTCGCGCTGTCCGGTAACCATCAGATGTCCGGGCTGACCCGTAGGGCGCATCTCCAAACCCGAGAGCCCCCCGGGGCACCGGTCGGTCGCCTCGATGACCAGGACGCATCTGACGGCTCTTGAAACCGTCTCCCTGCTGGAACGAGTGTGCCCAGCAGGGCGATCGGCGCCTCATGAGCTGGCTCGCGTAACGCTGATCGGCCGCCCGGCCGCCGACCAAGAGCCATCAGAAGAGCCCTAGTACTACAGCCGGTGGTTTCACGGTGAGTGAGCTTGTGCGGCTCGGGTGCGGTAGTGGCTGGCTCGGGCCCGGATCTGGTGGCGGGTGCGCCAGC
>NZ_BAAASJ010000036.1:0-205655 GCF_039532825.1 Streptomyces vastus
CCGAAGTGGTTCATCGTTCGACTTGCATGTGTTAAGCACGCCGCCAGCGTTCGTCCTGAGCCAGGATCAAACTCTCCGTGAATGTATTCCCGGCTGCGTCTAATTAAAGACTGCGGGACGACACCACGAGAGCGGAACAGCCAGGCGGAATAAGCCCGGCCGTTCACAGCGTCCTCGCTGTGTATTCTTCAAAGGAACCTCGTTCCCGACCGAAACAGATCCGATCGGAGACGGGGTATCAACATATCTGGCGTTGATTTTTGGCACGCTGTTGAGTTCTCAAGGAACGGACGCTTCCTTTGTACTCACCCTCGCAGGCTTTCCTCCGGGCTTCCCTTCGGTTTTTCCAACCTTACCAGAACTGTTTTCCGTTTCCGTTTCCGGCTCGGAATTCGCTTCGGTGGCCAGCTGGAGGGCCTTGCCTATTCAGTAGCCTTGCGGCTCCCTTTCGGCGGGTCCGACTTTATCAGAAGTTTTCGACCGGACTTACCGGCCACTCGTTCCTGAATAATCGGGAGGGCTTCTGCGGGAGTGGATCCCGAGAAGCGGATAGATAGACGATCACTGTTGCCATCGAAGCTGTCCAGCTCCTCCGCGCAACTGTGTAAATCTACCTCCCCCCAGGTCCCGTGTCAACGGCTCCCGTGGGGCGAGGTACGAGGTTAACACCTCGGCCGGAGTGCCTGCACATCAGGCGGCGGTCGGTACGGAGGCGCTGCGCTCCGTCTCCTCGACGTCGCCCGTGGCGCCGGCTCGCGCCGCGCGACCGCCCAGAACGTAGACGTACGCAAGGAAGGCCAGTTCGGCGGCGATGCCGATGGTGATGCGGGCCCAGGTCGGGAGGCCGGACGGGGTGACGAAGCCTTCGATGGCGCCGGAGACGAAGAGGACCAGGGCGAGGCCTATCGCCATGCCCAGGGCGGCGCGGCCCTCTTCGGCGAGGGCCGCACGACGGGAGCGGGGGCCTGGGTCGATCAGGGTCCAGCCGAGACGTAGCCCCGTACCGGCGGCCACGAATACGGCGGTCAGTTCCAGGAGGCCGTGCGGCAGGACGAGGCCCAGGAAGGTGTCCAGGCGGCCCGCCGAGGACATCAGGCCGATACCCACGCCCAGGTTGAGCATGTTCTGGAAGAGGATCCAGATGACCGGCAGGCACAAGAAGGCACCCAGAACGAGGCACATGGCCGCCGCTTGGGCGTTGTTCGTCCATACCTGGGCCGCGAAGGATGCCGCGGGGTTGCTCGAGTAGTACGTCTCGTACTGGCCGCCGGGGCGGGTGAGCTCTCGTAGCTCGCTGGGGGCCGCGATCGAGGACTGGACCTCGGGGTGGGTGCCGATCCACCACCCCAGGATGGCCGCGACCGCGGTGGAGACGAGCGCTGTGGGGACCCACCAGTGGCGTGAGCGGTAGACCGCGGCGGGGAAACCGTACGCAAGGAAGTGGGTGACGTCGCGCCAGGAGGCTCGACGTGTGCCTGTTACGGCGCTACGCGCGCGTGCCACGAGTTGGCTGAGGCGGCCGGTGAGTTGGGGGTCCGGGGCGCTTGACTGGATCAGGGAGAGATGGGTCGCCGTGCGTTGGTACAGGGCGACGAGTTCGTCGGCATCCGCGCCCGTGAGGCGGCGCTGGCGGTGCAGTAGTGCGTCGAGCCGGTCCCACTCGGCGCGGTGGGCGGACACGAAGACGTCGAGGTCCATCGGGTTGGCTGCTCCTCGGCTGCTCGTCGTGTGGTCAGCTTGTCGCACTGCGGCGCGATGTGCCCTCAGCTTGGCAGACTGGCTGTTCTCAGGGCAGTTCGGGGAAGGACGGCGGGCGTGAGTGAGCTTGTGACGGGCGAGGCGGTGGCACTGGAGCTGCGCCCCGCGAAGCTGCCGAGCCGGGCGCTGGCCGTGCTGATCGACCTGGTGGCGGCGATGGCCGCGTATGTCGCTGTGACGGTGGCCCTTGTGGTCTCCACGGCCGGTCTCGACGAGGCAGCGCAGACTGCGGTGTCCATCGCCGCGTTCCTCCTTGTACTGGTGGGCGGGCCGATCGCGGTGGAGACGCTCAGTCATGGGCGTTCGCTCGGGAAGCTGGCGTGCGGGCTGCGGGTGGTGCGGGACGACGGTGGGCCGATCCGATTCCGGCATGCGCTGGTGCGTGGGGCGGTCGGTGTGGTCGAAATCCTGATGACGCTCGGGATCGTCGCGTGCATCGCGTCGCTCGTGTCGGCACGGGGGCGGCGGCTCGGTGATGTGTTCGCGGGGACCCTGGTCGTGCGGGAGCGGATTCCTGCCGGGCGTACGCCTTTCGTTCCCCCGCCGCCGCCTTGGCTGGCGGGGCGGTTTTCCGGGCTTGATCTGTCCGCGGTCCCCGATGGGCTGTGGCTTGCGGTTCGGCAGTATCTGACGCGGATGCAGCAGTTGGATCCGCAGGTCGGTGGGGCGATGGCGGAGCGGCTCGCGGCCGACGTCGCGGAGCGCACCGGGGCTCCGGCGCCGCAGGGAGTGCCACCGGCGGCGTATCTGGCGGCCGTGATGCACGAGCGGCAGGCACGGGAGGCCCGGCGGGCGTTTGGCAGCGAAGCGTCCTCCGGCGAGGGGCCCGTCGGGGGCAACGGCGGCGGGGCTGGGCCGGCCGGCCGAGCCACCACCCCCATGCCGCCCGCCGATTCTGCTTCCTACCCTGCGGTGCAGCCGCCGAACTCCGCCTATCCCCCAAGCGCGGGCCCGGCGGTTCCCCCCTCGGGCTCTGGGGCGACACCGACGGCAGAGCAGGGGGCCCCGGCCGCAGCTCCGCAGGATGCCGGGAGCGAGCGCCCCGCCACCGGGTTCGTACCGCCCGCGTGACCCTGGACGCCCTGTGAGCGGTCAGCTGAACGTCGACGGCGGGGACTCGAGATCCTCGAGTTCGACGCCGGGTGCGGAGAGCACGACGTCGCCGGAGAGGTGGACGGTGTGCTGCTCGCCCGTGTCCAGGGCTGTGACCTGGTATTCGTCCACCGTCAGGGGGTCGTTGTCAGTGGCGTGTGCTTCTCTTTTGATCAAGGCCCAGGACTGGTCGACGGTGCGCGGGGCCAGGACCGGGTCGGTGAAGGCGACGAGGCGTACGCGAGTGGCGGAGGAATCGGGGGTGAGGCGCAGCAGACGTGCGGTGGCGATGAGGAATGCGGGGGATGTGCCGGTGAAGGCGTGGGCTCGGACATTGCCTTCGGTGGCGTGAGTTCCCGTCGGGTCGGTGCGGACCCAGGTGACGCCGTCGAGGGCGGCGCCTCGGACCTGCCAACTCGCGGCGTGGAGTTCGAGACGGATGGGGCGGCCGAGGTCGTCGAGGGCGAGGTCGACGGAACCGGCGGGGTCGCCGGAGGGGGTGGTCACTTGGGAGACGTAGCGCCAGCCGGAGGGGCCGGGCGCACAGTGGAAGTTCTCTTCAGCGAGGGGGGTGTGGTCGTGCGGATCGTGGAGCGAATATCGGCCGCGGGGCATGGGTTGGGTCCTCATCGGGGACAGGCCCCCACCATGACGGCGAGGGCCTGCTGACATCCGTGAGCCGAGCGGTGGTACCGCTGCTCGGCAGGGTGCTCAGTAGCGGTAGTGGTCCGGCTTGTACGGGCCCTCGACCTCGACACCGATGTAGGAGGCCTGCTCGGGGCGGAGCGTGGTGAGCTTCACGCCGAGTGCGTCGAGGTGGAGGCGGGCGACCTTCTCGTCGAGGTGCTTGGGGAGCACGTAGACGTCGGTCGGGTACTCGGACTGCTTGGTGAACAGCTCGATCTGGGCCAGGGTCTGGTCCGCGAACGAGTTGGACATCACGAACGACGGGTGGCCGGTCGCGTTGCCCAGGTTCAGCAGGCGGCCCTCGGAGAGGACGATGATCACCTTGCCGTCGGGGAACTTCCAGGTGTGGACCTGCGGCTTGACCTCGTCCTTGACGATGCCCGGGAGCTGCGCGAGGCCGGCCATGTCGATCTCGTTGTCGAAGTGGCCGATGTTGCCGACGATCGCCTGGTGCTTCATCTTGGCCATGTCCGAGGCCATGATGATGTCCTTGTTGCCGGTCGTGGTGACGAAGATGTCGGCCTTGTCGACGACCTCGTCCAGGGTCGTGACCTGGTAACCGTCCATCGCGGCCTGGAGGGCGCAGATCGGGTCGATCTCGGTGATGATCACGCGGGCGCCCTGTCCGCGCAGGGACTCCGCGCAGCCCTTGCCCACGTCGCCGTAGCCGAAGACAACCGCGGTCTTGCCGCCGATCAGGGTGTCGGTGGCGCGGTTGATGCCGTCGATCAGGGAGTGGCGGCAGCCGTACTTGTTGTCGAACTTCGACTTGGTGACGGCGTCGTTGACGTTGATCGCCGGGAACAGGAGGGTGCCCTCACGCTGCATCTCGTACAGGCGGTGGACGCCGGTCGTGGTCTCCTCAGTGACGCCGCGGATCTCCGAGGCGAGCTGGGTCCACTTCTGCGAGCCGTTGGAGATCGTCCGGTTGAGGAGTTCCAGGATGACGCGGTGCTCGTCGTTCTCGGCGGTGTCGACGGACGGGACCTTGCCGTCCTTCTCGTACTCGACGCCCTTGTGGACGAGGAGGGTGGCGTCACCACCGTCGTCCAGGATCATGTTCGGGCCGCCGGTGGGCGTGTTCGGCCAGGTCAGAGCCTGCTCCGTGCACCACCAGTACTCCTCCAGTGTCTCGCCCTTCCAGGCGAAGACCGGGATGCCCTTGGGGTTGTCGGGCGTGCCGTTCGGGCCGACCGCGATGGCAGCGGCGGCGTGGTCCTGCGTGGAGAAGATGTTGCAGGAGGCCCAGCGGACCTCGGCGCCCAGGGCGGCCAGGGTCTCGATGAGCACGGCGGTCTGCACGGTCATGTGCAGGGAGCCGGTGATGCGGGCGCCCGCGAGGGGCTGCGCCTCGGCGTACTCATTGCGGATCGCCATCAGGCCGGGCATCTCGTGCTCGGCGAGGGTGATCTCCTTGCGGCCGAAGTCGGCCAGGGAGAGGTCGGCGACCTTGTAGTCCTGTCGGTTTTCGACAGTCGTCATGCGAGCTGCTCCTCGGATTGGGTCGAGGTGGGTACGGCTGATCTGCGCGGTGTCGAGCATACGAATGCCCGACGCCTGTGCGCAGCGCAGTCCGTCGGAGGCCCTCTCTCCCTCGGTCGGCCCGCACGGGGCCGCCCGACCGCCATCAGCAGCGACGTCTGGCTCAGTGTACGAACCTACACCGATCGGCCCAGCGGACCCCAGTCCGCCTCCGGCCAGACTGAGACACGGAGGCGGAGAACGGGGGCACGAAGGAGGTGGGTTGCAGGAGGGCTACGAGCCCAGGAACAGAGGGCAACTCACCTTCCTGCGCTCAAGGTTCGATCGGGGCCGAAAATGTCCGGCGGCGGATCGTCTGCCAGAACGCCGAAAGGCCCGCCGAACCGTTGGCGGTTCGGCGGGCCTGCGTGCGTGCGAAGCAGAGGGTGGGCTCCTCCTCGTACGGAAAACCCGTGCCGGAGAGATCAGTGCTCGGCCGGCTCGGCCGGGCCGCCCGGGGCGGCCTCGCGGTCTGAGCCCTTTGCTGCTTCGGCTTCGCTGTAGATGTCGGGCTCGAGGTAGATGACTCGGGCGATGGGGACGGCTTCGCGGATGCGGGACTCGGCGGCGTTGATGGCGGCGGCGATCTCGGTGGCCGTGTCGTCGTGCTGGACGGCGATCTTGGCGGCGATCAGAAGTTCCTCCGGGCCGAGGTGGAGCGTGCGCATGTGGATGATGCCGGTGACCGTGTCGCCGTCGACGATGGCCGCCTCGATCTTCTTGACCTCTTCCACGCCGGCGGCCTCACCGAGGAGGAGCGACTTGGTTTCGGCGGCCAGGACGAGCGCGATGAGGATGAGCAGGACGCCGATGCAGAGGGTGCCGATGCCGTCCCAGACTCCGTCGCCGGTGGCCAGCGCCAGGCTCACGCCGCCGAGTGCCAGGATCAGACCGACCAGCGCGCCCAGGTCCTCCAGGAGGACGACGGGCAGCTCGGGCGCCTTGGCGTGGCGTACGAACTCCTTCCAGGACTGCTTGCCGCGCAGGACGTTGGACTCGTTGATGGCCGTCCGGAAGGAGAAGGTCTCGGCGATGATCGCGAAGACGAGGACGCCCACCGGCCAGTACCAGTGGTCGATCTCGTGCGGGTGCTTGATCTTCTGGTAGCCCTCGTAGATCGCGAACATACCGCCGACCGAGAAGAGGACGATCGAGACGAGGAAGGCGTAGATGTAGCGCTCGCGGCCGTAGCCGAAGGGGTGTTGCGGGGTGGCCTCGCGCTGGGCCTTCTTGCCGCCGAGGAGCAGCAGTCCCTGGTTGCCGGAGTCGGCGAGTGAGTGCACGGACTCGGCGAGCATCGACGAGGAACCGCTGAAGATGAACGCCACGAACTTCGCTACCGCGATCGCGAGGTTGGCGAGCAGTGCCGCCACGATCGCTTTGGTGCCGCCTGACGCGCTCATGTGTTCCCGATGTCCCTTCGTCTGCAGTCCGGGGCATTCCGTCTGCCGACCCGGCTTTGCCCGCCCTTTGCGGTGGGCCATTGTTGCAGCCCGGTCCGACAGTGGTGCATCAGACCGTCGCCCTGGCCATCACCACGGCTGTCTCAGGCCACAACAGTGGCCCGGAAGACCGTGCCGGTGCCGGACACTCCGGCCTTTTCGCCCGCCGGTACGAACACGGACTGGCCAGGCGTGAGCGTGAGAGCGTGCTCGCCCGCCTGTACGGAGCCCGCGGTGCACAGGAGGATCTGCGGGGTGCGGAGGGTGAGTTCGTGTGCCGCGGTGCCCTGCGGTAGGACGTAGCGCGAGAGGCGGAACTCGTCGATCGGCGTCTCGTAGACCTCTTCGCCGTCGGGGGACGCCTCGGGGCGCAGTACGCCGGGATCGCTCGCCTCGAAGCGGACGATCCGCAGGAGTTCGGGGACGTCCACGTGCTTGGGGGTGAGGCCGCAGCGCAGGACGTTGTCGGAGTTGGCCATGATCTCGACGCCGAGGCCGTTCAGATACGCGTGCGGGACGCCGGCGCCGAGGAACAGGGCCTCGCCGGGCTGGAGCCGGACGTGGTTGAGCAGCATCGCGGCGATGACGCCCGGGTCGCCGGGGTAGTGGTGCGCGATTTCGGCGTACGGGGCGTGCGGGCCGCCGAGGCGTGTGCAGGCCGCGGTGGCTTCGGTGACCGTCGTGGCCATCTGCTCGGGGTCCGCGGACAGGACTGCCGTCAGCACCTCGCGCAGGGCAGCGTCCTCGGGGTGGGCGTGCAGCATGTCGACGTACGGCTTGAGGGAGTCGATCTCCAGGGCGGCGAGCAGGTCGCCGGCCTCGTCCGGAGCCCGGAATCCGCACAGGCCGTCGAACTCCGTGAGCGCGCAGATCAGTTCGGGCTTGTGGTTGGCGTCCTTGTAGTTGCGGTGCGGAGCGTCGATCGGGACGCCGCGGCGCTCCTCGCCCTCGTAACCCTCCTTGGCCTGGGCCAGGTCGGGGTGCACCTGGAGGGAGAGGGGGGCGCCGGCTGCGAGGATCTTGAGGAGGAACGGCAGGCGCGGGCCGAATTTGGCGACCGTCTCGGTACCCAGTTCGCGCTCGGGGGCCGCCTCGATGAGCTCGGTGAGGGGACCGCGGGCCGTGCGTGAGGGCGCGCCGGGGTGGGCGCCCATCCACATCTCGGCCTGCGGTTCGCCGGTCGGCTCGACACCGAGGAGCCGCGGGATGGCGGTGGTGGAGCCCCAGGCGTAGGGACGGATGGTGTTGTCGAGGCGATCCATGGGGTTCTCTCTGCGCTCTCTGTTCACGCGGTCACGTGTTCACGTATTCGCGGCGGTCGACCCGTTCACGGCAGTCACGGGCTCGGCCGGTTCGCGACTGTCACGGGCTCGGCCAGCTCACGACTGTCACGGGACTCGGCCAGTTCGCGGCAGTCACGGTGATCCGCCGCTGGGCAAGCATCAGGCCCCCGCGGTGAGCGCCAGGTAAACGGCCGCGAAATCCGTGATGGCGATCAGCTCCGCGAGGGTCTCCAGGTCGCTGCCGTCCTCCGGTTCGAGTTCGCTGATCGCGGTGTCGTGGCTGAGGGCGAGGTCTCGGGCGGCAGGAGCGGCCGTGCGGCCTCCAGCGGGGCGGTCGCGCAGCAGGACCACGCGCGCGTGGAGGGCTTGTGCCTCTTCGACGCGGTCGCGGAAGAAGTCGTCGGGGTCGGCGCCGGCTGCCAGCGCGCCCGAGAGCAGCACGCTGTGCGCGGCGAGCGCTTCGGGGAGTTCGGCGGTGAGCGCGGGGCGGCCCGCGAGTTCCGCCATCGCGGCGACGAAGCGGCGTCCCGCGGGGCCCGCGGACTGGCCCTCGGTCCAGATCACCGGGAGCGCCTCGGCGAGCTCGGCGGCGAGCGTCTTGGCGGGATTGCTGTACGTCGCGATTGCCGGACCGCAGCGTTCGGCGACGTGGTCGAGGCGGTCGGCGACCTTCTGCAGGACGTCGGGCGGGGCGGACAGCAGGCCGGTGCGGTCGAGCAGCACGAGCAGCGGGGTGAGCAGTGCCCACAGCGAACCGGGGGCCGAGGCGGCGGCCGGTGCCTGCGGCTCGTAGGGGGCGGTTGCCATCGGTACGGCAAGGCCGTGGGCGCCCGTGATCGCCTCGGTCAGCGGGGCCTGGGGCGGGCAGACCGCTACGACCGTGAGGCCGCGTCGGTAAGCCTGCTCGACGAGGATCGACAGGCCCGGTTCGCTGCCGTCGGGCGTGGCGATCAGGAGCAGGTCCACGGGGCCCGCCCAGCCGGGCAGCTCCCAGAGGAGGGCGCCCGCGGCGGGGGCCACGCCTCCGGGGGTGAGCCGGGTGACGGGGCAGGCGGCGCCGGCGAGGGAGCCGAGCAGGTCGGCGACGCCGATGGCGGCCAGGCCGGGGCCCGCGATCAGGATGGCCCTTGGGCGGCCGTCCGGCTTGAGCTCGGCGATTCCTGCCTCGGTGGCGTGCCGGACGGCGGTGCGTACGCGGGCGCCGGCTTCTGCGGCGCCGCGGAGCAGCTCGCGGCGGTCGGCGCGGGCGAGCGCCTCCTGGTCGTCGAGCAGTGATTCGTCGAGCATGTGGGGCAGCCTCCGGGCGCCGGTCACTGTCTTTGGGGTTTACGCGGGGCGGCGGGCCTCGTCGATCAGGAGGACCGGGATGCCGTCGCGGACCGGGTATGCCAGGGCGCAGTCCTGGGAGGTGCAGATCAGCTCGGTGTCCTCCTCCTTGAGGGGGGCGTGGCAGGCCGGGCAGGCGAGGATCTCCAGGAGGCCGGCTTCCAGCGGCATTTGGGGGTCCCTTCGGGGTGGAATGTGGGCGGATGGGGCCTGGTCAGAGTACCGCTGTGGGGGGCGGGGTGCTGGGGGGTGTCTCTTTCCCCAAGCCCGCCCCTTCCCGAGACTGGGGGCTCCGCCCCCAGACCCCTGTCATCGGCCTGGCGGCCTCGTCCTCAAGCTCCCCCAGCTACCGCTGGGGGTGCCCCCAGACTGAAAATCAGCCCGTCCGGCGCTTGAGGAGCTAGAGCCGGCCGAAGGCCGAGTCTCGGACCGCGGGCGCGCACTCAGCCTCTGATGATCGCCAGTGCTTCGTCCCGTACCTTCGTCATCGTTGCCTCGTCGCGGGCCTCTGTGTTCAGGCGGAGCAGGGGTTCGGTGTTGGAGGCGCGGACGTTGAACCACCAGTCGTCGGAGGAGACCGTCAGGCCGTCGAGTTCGTCGAGGGTGACGCCCTCACGCCCCTCGTACGCGGTCTTGATCGCGGCGAGGCGGGCCTTCTGGTCGTCAACCGTGGAGTTGATCTCTCCGGAGCCGGCGTAGCGGTCGTACTGGGCGACCAGGCCCGACAGCGGGCCCCCCTGGCCGCCGAGAGCCGCCAGGACGTGGAGGGCGGCGAGCATGCCCGTGTCGGCGTTCCAGAAGTCGGCGAAGTAGTAGTGCGCGGAGTGCTCGCCGCCGAAGATGGCGCCGGTTCTGGCCATCTCGGCCTTGATGAAGGAGTGGCCCACGCGCGTGCGTACCGGTGTGCCGCCGTTCTCCCGGACCACCTCCGGTACCGACCACGATGTGATCAGGTTGTGGATGACGGTGCCCTTGCCGCCGTGCTTGGCCAGCTCGCGGGAGGCGACCAGGGCGGTGATCGCGGACGGTGAGATCGGTCCGCCGTTCTCGTCGACCACGAAGCAGCGGTCGGCGTCGCCGTCGAAGGCGATGCCGAGGTCGGCGCCCTCTTCGCGTACGCGCTTCTGGAGGTCGACGATGTTCGCCGGGTCCAGCGGGTTGGCCTCGTGGTTCGGGAACGTGCCGTCCAGCTCGAAGTACATCGGAACGAGGGTGAGGGGCAGGCCGGCGAAGACCGTGGGGACCGTGTGGCCGCCCATGCCGTTGCCCGCGTCGACCACGACCTTCAGAGGGCGGAGGGAGGTCAGGTCGACGAGGGAGCGGAGGTGCGCCGCGTAGTCCTCCAACGTGTCGCGCTGCGTGATCGTTCCTGGCGTGGCCGCCGGCTCCGGGGCACTGGAGTCCGCCCAGCCCTCGACCAGTTCACGGATCTCGGCGAGGCCCGTGTCCTGGCCGACCGGGGCGGCGCCCGCCCGGCACATCTTGATGCCGTTGTACTGGGCGGGGTTGTGCGAGGCCGTGAACATCGCACCCGGCAGGTTCAGCGCCCCCGACGCGTAGTACAGCTGGTCCGTCGAGCACAGTCCGATCTCGGTCACGTCGACGCCGCGCGCCGTCGCCCCACGCGCGAAGGCCCGCGACAGGCCTGGCGACGAGGGCCGCATGTCGTGCCCGACCACGATCGCGCTCGCGCCGGTCACCTGCGCGAAGGCCGCGCCGAACAGCTCTGCCAGCGGCTCGTCCCACTGATCCGGGACCACCCCGCGTACGTCATACGCCTTCACGACCTGCGACAGATCAGCAGCCACGGCCAACCCTCCTGGATTCCTCATCGGTGCCCCAAACTACCCGCCCGGACCGACACTGGACCGGGCGGTCTCCGAGAGATCGCACCGGGACTTGCGCCAGGACTTACGGAAGCATCCACTCCAGTACGACGGAACTCTGCCCGACCACGATCAGGCACATGACCAGCAGCAGCCCGATGCTCCATGGCAGCACCTTGCGCAGCAGGTCCCCTTCGCGGCCCGCGAGGCCGACGGCCGCGCATGCGATGGTCAGGTTCTGCGGCGAGATCATCTTCCCCAGGACACCGCCCGAACTGTTGGCGGCTGCGAGGAGCTCCGGTGAGAGCCCGGACTCCCGTGCCGCGGTGACCTGCAGGGCCCCGAAGAGTGCGTTGGCTGAGGTGTCCGACCCGGAGACGGCGACACCGAACCACCCCAGAACCGGTGACAGGAAGGCGAGCCCCGCACCCGCCGCCGCCACGAAGTAGCCGATCGTGGCGGCCTGCCCCGAGAGGTTCATGACGTACGCGAGCGCCAGGACGGACGTCACGGTGAGGATCGCGAACCTCAACTCGTGGACGGTCGCCGCCCATTCCTTGACGGCCACGCGCGCGTGCACCCCGAGAACGACCGCCGTGCCCACCCCGGCGAGCAGCACGAGCGTGCCGCCGGTCGAGACGATCGGCCACGAGAAGACATTGCCGCCGACGGGCTCCCCGTCCGGGTTAGCGACGTTGAGGAAGGGCCAGTCGAAGGTGCGGGTCGCCTTCGCCAGAAAGTCCTTCAACGCGGGGATCTGGGCCACAGAGAAGATCGCGACGATCAGGACGTACGGCGCATAGGCCCGCACCACCTCGGGGCGCGGGTCCTCCTCGTCCAGGTCCTCACTGCGTACGCCGGTCAGGACAGCCACGCGTACGGGCTCGGCGGCGGGCCTGCGCGCCTGGGGCATCGCCACCAGGGCGCCCGCTCCGGCCAGGGCGGCGCCGATGTCGGCGAGTTGGGCGGAAACGTAGTTGGAGGCGGCGAACTGGGCCACGGCGAAGGCCACTCCGCACGCCATGGCGGGCACCCAGGTCTCGCGCAGTCCGCGCCGCCCGTCCACCAGACCGACGAGCACAAGCGGCACCACGAGGGCCAGCAGCGGCGTCTGGCGGCCCACCACGGAGGCCACCGAGTCCAGGGGCAGTCCGGTGACCTGGGCGAGCGTGACGACTGGCGTGCCCATCGCGCCGAAGGCGACGGGCGCGGTGTTGGCGACCAGCGCGACCACGGCCGCGCGGACGGGTTCAAAGCCGAGTGCGACCAGCATGACCGAGCAGATCGCGACGGGCGCACCGAAGCCCGCGAGGGCCTCCAGGAGTGCGCCGAAGCAGAAAGCGACGACGAGCGCCTGGATGCGCGGGTCGTCGGAGAGCCGCCCGAAGGAGCGGCGCAGGATGTCGAAGTGCCGGGTACGGACGGTCATCCGGTACACCCACAGGGCGTTGACGACGATCCACAGGATGGGGAAGAGGCCGAAGACGGCGCCCTGTGCGGCGCTGGAGACCGTCTGGCCGAGGGGCATGCCGTACGCGAAGCAGGCCACCAGGGCCGCCGCCGCGAGGCCGATGAGTCCCGCCAGGTGCGCCTTCATGCGGACGCCGCCCAGCAGGACCAGGACGAGGACGAGGGGCAGAGCCGCGACTAACGCGGACAGGCCGAGCGAGCCGGCCACGGGCTCCAGTTCCTGGACGTACACAGAACCTCCCCGGATTCCGCGATGCGGAAAGCGATTTCTCACGGGTGAGGGAATGGTCGTGTCCGCGACAAGTGCTCGTCAATGCCCGTACGGCATGCCTGTACAGGACAGCGTGAAAATGCGCACCCGCGCACCGAGTGAAGTTCCCGTCAGGGACGGGCGGTTGAAGGAGAGGTCAGGAGTCAGGCGAGCGCAGTACCCGCAGGTGGCCGCGGCGTGCGACCTCCATCGGGTCCGCACCGCGCGCTCCACCGGCCTGCGCCGCGCGCTCCTGGGGCCGGGCCGCCTCACGCACCGCGTTGGCGAGCGCCTCCAGGTCGTCGCCGCTGGGGCGGGAGGGAGCGGAGCCGTTTGCAAGCCTGACGACCTCCCAGCCGCGCGGGGCGGTGAGGCGCTCGGAGTGCTCGGCGCACAGGTCGTAGCAGTGGGGTTCGGCGTAGGTGGCGAGCGGGCCGAGGACGGCGGTCGAGTCGGCGTAGACGTACGTCAGCGTCGCGACGGCGGGGCGGCCGCAAGCGGTGCGCGAACAGCGACGTACAGGGCTCACGACGTTGGACGGTACCGCACTCTTGAGCGGGCCGCGACGGATCTTCCCCAGGTCACCCCACCGTGTCGTCCTGTGACACCGGCCACACGAAAATCCGCACGAGTCCGGCTGACCTGCGCGTACACGCCGTGCCGAAATACCGGACAGCCTGGATCCGATCACCACTTGGTGCAAATCATGTCAACTGCCGCGAGTTCGACGGTTCGTAGAGATACGGAAACGAGCCCAAGCTTGGCTGGAATGGTCATCAAGCGACATGTCCCGCGACTGCCGCGCGCGTGTGGCGGGACCTGTCCATGGAGGTCGGGCAGCCCGCCCGGAGACGGTCGGGCAGCAGCGTGGAGGCCGGGCACCCCGGCCGTACGAGGACTACGCTTCGTCAGTGATGGACAACCCCGTACCCCCCGTATCGCCCCGCGCCGCCGACCCCAGGCCCCGCCGTCGTGACCGCCACGGCCGGGGAATGCGCGGACCCGTCGCGCCGCCCCAGGTGCCGCTCGCCGCGAGCCGGGCCGAGGTGTTCGCGGATCTGGTGCAGGACTCCGTGGAGCGGCTGGAGCGGCGCTGGCCGCAGCTTGCCGACATCGACTTCGTGGTGCTGGAGGTGCCACGCCTCGAACCGAAGAGGGGCGGGGACTGGAGCGACGAGGCGGTACCCCTGGGCGGCACGATCGCGGCGCGCGACGGCCGGCCGGGACGCGTCGTCGTCTACCGCCGTCCGGTCGAGATCCGCACCAAGGGACGCGACGAGCGTGCGGCCCTGGTCCACGAGGTCGTGGTGGAGCAGGTCGCCGAGCTGCTGGGGCTGACTCCGGAGACGGTGGATCCCCGGTACGGCGAGGACTGACGTCCACAGGAGCATCGCTTCTGCGACACCTGCTGCAGCACGTACCTCTATTTCTGCAACACCGAGAGATCCTGCTCCGCGTCCGGCACCGCCACCATCCCCCGGTCGTCCGGCAGGGTCTGGACCGTGAACCTCGGTATGCCGCCCTCGGGGATCTCCAGCGTCCGCGCCGCGTAGACGGGGCCTCCGGAGACGGGCTCGACGGTCAGCGCGTACGAGCCCTTGAGGCCGCTGGGAACGGGCACCTCGATGTCCTGGGTGGTACCGCCCTTGACCTTGTACGTCTTGCTCGTGGCCGTGCCACCCTCGCTGCCGGCAGAGGCGGTGACCTTGACCTCGGCGGCCTCGTCGGGGGCGGCCACGGACAGCGTGGAGCCCTTGGAGCGGTTGTCGGCGACCGTCGCGCGTGTGCCCACCGGGCGGGTGGCCGGGATGAACGCCGTCTCCTGCTTGTCGCCCTTGCCCCGCACGACCCGAAGCCCGGCCACGACCGGCACGGCCTCCTCGGTCGGCGTCAGCACCAGGGAGCCCGCCTCGCCGCGCGTGAGGTCGCCGAGGTCCGCGGCGGCCGTCATGCCGGCCTTCACGTGCAGCGTCTCGTTACCGGCGGGCGTGATCAGCCCCGACTGCGAGGCCAGCTGCACCTTCAGGTCGGCGTCCAGGTCGCCGGGCGTGAAGGCGACCAGACGTACGGACGTGGCGTCCTTGGGGATGCCCGGCAGGACGAGGCTGCCCGCCGGGTCGGTGGAGGCTGCCAGCCAGTCGCCGCCGAGCTTGTCGTCGAGGGCCTGGGCGGCGGCGGCGACCCGGCCGCTTCGAACGGTCACGTGCGCCGTGAGGTCGCTCTGCTGCTCGTCGATCAGCGTGGACAGCAGCACCGGCTCGGTGGAGTGCGGCTGGACCTGGATGCCCTCCCCCGACGCCGACTTGAGGCGGCCGTCCTTGCCGTACAGCTCGATGTCGGCGACGGCGGCGGAGTCGTCGGGGTTGGTGAGATGCACGTAGTCGGTGCGCTCCTCGGCCGTACTGGCGCCCGCGAACCAGAACTCCGTGTCCGGAGCCGTGCAGTTGGCGCCGAGCAGGCCGCGGCCGGTGCCCGACGGGACCTCAGTGGTCTGCTGGACGGTCCAGCCGGGGGCGAAGCCGCCTTCGGCGGTGCCGATGAGCGCGGGCGCGTCGGCACCGGACACCTCTCCGGTGACCGGCTTGCCGGGCTCCTTCGGCGTCAGGACGGGCTTCTTGGCCGCCTCCTTGTCGCCGTTGCCGCTGTTGCCGCTCTCCTTGTCGCTGTTCTCGGAGCCGTTCGCCGACTCCTCGCCCGCCGGGGCTAGTTCGGCCCTGCCGTTCGTGTCGGCGCCCTCCGTGACGGGCGTGAACGACGTGTACGCGGTCTCGGCGACGTCCGAGGCGCTGGGCCCCGGGCAGAGCAGGCTGGTGCGCTCCACGGGCATCTGGGTGGCCGTCTTCGCCGCCGTGTCCGAGCCGGAGGCCTCCGGCTCGGTGAGGGAGGCGAATCCGGCGACGGCGGCGAGCGCGGCCACAGCGGCGATCAGGGACACGGTGGGGCGGTTCACTGCTGGCTCCCGTCGGGGCGCTCACGGTCGGTTCCGTGCGGCGGCTGCGGCTGCTGCTGCGCGGGGTCGTACGGCGCTTCGTATCCCTGGGCGTACGGCTGCGTCGGGTCGTAGGCCGGGGTCCCCGACCCGTACGCGTACGGGTCGTACTGGCCTGCCTGGTACGGGTCCTCCTGGTACGGCTGCTGCTCGTAGGTGCCCGCCTGGTACTGCTGAGCTCCCTGGTACTGGTCGCCGTACGTGCCGTACTCGGAGCCCGAGCCCGCGTACGCCGTCGTCTCCCACTCGCTATAGGGCTGCTGCTGCGGGACGGCGGCCGGGACCGGTGGCTCCTGCGGGGGAGGAGGCGGGGCGCCCGGCGGGAACTGGTCGTCCTGGGCTGTCTGTTCGGCCTCGGCCTGGGCACGCAGCCGACGGGCCCTGCGGCCCTCGCCGGAGACGGGCTGGGCGGGGACGACCGGCTCCTCCGGGAGGTCGTCGTCGACGTCGCGGCGCCGGCCGGGCAGGGCGAGGACCACGAGGACGACAGCGAGCGCGCCCTGGGCCCACAGCCAGCCGGTGTGGAGCGCAGGCGGCTCGAAGGTGACGTCCAGCCGGCCGTCACCGGCGGGCAGTTCGAAGCCCTGCGCCCAGCCGTCGAGCGTGGTCCTGGTGAGCGGCTTGCCGTCGAGGGTGGCGGTCCAGCCCTCGTCGGCGGTGTCGGCGAGACGCAGTACGCGTCCTGCGGTGCCCGAAGGGATCGTGGTGTGCACCTCGACCGGTCCGGCAGCGATGGGCTGCGGGTCGCCGGAGTCGGGGACGATGGCCGCGCGGGAGACCTGCCGGTCCACGCGCCACAGGGCGCTGCCGTCCTGCTGGCTCAGCCGGGTCAGTCCTGGCGTGGCATCCAGGACGCGGCTGACCTCGCGGGGCGCTCCCTGGTGCACGAGTACGTAGCGCACGGCGAATCCGCCGAGCTGGTCGGCCTGGTCGGCTCCGGAGCCGGCCACGAGGTTGGCGACGACGGAGTCGAGCTTCTTGTTCTCGCCGTCCGCGGTGGTCAGTTCGGCGTCGCCGAGCCGGGCACCGGAGCCGCGTACGAGCGTGTAGCCGACCCGGGCGGTCGAGTCGCTGTCGAGGACGAGGGTGCGGGCCTGGTCGCGGGTGCTGCTCTCCTCGGCGACGAACGCGGGCACCTGGACGGGGTCGCGCCTCTCGAGGGGCCCGTCCGCGCCGCCGATCATCCACCCGGCGGCGACGAGCAGCGGTCCCGCGGCGGCGGCGAACGCGATGAGCGCGGCGACCGGCTGACGCCAGCCGAAGCTCTGCTCGGCCACACGCGAGCGTGCCCCGTCGGCGCCGAGCGCGGCGGCGGCGAGGAGGGCGAGGCCATAGACGAGCGTGGCGGGCCCGGCCCAGGTGGAACCGTTGGACAGGACGGCGAAAACGAGCCCCAAAAGGACTGCCGCCCAGGCCGTCCAGATTCCCAACTGACGCTCTGCGCGCAGCAGGGCGGCCAGCGCGGCGCACACGATGCCGATGAGCATCAGCCCGCTGACGGTGCCGGGGCCGCCCGGGCTGCCGCCGAGCAGGTCGAGCGCGGACGCCGACCCCTCGCCGAACTCGAGGCCTGCCTCCTGGAAGAAGCCGAAGGGCAGCAGTGACAGCGACCAGGGCGCCAGGACCAGCAGCGGAGTGCCGAGCTGGGCCAGGAAACGGAGCCCGTAGGCGACGATCTCGGCCCGCCGCACGGCCAGCAGCGCGAGGCCCAGCACCAGGGCGATGGGCCACACGATCGGCGTGAAGGCGGTGGCCAGGGTCAGCAGCAGCGCGTACGCCCAGGTGGCACGCCAGCTACCGCGCGCCGTCGTCGAGGCGAGGCCGCTCGCCGCGATGCCCGCGCGCGCGATGAGGGGCAGCAGGACGGCGAGCACGGCGGTGCCGATACGGCCGCCCGCGAGCGCTCCGGTGGCGGCGGGCAGGAAGGCGTACGCGATGGATGCCCAGGCGCGCAGCAGGCGCGACTGAACCAGGGGCCGGGAGGAGAAGTACGCGGCGAAACCGGCCAGAGGCACGGAGCCGACGAGCAGGACGGTGACCGCGAGCCCGGTGGAGCCGAACAGCACACTGGCGAGCAGCGCGACGAGCGCCAGATAGGGCGGCGCGGACTGGGTGCCACCGGCGCCGACGGGATGCCAGCCGTCCAGGTAGCGCGCCCAGAGCGCGGATGCGTCGGCGGGTGCCGGCAGGAGGGCGCCGCCCGCGAGCGCACCGCCGCCGATCAGTTCCCGGCAGGCGATGAGCGAGGCGAAGAGGAGCACTACGAAGAGCACGGGCCCGGGCTTGCGGGCGACGCGCTTGAGCCGGGCGAACTGCTCGATCTCCAGGAAGTCGGCGTCATCTCCGCCGGGCCCGGACTCGACGGCGCCGCCGTGCCGGCCGGCCGCGGTCAGCTCGGGATCGGAGCTGCCCACGAGATTGCCCGCGACCTGCTCGATGGTGGCCCGCACGGTGGCACCGGGCGGCGGGAACAGCTCGCGCAGCTCTCCCTTGTCGACCTGCGGACGGCCGCGCCTGCGCCGCCCGGCGATGATCCGCTCGGGTCGCAGCAGCGTCCCCAGAAGACCTCGGATTTCGTCGACCGCCTGTCCGGGAACCTTGCCGACGAGGTACGCGACGGTGCGCAGCAGTGTGCCGAGCACGAGCCGCAGCAGGACCCAGGGCAGTACGGCGCTTCGGGAGTTGACGAGCAGCGTGTAGACGGCGCCCGCCTTGTCGACCTTGTGCGGGGAGGCGGACGTACGGCCCACACAGTCGACGGTGCGCCGCTCGCGGGAGGCCGCCTCGGCGTGGCGTACGACCGCTTCGGGGGCGACGAGGACGCGGTGCCCTGCGGCCTGGGCGCGCCAGCACAGGTCGACGTCGTCGCGCATCAGGGGCAGCCGCCGGTCGAAGCCGCCGAGTTGTTCGAAGACGTCGCGGCGGATCAGCATGCCGGCCGTGGACACGGACAGCACCGGCCGTACGTGGTCGTGCTGGCCCTGGTCCTGTTCGCGCCGGTCAAGGCCGGTCCAGCGGCGGCCGCTGTTGGCGATGGTGACGCCGACCTCGAGGAGCTGCCGGCGGTCGTACCAGCCGCGGAGCTTGGGTCCGACGATCGCGACGTCCTTGCCGAGCTCCTGCTCGTTCTCGACGACACGGAGGAGCTGGGCCAGGCTGTCGGGTTCGGGGGCGCAGTCGTCGTGCAGGAGCCACAGCCACTGGACGGGCTCGCCGTACGGCAGTTCCGGCATGTCGTACGCGTCGTCGCGCCAGGTGCGGGTCACCGGGTCCCAGCCGCTGGGTCGCTTCAGGTACGGCAGGTCGTCCGGAGTGAGCGCGCCGGCGGTGCGGGCGGCCTCGTCGACGGCCTGGCCGAAGCCGGTGCGCCGGGCGAGGTGCAGCACCCGGTCGGCGCCGAGCGCTTCGGTGACCAGCCGGGCGGAGTCGTCCGCACTGCCGGTGTCGGCAGCCACGGCGTTCTGCACCGGGCGTTCCTGACCGAGCAGCCCGGCGAGGGCGTCGGGCAGCCAGCGGCCGCCGTCGTGCGAAACCAGCACGGCGGTGACCACGTGCCGCGGGAACTCGGGCGGGCGGGCCGGGTCGAACGCCGCCGGGCGTGACGGGTCGAACGCTGCTGCGGCAGCGTCGTACTGAGCTGCCGGATGGCTGTGCGCGGACATCGAGGTACGGGCCCCGGTTCGATGGACTGCGGTGGACGCCTGTGCCCTGTGCGGGCACTGGGGTGTCTCGGACGGAGGCCCACACTAACGGCTGGACAACACCTCGGCCCGCCCCCTGTGGATAACCCACCTGCGACGGGCCGATCGGTACGAAATCTCCTGGACGAGCCCCTATACGGCGGCCTTCTTCAGGCGGCGCCGTTCACGCTCGGACAGACCGCCCCAGATGCCGAAGCGCTCGTCATTGGCGAGGGCGTACTCGAGGCACTCGGAGCGGACCTCGCAGGCGAGGCAGACCTTCTTGGCCTCCCGGGTGGAGCCGCCCTTCTCGGGGAAAAAGGACTCGGGGTCGGTCTGCGCGCAGAGCGCCCGCTCCTGCCAACCGAGCTCCTCGTCGGCCTCGTCGACCAGCAGTTCCTGAAACAGCTCGGTCATGTGCGCCCCTCGTCCGTCTCGCGTCCCCGTGATGCTGCCGTTACCGATTCCGGCTGAACGACACGAGTGAAATTACAAGTGTGCGGCTCCGGGCGAGTCAAGCCGAGATCTGCTATTGGGCCCCTTATTCACTCTGCGGAACCAAGGCTATGCGGAAAGTGTTCAAATCGGCATAAACCCTGACAGCAGGAAGAGACCCAGTCGGGACTGCCGCCCCGCACAGGACCTGTACAGGGAAGGACGCCCGGGAGTTCGATCTCGTTCCGGCCGACACACGAAGCGATCCGGATCACATTCCGATCACAGGATCGCAACGAGGTTTGCGTGCCCGGTTGTTGCGCCATGTGTCCCGGCGGGCTCCAGAACAAACCCTTCACCTTCCAGAGGAACCGGATGAGGTGAAACATCTCCTGCATACCGGACATCGAGTTGACACTGAAGGTGTGAACCGGTGTCCTTGTGGGCATGCTCGCGAACTTGGCGCTCACCTCGACCCGCACCGCCGGGTCCCTCGGTGCTGCCCATGTCCGCTGTAGCTGTTGTTGTCGCAGCTGTTGAGCCTTCCCAGCGCTCCCGCTGCCGCCAGGTCCACCCGCACCTGGCCGCTGGTCCCTTCCGCCCGTGACAAGGGCGCCTCCAGATCTCCAGCACAGGCCTTACGCCTCTTCAGCCGAGGAACCACCGCACTCCATGAACAGCGACAGCGACCTTCAGATCGCCGGCGACATCCTTGAGGTCCCGCACCTCCTCCAGGCGCCCCGCGAGCATCCGGCCACCGTGGCCGACTTCGTCGGGCTGGCCCGCTCCATCGCCGCCGACCGCTCCCAGTGGGAGCACCTCGTCCAGTACGACGCGACGTCCCGGTGGTACCACCGGCTGCGCACCGGCCCCGGTTACGAGGTATGGCTGCTCTCCTGGGTGCCCGGCCAGGGCAGCGGGCTGCACGACCACGGTCGCTCTTCCGGCGTGTTCACCGTCCTGGAGGGCGCACTGACGGAGCGCACGGAGCGCGGCACCCGCGCGTTGGAGGCCGGCGCCCAAAGGGTGTTCGCGCCGGCGTATGTCCACGAAGTGGTCAACGACTCGCTCGAGCCAGCCATAAGCCTGCACGTCTACTACCCGGGGCTGACCGAGATGCCGATGCACGCGCACGCGACCCGCTGCGCCGCGTCGCGCCCGCAGGAGCACGCGGAACGGGAGCATGCGGATCAGCGGCACGCGGATCAGGAGCAGGAGAATGTCGTCACCGCCTGAGGCGACCGGCTGACGTGACCGCCTGACGCGTTGTCGTACCCGCCTGCAAGACTGAGTCTCATGCGCATTGTGGTTCTGGCAGGCGGCATCGGCGGTGCCCGGTTTCTGCGTGGTCTGCGGCAGGCGGTGCCGGACGCGGAGGTCACCGTCATCGGGAACACCGGGGACGACATCCATCTCTTCGGGCTGAAGGTCTGCCCGGACCTCGACACGGTGATGTACACGCTCGGCGACGGCATCAACGAAGGGCAGGGCTGGGGGCGGGCCGACGAGACCTTCCACCTCAAGGAGGAACTCGCGGCGTACGGGGTGGGGCCCGAGTGGTTCGGGCTCGGTGACAGGGACTTCGCGACGCACATCGTCCGCACGCAGATGCTGAGCGCCGGATATCCGCTCAGCGCCGTGACGGAGGCGCTGTGCGACCGGTGGAAACCGGGGGTTCGGCTGATCCCCATGACCGACGACCGCGTCGAGACTCATGTGGCCGTCGAGACGGACGGCGAGCGCAAGGCCATTCACTTCCAGGAGTACTGGGTGCGGCTGCGGGCGTCCGTCGACGCGCACGCGGTGGTGCCCGTCGGCGCGGACCAGGCGAAGCCGGCGCCCGGGGTGCTCGAGGCGATCGCCTCGGCCGACGTGGTGATCTTCCCGCCGTCGAATCCCGTCGTGTCCGTGGGCACGATCCTCGCCGTGCCCGGCATCCGGGAGGCGATCGCCGAGGCCGGGGTGCCCGTGGTCGGCCTCTCCCCCATCGTCGGGGACGCGCCCGTGCGCGGCATGGCCGACAAGGTCCTCGCGGCCATCGGCGTGGAGTCCACGGCCGCCGCGGTCGCCGAGCACTACGGATCGGGGCTCCTCGACGGCTGGCTCGTCGACACGGTCGACGCCTCCGCTGTGGACCGTGTGGAGTCCGCCGGCATCCGCTGCCGTGCCGTACCCCTCCTGATGACCGACCTGGCGGCGGCGACCCGGATGGCCCGGGAGGCGCTGGCGTTGGCGGAAGAGGTGGGGGGCGCTTGAACGGCGGGCGTGCTTCGGGGCCGGATGCGCAGGAGTTGGCCGCGGCCGAGGAAGGTCCGGCGCGTGCGGTGCCCGGTTACCGGGTCTGGGCGCTTCCCGGGCTGCCCGAGATTCGTGAGGGGGACGATCTCGCCAAGCTGATCGCCGACGCCGAGCCCGGGCTGCTCGATGGTGACGTACTGCTCGTCACCTCGAAGGTCGTGTCCAAGGCCGAGGGGCGGGTCGTCGAGGCCGTCGACCGGGAAGCCGCCATCGATGCCGAGACCGTGCGGGTGGTGGCGCGGCGCGGGGCGTTGCGGATCGTCGAGAACCGGCAGGGGCTCGTGATGGCCGCGGCCGGGGTCGATGCCTCCAACACACCTGCGGGGACTGTGTTGTTGCTGCCCGAGGACCCCGATGCCTCCGCGCGGGCGATACGGGCCGGGGTGCGGGACGCGCTGGGCGTCGATGTCGGGGTGCTCGTCACCGACACGTTCGGGCGGCCGTGGCGTACCGGGCTCACCGATGTCGCCATCGGTGCCGCCGGTGTCCGGGTGCTCGACGATCTCCGGGGCGGCACCGACGCGTACGGCAATCCGCTCGGCGCCACCGTCGTCGCCACGGCCGACGAACTCGCTGCCGCGGGCGACCTGGTCAAGGGCAAGGCCGACGGGCTGCCCGTCGCCGTGGTGCGCGGGCTGCCCCACGTGGTCATCACAGACACCACAGGCATCACAGGCACCGATGAAGACGAGGGGGCGCGGGCCATGGTGCGCGGTGCGCGCGACGACATGTTCCGGCTTGGCACCTCCGAGGCCGTACGGGAGGCCGTCACCCAGCGGCGTACCGTACGGGCCTTCACCGACGAGCCCGTCGATCCGGAGGCCGTACGCCGTGCGGTGGCCGCCGCCGTGACCGCGCCGGCCCCGCATCACACGACGCCGTGGCGATTCGTCCTCCTGGAGTCGGAGGAGTCCCGTACACGGCTTCTCGACGCCATGCGGGACGCCTGGACAGCCGACCTGGAGCAGGACGGGAAGAGCGAGGAGTCCATCGCCAAGCGCGTACGGCGGGGGGATGTCCTGCGCAACGCGCCGTATCTCGTCGTGCCCTGTCTCGTCATGGACGGCTCGCACACGTATGGCGATGCGCGCCGGGACGGGGCCGAGCGCGAGATGTTCGTGGTCGCCGCGGGCGCCGCCGTGCAGAACTTCCTCGTCGCGCTGGCCGGGGAGCGGCTGGGCTCGGCGTGGGTGTCGTCGACGATGTTCTGCCGGGATGTCGTACGGGACGTTCTGGGGCTGCCGGGAGGGTGGGATCCGATGGGGGCGGTTGCCGTGGGGCATGCGGCCGAGGAGCCCAAGCCGCGAGCTGAGCGGGAGGCAGGGGCATTTATCGAAGTCCGGTGACGGCTGAAGCCTGGTGATCGGCGTCCGGCTTCCGGCGGCAATCGGCGAGAGTCGGATTGCGGCTGAGGCCTCCGGTCCGTTCCTGAGCGCCTAGTCTCTTAAGCGCCTCAGCGCCCCGCGCTCCCGAGAGCCCTAGGACCCACCCGTGGCCGGACGTTTCGATCCCCGACCCACGCGTACGACCGTACGCGGCGGGCATGTCGCCGCCGCCGGGCGCGTGCCGCGGCAGGCCGCGGCGCCCGGGCGTACGCGTAGTTGGACGCCGCCCGGGCCGCTCGATCTCGGGCTTGTGCTCGGGCCGCTGCGGCGTGGGCCTGCTGATCCGACGTTCCGGGCGATGCCGGACGGGTCCGTGTGGCGGGCCAGCCGTACGCCCTCGGGGCCCGGGACCTTGCGGGTTTCCATGCGGGGCGGGGTGGCCGTGGGCGAGGCCTGGGGGCCGGGGGCCGACTGGCTGCTGGAGCAACTTCCTCAGATGCTCGGGGAGTTGGACGATCCTGCCGCCTTCGAGCCACGGCATCGGCTGGTGGCTCTCGCGCGGCATCGGCGGCCGGGACTGCGGCTGACGCGTACCGGGCTGGTCATGGAGTCGTTGATTCCGTCGATTCTGGAGCAGAAGGTCACGACGGAGGAGGCGTATCGGGCGTGGCGGCTGCTTGTACGGAAGTACGGCGTGCCGGCGCCCGGGCCCGCGCCGGGGCGCATGTACGTCATGCCGGAGCCGCGGACCTGGGCCCTGATCCCCTCGTGGGAGTGGCATCGGGCCGGGGTCGACAACAAGCGGGCGTCGACGGTTCTGCGGGCGGTTCGGGTGGCTCGGCGGTTGGAGGAGGCGGTGGGGTTCGAGCCGGGTGCTGCGCAGGCTCGGCTTGAGTTGGTGTCCGGGATCGGGCCCTGGACCTCGGCGGAGACTGTGCAGCGGAGTCACGGTGCGGCGGATTCGGTGACCGTGGGGGATCTGCATCTGCCGGGGATCGTGGGGTATGCACTGGCGGGGGACCGGGATGCGGATGACTCCGTCATGTTGGAGTTGTTGGCGCCGTATGCGGGGCAGCGGCATCGTGCGGCTCGGCTCATTTTGTTGAGCGGCCGCACTCCGCCTCGGCGTCAGCCGCGTATGCCCCGCGGGGACATTGGGCTGCTGTGACTGTTCGGGTGCGGGTCCTGGGTGTTCTCACCACCGCCGCCCCTACCCGTCCCATCCTCTGTTCGGGGCGTTGCCCCGGGCCCCCACCATGGGCTCCGCCCCTGGACCCCGCTGGGGCTGCGTCCCCAGGCCCCCATCGGCCTAGCGGCCTCGTCCTCAAACGCCGGACGGGCTGAATTTGCCTGGGCTGGGCAGAAAAGCGCGGGTGGGTGGGGGGAACCGCCTTGACGGCCTCGTTCCTCCAGCGCCGGAGGTAGTGGTCACTGATCCGACGAGAACCGCACCGCTCCCGCCGGCAGTACCGCGTCGCACCACACCCGTACGCCCTCCCGGAGTTCGTTGTCCGGGCCCACCGTCGCGCCGTCGCCCACCACCACCCCCGTGAGGATCGAGCGCGTGCCCACCTGGGCGCGGGCGCCGATCAGGGAGTCCGTGATGATCGCTCCCGGGGCCACCACCGCGCCCGCCAGGATCGTGGAGCCCGAGATGCGGGCGCCGGAGCCGATGGTCGCGTCCTCGCCCACCACCGTGCCGGCGGTCAGTTTTGCGTCGGGGGCGACGGTGGCCGAGGGGAGGACCAGGCAGTCGCCGCAGCGGCCGGGGACTGCCGGGGAGGGGGCTCGGCCGAGGACCAGATCCGCGGAGCCTCGTACGAAGGCCTGGGGAGTGCCCAGGTCCAGCCAGTAGGTCGAGTCGACCATGCCCTGGAGGTGGGCGCCCGAGGACAGGAGGTCGGGGAACGTCTCGCGTTCCACCGAGACCGGGCGGCCGGCGGGGATCGTGTCGATGACCGAGCGGCGGAAGACGTACGCGCCGGCGTTGATCTGGTCGGTGACGATCTCCTCGGCGGTCTGGGGCTTTTCGAGGAAAGCCTGTACGCGGCCCGAGGTGTCGGTCGGGACGAGGCCGTACGCTCTGGGGTCCTCGACTCGTGTCAGGTGCAGGGAGACGTCCGCGCCCCAGGACTGGTGAGTGGCTACGAGGGCGGGTATGTCGAGGCCGGTGAGTATGTCGCCGTTGAAGATCAGGACGGGATCGTCGGGGGCGGAGTGCAGGCGGGAGGCCACGTTCCGGATGGCGCCGCCCGTGCCGAGGGGCTCGGCCTCGGTGACGTACTCGATGTGGAGTCCCAGCGACGAGCCGTCGCCGAAGTACGGCTCGAAGACCTCGGCCAGATAGGACGTGGCGAGCACGATGTGCTCGACCCCGGCCGCTCTGGCCCTCGCCAGCTGGTGCGTGAGGAACGGTACCCCGGCCGCCGGAACCATCGGCTTCGGCGTGTGCACCGTGAGCGGGCGCAGCCGTGTGCCCTTGCCGCCGACCAGGAGGATCGCTTCTGTCACCTGTCGTCTCTGCTTCCCTGTGGGGCCGGCCGAACGTCTTTCGGCCGGCCAGTGTATGCAGACCGTTCGATGGCCGTGGGGAGCCTCTTGGTTGGCCGTGGGGAGCCGCAGCCCCGACCTCACCGTCCCTGGTAACGGGCCGAAGTGGTCCTGGCCTGGTGGAGCTTGGCGTACAGCCGAGCGCCCGGGCACTCGGTGGCGAAGCCGTCCCGGTGTCCGGAGATCACGTCCAGTCGCACATTCTGGCCCTTGGGGAAGAGATTGCCACCGCCCGACTTCAGATATGTCTTGCCAGCCGGATTCGCCCCGTAGAGGCCGAGCTTCCACGCCGTGAGCTGGGCGACACCTTGCACCGCGGCACCGGGCGGGTTCGTACCGCCGAAGCTGCCGAGGACGGCGATCCCCATGCTGTTGCTGTTGAACCCGAGAGTGTGCGCGCCCTTGACCGGCTTGGTCACGCCTCCGGCCCGTCCCTCGTAGATGTTTCCGCACTTGTCGACGAGGAAGTTGTACCCGATGTCTCGCCAGCCACTGCTCTTGACGTGGTAGCGGTAGATACTGCGGATGACTGAAGCGGCTTGCGAGCAGCGGTAGTTGTTGCCCGTGGCGCTGTGGTGCACGAAGGCGGCCCGTACGGACTTGGTGTAGCTGAAGTCCCGCTCGCGCAGGCTCTCGTCCGCGCCCCAGCCACGGCGGGTGACGATGCGTGGACGCGGGCCGATGTACGGGTTCGTCGCCGCACCCTCAGCCCCCTCGATGCCACGGGTCGCGAGGAAGTCCTCCTGCGTCTGCTGCCGGGTCAGTTCCGGGATGGTGGTGGCGCCGAGCGGTGCGAGGTCGGCGTTGACGGCGGAAGCCGCGGCGGATTCGGCGGTGAGCGAGGCGGCGTTCGGGGCTGCCAGTTCGGGGCCCTGGGGCGGGGGCTCCTCGCCGGGGTCGACAAGTTCGAGGCGCAGGCCGCTGGGCAGCAGCGGCCCACCCGTGACGGCCCGTCCGTCCGCCTCGTCCAGCTTGGCCTGTACGCGCACCTCCACGCCGTCCGACTCCCCCACCCACAGCGGTGCCGTGGAGCCGCGCACCCGCCCGGAGGTGCGCTCGTCGGTGTCCGGGTCGGCCGCGTGCTCCAGGTTGTGCGTCTCGACGTCCTGCCAGGCGGACCACTTGCCGGTGTCGGCGGAGCGCGTACGGACCTGGACGAGGCCACGCAACTCCGTGTCCGGGTCGTCCCAGACGACTCCGACGAGCGAGAAGCGGGGGGCGTCGCGCCGGGGCAGCCCTTGCACGGAGGCGGCGGCACCGAGGGAGCGGTCGCTGGAGAGCGGAACGAGCGGGAGCGAACGGGTGCTGCCGGGGACGGCCGACGTTTCTGGGAGGGCCGACGCTTCGGAGCCGGTCGGTGCTTCGAGGGCCGCCGGTCTCGGGTCGGCTGCCGGTCTCTCGGCGGTCGCGGGTCTCGAGGTGTCGGCCAGAGCGTTGGAGGGGGACGTCAGGGGGAGGGCCAGGGCGGCCGCACACGTCACGGCGATCGAGGAAGCAAGGTATCCACGCATGCCCCTGATCGTGGACATAGTCATACTTATCTGTCCATCCAGGACTTGACGGGCCGTCGACCGGCACTCGTCCGAACCGGTGGCCCGGCCTCCCCCGCCCGGCCGAGGGCCCGCGTACGCTTTCCTCTCGTGACCGCAACCGACCGCACCCCTGCCGACCTGCTGCGATCCGCGCTTGCCGCGGACCCGGCACGCCCCCTGGTGACCTTCTACGACGATGCCACCGGCGAACGCGTCGAACTGTCCGTGGCCACCTTCGCCAATTGGGTGGCCAAGACCGCCAACCTCCTCCAGGACGAGCTGTCCACCGAACCCGGCGAGCGGGTCGCGCTGCTGCTGCCCGCGCACTGGCAGACGGCGGTGTGGCTGCTCGCCTGCTCCTCGGTGGGCGTGACCGCGGACGTCGGAGGCGATGCGGGGGCCGCCGACCATGTGGTCGCGGGGCCGGGCCAGTTCGAAGCGGGGCTCGCGTGCGCGGGCTCTCGGATCGCGTTGTCGCTCGCGCCGCTGGGCCGTCGCTTTCCGACTCCGCCTGCGGGGTACGCCGACTACGCCGTCGAGGTGCCGGGCCAGGGCGATCGCTTCCAGCCGTACGCTCCTGTGGATCCGGAGGCGGCGGCGGTGATCGTGGCCGGGGCGGAGTTCACGGGGGCGGAGGTTGTTGAGCGGGCTCGGGCCGATGCCACGGGGTTCGGGCTTACGGGGCCCGGGTCCCGGCTGTTGTCGGGGCTCTCGTATGACACGTGGGAGGGGCTCAGCGCCGGGCTGTACGCGCCGCTTGCCACGGGGGCCTCTGTGGTGCTGTGCCGTCACCTGGATCAGTTGGGTGAGGATGCGGTGGCCAAGCGGATCGAGAGTGAACGGGTTACTGCTACCAAGCGCTGAGCGCTCGGCTGGAGCAGGTTCGAAGCTGCGGGTCCGTTGTGGCTGGTCGCGCAGTTCCCCGCGCCCCTTGAAGGCCTGCGACTCCTGGCACCGTCGCGCAGAGAAGTACTCTCGCAATCCCCCATCCGGCCCAGCTTTCCCCCTCCCCACGCGCCCCCCGCCCCCACCCGGTCCATGGTCGTAAGAGCACGACACGCTCGTACGCCGTGAGGGGTGGAACCTACGTGAGCGGCACCCGAGGCCTGGGACCCGGTCGGGGCGCTTCGCCCACCGGGGCCGGAGGGGTGCGGCGGCGGTGGTTCAGGTACGGGGCGGTTGGGGTCGGGCTCGGGCTGCTTGCTGCGGCGGGGGGCGGGTGGGCCGTGTACGAGAAGCTGAACGGGAACATCACGGCGGACGAGGCTGCCGCGGCCGAGCTTGCCCGGTACGAGAAGGAGCGGCCGACCGCGTTGGTGAAGGATGCGCAGAACATCCTGCTGATCGGGTCCGACTCGCGCTCGGGCGAGGAGAACCGCAAGTACGGGCGGGACTTCGGCACCGAGCGCTCCGACACCGTGATCCTGCTGCATCTCGCCGCGAACCGGCGCGGTGCGACCGCCGTTTCGATACCGCGCGACCTGATGGTCGACGTGCCGGGCTGCCGGCGCCGGGACGGCGGCCGCAGCGAGCCGGTGTTCGCGACGTTCAACTACGCCTTCCAGGCCGGGGGTTCGGCCTGCACGATTCGTACGGTCGAGAAGGTGACGGACATCCGGATCGACCATCACATGGTCGTGGACTTCAACGGTTTCAAGGACATGGTCGACGCGGTCGACGGCGTCGTGGTCTGCCTCAAGGAGCCGATAGACGACCGCGCGGCGAAACTGCGGCTCCCTGAGGGCAAGGTGAAACTCAACGGCGAGCAGGCCCTCGGCTATGTACGAGCCCGCAAGAGCATCGGCGACGGCAGCGACACGGAGCGGATGGAACGCCAGCAGCGCTTCCTTGGCGCGCTCGTCAGCAAGGTGCGCAGCAATGACGTACTACTGAATCCCGTGAAGCTCTATCCGGTGCTCGACGCGGCGACCTCGTCGCTCACCACGGACCCGGCGCTGGCGAACCTGCGGGGCCTGTACGACCTGGTGCGCGGCCTGCGCAATATCCCCACCGAACGTGTGCAGTTTCTGACGGTGCCGAGGGAGTCGTACCCCTACAACCCCAATCGCGACCAATTGGTGGAAGCCGAGGCGGAGAAACTCTTCGAGCGGCTGCGCAGAGACACTCCGGTGGAGGTCTCGGACAACTCGGGCAATCAAGAAGGCAAATCGGGCAGAAAACATAATGACGGACCCTCACCCTCGACGAGCCCGGCGCCGACTTTCCCGGGGAACACGGCGGCTGAGGACCCGTGCGGTTAAGCCCCGAACGCGTCTGCGAGTAAAGGGCACACCAAGCTGGGGAACATTCGTCCAAAAATATGGGGCAGATTGACCGGTTGTAAGACGTGGAATTTGTCACCGGTGTCCCTTGACGGTGATCTGGCCGGATAGTGTGAGCGGTCCGGTGCACCCGGCCATGAGGTCATGCACCTGCTTGAACGAGACCGGGCGCTTTTTGAGGGGAGAAGGCGCCGCGTGGCCCCGACGGAGGACTGACACAACCGTGGACGCGCAAGGCCGAGGGCGGGCGGACAACATCGACCCCGCAGACCAGTGGGTACTCAATCCGAACACCGGTGACTACGAATTGCGACTGGGCGCTTCCACAGCGCAGCCGTCGGTTCCTGGCCCTCGCTCCTCAAGTACCGCGACCGCAGGTGCCGCCGCACCCCCGCGCGGCCGTACGGCGCCGGGGCGGGAGTACCGGGGATCGCCGGAGGTGGCGCCGGCACCCGACGTCGTACCCGGCCCGCGCAGGCGGCGCCCGCCACAGGGACCGCCGCCGAGCCGTCGCAAAGGCAGGCAGCAGAAGCCCAAGGGCAAGAAGATAGCGTTGTGGACCGGCGGCACCGTGGCCTTCGCGCTGGTCGCCGTCTCCACCGCGGGCTATGTCTACGTCAAGCACCTCGAGGGCAACGTCTCCACGACGGACGTCGGGAGCGCGGGCGCGGGGAACTTCAGCAAGGACAAGGCCTTCAACGTCCTGATCATCGGTACCGACAAGCGCACCGGCAAGGGCAATCAGGGGTACGGCGACACCGGCAACATCGGGCACGCCGACACCAACATCCTGCTGCACGTCTCCAAGGACCGTACGAACGCGACCGCGATGAGCATTCCGCGCGACCTGATCGTGGACATTCCGGACTGCCCCACCAAGCAGGAGGACGGCAGCACCAAGGTCGTCCGCGGCTCGCAGGGTGTCCGCTTCAACACGAGCCTCGGGCAGGGCGGACGGGACCCGGGCTGCACGATGCGTACGGTCAAGGAGGCCACCGGCATCTCGGTGGACCACTTCATGATGGCCGACTTCAACGCGGTGAAGACGCTGACGTCTGCGGTGGGCGGGGTCGAGGTCTGTCTCACCAAGCCCGTAGACGACCCGGAGTCGAAGCTCAAGCTGCCCGCGGGCACGTCGACGGTCGAGGGCGAACAGGCCCTCGCCTTCGTCCGCACCCGGAAGAGCTTCGGCAACAGCGGCGACCTCGACCGGATCAAGGTGCAGCAGCAGTTCCTGGGTTCGCTGATGCGGAAGATGTCCTCCAGCGACACTCTGACCAGCCCCACGAAGCTGGTGAAGCTGGCGGAGGCCGCCACCAAGGCGCTGACCGTCGACACCGGCATCGGCAGGGTCAGCACGCTCAAGGACGTGGCCCTGGAGCTGAAGAAGGTGCCGCCGAAGAACGTCTCCTTCGTGACGGTGCCGGTGATCGACAACCCGACCGAGCAGGTCAAGGCCACGGTCGTCATAGATGAGTCGAGGGGTCCGAAGATCTTCTCGATGATCAGGGACGATGTCTCGTTGACCGAGGTGAAGAAGAAGCAGCAGAAGGAGAAGGCCGCCGTCGCCGCCCGCCTCAAGGGGTCCAAGGCCGACCCTTCGGAGGTACGCGTACGGATCCTCAACGGCGGTGCCGCCCCTGGCTCCGCGCAGGAAACCCTCACCTACCTGCAGAACGACGAAGGCGTGCTCAAGTCGGAGAACGCGGGTAACGCCGAGACGACCCTGAAGAAGACAACCCTCGAGTACGCTCCCGACCAGGCAGACCAGGCACGCAGGCTCGCCGACATCATGGGCCTGTCCGGATCGGCCATGAAACAGGGCGAGAGCGTGACCAACTCCCAGGGCCTGCCGGCGATCACGCTGACTCTGGGAGAGGACTTCAAGGGGGCAGGGGAATCCCTCACCGCACCGTCGACGACGCCGGATGTGGAGAAGTCCACGGCGGACAAAGTCGAGTGCGCCAAGTGACCTGAACGGCCTGCCATACGTCTACCAAGGCGTATGGCAGGCCTGTTCAGTGGCGCAGGGGTGGGAGGGCAGGGGGCATGACGCAGAGTGGTGTGCGTGGAGAGCCGACGCGACCACGCGTCCGGCAGGCTCAGGACCTGGGCCGGGACGACAGTCCGCGCGAGAACACCGAGTCGGACGGCGGCGATGACGGCAGCGGTGCGGGAGGCAGACGGCGCGGCAGCAGAAGACGACCGCGGGGCAAACGCGGCATACTCCGCTGGTCCGCGATAACCCTGTCGGTACTGATACTTGGCACGGCCGGCGCCGGATACGTCTACTACTGGCATCTGAACAACAACATCGACAAGGGCGAGCGCAGCAGCGGAGACTCCGACGCCAAGAAGGCGGAGCCGAACTCGGCCGGCCAGACGCCGCTGAACATCCTGCTGATCGGTTCCGACAGCCGTAACTCGACGGAGAACCTGGAACTGGGCGGGAGCAGGAAGAGCGTGGGCAGCAAGCCGCTGGGCGACGTCCAGATGCTCATCCACCTGTCCGCGGGCCGCAAGCACGCCTCAGTGGTGAGCATTCCGCGCGACACCCGGGTCGACATCCCCGAGTGCGAGGACCCCGAGACCGGCAAGACCTACCCGGCGACCAACGACATCATCAACGCCTCGCTGGCCCGCGGCGGAGCCGGCTGCACACTGGCCACCTGGGAGAACCTCACCGGTGCCTATATCGACCACTGGATGACGATCGACTTCGCGGGCGTGGTGAAGATGGCGGACGCCATCGGCGGTGTCGAGGTCTGTGTGGAGCAGAACGTGTGGGACCGCCCGCTGCCCGGCGTTCCGGGCGGCTCCGGTCTCAAGCTGAAGAAGGGCAAGCAGAAGGTCCAGGGCAAGCAGGCGTTGCAGTGGCTGCGTACCAGGCACGCCTTCGAGAGCGACCTCGGGCGCGCCAAAGCCCAGCACATGTACATGAACTCGATGATCCGCACGCTGAAGAAGCAGAACGTCTTCACCGACACCGGCCGGCTGATGAACCTGGCCGAGGCGGCCACGGACTCCCTGAAGGTCTCCGAGGAGATCGGCTCGGTCGATGACCTGTACGGCCTCGGCATGCAGCTCAAGACGGTGCCGACCGACCGCATCACCATGACGACCATGCCGACCGTCGTGGACCCGCAGGACCGCAACCACCTGGTGCCGGACGGCGCGGACGCCGAGCAGGTGTGGAAGATGGTCCGCGACGACGTGGCCTTCGACAACAAGGGAAAGAACTCGGACGCGAAGAAGAAGCCCGCGCAGGAGCAGGCCTCCGACGACCCGGCCGCCGAGGACGGCGAGATCGGCGTCGTGGTGCAGAACGGCACACGCTCCTCCACCCTCGCCCCGGTCGGCGGGCGTGCGAACACGGTGAGTCAGGTGCTCGTGCAGAAAGGCTTCAGCAGGGCATCGGCCGACGGGACGGTGACTCTCGCCGAGGACAAGACGGTGGTCCGCTATCCGAGCGCCGAACTGGAAGGCGATGCCCAGCGCGTCGCCAAGTCGCTGGGGATTCCTCTGAGTTCGGTGAAGAGGACAACCGATGTCTCCGGTGTCACTCTCGTCGTGGGCGCCGACTGGCGCGAGGGCTCGGCCTATCCGAAGCAGTCCAAGCCCGAGGCCGGGGATGTCCCCAAGACCGCCGACGCCCTGAACGGCTCGGACAGCGACAAGTGCATGCCCGTGTACAAGCCCTACCGCTGGTAGTTCCCCGGCGTCGCCGCTGTGCTCAGCTCTCCGCGAGCACCGCGGGCCGCCGCGACGCGATGACCTTCCTGGCCAGTGAGCGTGGGCTGGTCAGGAAGCCCCAGCCCCACGACATGTGCATCGTGGCGAGGGCTACGGGAATCTGCAGGCGTGCCTTGAGCGGGAGGCCCTTGCCCGCCGGTACGGAACCGGCGGCGATGGCCGCGAGATAGCCGGCCGGGACGACGAAGCCCCAGGGGGTCAGCGCGGCGCCCGCCATGATGCCTGCCGCTATCGCGCACACCGCAACAGGCGGAGCGAGGTAGCGCAGGTTGATGGAGCCCTCGTGGTAGCGGGCGACGACGTGGCGCCAACGGCCGTAGTCCTTGTACTGCTTGGCGAGGGCGCGCACCGAAGGCCTGGGCCGGTACGAGACCTTGAGCTCCGGCGAGAACCAGATCAGGCCGCCCGCCTCCCTGATCCGGAAGTTGAGCTCCCAGTCCTGGGCGCGGATGAACTCCTCGTTGTAGCCGCCCTGTTGCTCCAGTGCCTCGCGCCGGAAGACGCCGAGGTAGACCGTTTCGGCCGGGCCCGCCTGACCACCCGTGTGGAAGGCGGCGCTGCCGACCCCGATCTTCGACGTCATGGCCGCCGCCACCGCGTGCTCCCAGTCGTTCTCGCCCTCGGCGTGCATGATGCCGCCGACGTTCTGCGCGCCGGTCTCCTCCAGCAGCCGTACGGCCGTGGCGATGTAGTTCGGCGAGAGCATGCCGTGCCCGTCGACCCGTACGACCACGGGGTGCCGGGACGCCTTGATCGCGGCGTTCAGCGCCGCCGGCGTACGGCCCGTCGGGTTCCGGACGGTGTGCACGCGGGGGTCTTCGCGTACGAGCTCGGCCGCGATCTCGTCCGTACGGTCCGTGGAGGGACCGATGGCGATCACGACCTCCATCTCGCCGTCGTACTCCTGGGCGAGGATCGCTTGGACGGCTCCGCGCAGATGCCGCTCCTCGTTGAGGACAGGCATGATCACGGATACGGCGGGGAGGCGCCCGTCGGAATTCACGTGCTGGGGTTCCCTCTCGTCTTCACGGCCGGGGGCCGGCCCGCCGCGCAGCGGCTGTCAGGCGCAGCGCCCCCGGGAATGCAGAATCAGGCCGTACGTTACCGCGAACGGGGGACACGGACGCGCGCCGCCCGGCTTGCTGCACCGGGCCGCAGATCGTATGGGCCTACGGTTCTAACGCATCCCGACCACCCGGCCGACGCGGAGGTGTTCCCCCTTGCCCACGCCGCCCCGCAGACCCGCTCGCCCGCCGCGGCAGCGCCCGTCTCGGCCGCCCGTACGGCGCAAGCGGCCACAGTGGGCCATGCGGATGGTGACATCGCTCTCCGTGGCGGTACTCGCGGCGGCCGGCATCGGGCACGCGGTGGTCACCGGCTTCGACGCCGACATCGACCGCATCGACCCTTTCAAGGACATGAAGAACCGGCCCGCACAGGGCGACGGCATGAACGTCCTGCTCGTCGGCACCGACGGCCGCGAGCGGATCAGCCGGGCGGTGCGCGCCAAGTACCATCTCGGCGGCGCGCCCTGCCACTGCGCGGACACCATGATGATCGTGCACATCTCGCAGGACCGGAAGCGGGCCAGCGTCGTCAGCCTGCCGCGCGACTCGTACGCCGAGACGCCCGCGCACACCGACCGCAACACCGGAGAACGGCACCGCCCGCACGCGCTCAAGCTCAACGCCGCGTACGCGGAGGGCGGGCCCCAACTGACCGTGCGTACCGTCGAGAACATGACCCGCGTGAAGATCGACCACTACCTGGAGGTCGACTTCACCAGCTTCATCAGGACGGTGGACGAGCTCGGCGGCGTACGGATCTGCACGGTGCGCCCGCTGAAGGACCCGTACACCCGGCTGAACCTGCCCGCCGGAACGCACGATCTGAACGGGGGTCAGGCACTCCAGTACGTACGTTCCCGGCACATCGACGGCACCGCCGACCTCAGCCGGATGCAGCGCCAGCAGCGCTTCCTGGCGGCGCTGATGGAACGGGCCACCTCGTCCGGTGTGTTGCTGAACCCGATGAAGTTCCGCGATGTGACGCAGGCCGTGCTCGGCTCGGTGCGGGCGGACAAGGGCTTCGGCCCGGACAAGCTGGTCGATCTGGGGTGGGCGATGCGGAACTTCTCGCCGTCCGCCTCGGAGTTCGCGACCGTCCCGATCGGGCAGATGGGGTTCCCCGTGAAGGGCATCGGCTCGACGCTGAAGTGGGACCCGAAGAAGTCGGAGCGGATCTTCCGTGCCCTGCGCGAGGACAGGCCCCTCGCCCCCCACCAAGCCCCCTCCAAGGCCGTACGCGTCGATGTGGCGCCGCAGCAGATCCGCGTCCAGGTCGAGAACGGCACGGCGATGTCGGGCCTGGGCCGCCGTGTCGACGATGCCCTGTCCGCGACGGGCTTCAACACGACGGGCGCCCCCAAGAACGCCCGCGACCGCTCCGTCGAGCGCACCCTCATCACGTACGACCCGGGCTGGGACCGCTCGGCCAAGTCGCTGGCGGCGGCTCTGCCGGGCAGCGAGTCGCGGGCGGTCAAGGGCCAGGGCCCGACGCTGAAGGTGATCGCGGGCTCGGACTTCAAGAGGGTGACGAAGGTACGGGCGGAGGATGCGCGGCGCGGGGAGGCCGGGGTGGTCACGGGGGACGAGGTGGCGTGTCCGTGAGGCCCCGAGCCGCTGACCGAACGGCTTGAAGCGAGTTGACCGGAATATCGCATTCCGCTCAAGGAGCCTGTTCTGTCATGGCCTTTCTCTTTATGTCAGTCTCTGTAAGGTCCCGTTTGCATCAGCTTTGCAACGGCGGTGGTGTGATTTTCCGGGGACTCTTGTAAGCCGTACGGCTGAGCACTGCACACTGGGGCGCATGAACAATTGGCCCGAGGGATGGCACGGAGACAACGGCGGCGACCGTTACGGCCGCGGCAGCGCGAGCGCCCAGCCCGAGGGCGCGCGCGTGATGCGACAGGTGGGGCGCGGCCCGGGAGTGGGCCCGTCGGCGCCGCCACGGGGCGGGGTCCCGCCGCAGCCCACCTACGACGACGGCTACGGGTACCCCGACGACAACTTCGACAACGGCTACAACACGGGCCAGGTGTACGGCTCGCCGGGCGGCGGAGGGCCCGACGGACCGGCGTCCCGCGGCCGCCGTCCACGGCCCGCGCCGAACTGGGGCCGCCGGATCAAGTGGACCGCGATAACCGTGGTCACGCTGCTGGTCGTGGTCTCCATCAGTACGTACTTCTGGGCCGACTCGAAGCTCAAGCGCGAGGTCGACCTGTCCAAGGTGATCGACCGGCCCGAGACGGGCGAGGGCACGAACTACCTGATCGTCGGCTCCGACAGCCGCGAGGGCCTGTCCGACGAGGAGAAGAAGCGGCTCCGTACGGGCTCCGCCGAGGGCAAGCGCACGGACTCGATGATGATCCTGCACGTCGGCGACAACGGGAACACGATGATCTCGCTGCCGCGCGACTCGAACGTGGAGATTCCGTCGTTCAAGGGCTCCGACTCCGGCAAGCTCTACGAGGGCACCGGCCGCCAGGTGAAGCTGAACGCGGCGTACGCGGAGGACGGGCCCGAGCTGCTCGTGCGTACCGTCGAGGCGAACACGGGCCTGCACATCGACCACTACGCGGAGATCGGCTTCGCCGGCTTCGCGAAGATCGTCGACTCCGTCGGCGGCGTGGAGATCGAGATCCCCGAGGGCGGCATGAAGGACACCAAGTCCGGCGCCGACTTCGAGGCGGGCAAGCAGACCCTCAACGGCGAGCAGGCGCTGGCCTTCGTCCGTACGCGGTACGCGCTCAAGGGCAGCGACCTGGACCGTACGAAGAACCAGCAGAAGTTCCTCTCGGCCCTCGCCAACCAGACCGCGACCCCGTCCACGATCCTCAACCCCTTCAAGCTCTACCCGACCATGGGTTCCGGCCTCGACACCCTCACCGTCGACAAGGACATGTCCCTGTGGGACCTGGCCTCCATGTTCTGGGCGATGAAGGGCATCACCGGCGGCGAGGGCAAGTCCATGAACATGCCCATCTCCGGCAACGCCTCCAACGGCAACCTCCAGTGGGACACCGCCAAGGTCAAGACGCTGGTGGAGCAGCTGAAGAACGACGAGAAGGTGACGGTTACGGAGTAAGGCAAAGCCGGCAAAGCCCGCTTCACAGGCACCTGACGGATGCCCGGGAAGCGGGCTTTTTGCGTGCTCAGGCGGTGGCGCCGGACATCGCACGGCACGTCTGCGCGCAGCGGCGACACGCCTCGGCGCAGCGCATCATCTGCGCGTCGTCGGGCATCGCCATACACGCCTCCGCGCACATCTCGCACGCCCGCGCGCACATGGCGCACATCTCGGCCGACATCGGCGACCTGCGCATCATCATGTCCGCGCACATACGGGTCATCTCGGAGCAGTCGATGAGCGCGCGCATGATCTGCATCTGGGCCTGGCCGCCCATCTGCATACAGGAGCTCATGGTCTCCTCGCACACGCTGTGGCACGACATGCACGCCTCAACGCAGTCCTGCATCTCCTTGCTCATCGGGCTCATGGTTCCGGGCTGCTGCATGGCTCCTCCTGGAAGTGGTGGGGTCCCAGTGCGGGTCCCCATGCCCTTCCGTGGTACGCCTACCGCCCACCGCGCGCCATCCGGCGGACGCCAACAATCCACCACAAAGCCCGCCAAGGCCCCTCAAGAGCACACTTCTCGCGGAGCCGAGCTCACTCCTTGCGGGGCTGGTTGAAACGCAGCATGTTGCCTGCGGGGTCGCGGAACGCGCAGTCGCGGACGCCGTAGGGCTGGTCCATCGGCTCCTGCAGCACCTCGGCGCCCGCACCGCTGATGCGCTCGAAGGCGGCGTCGACGTCGTCCGTCACGAAGATGACGCCCCGCAGCAGCCCCTTGGCCATCAGCTCCGCCAGGGCCTGTTTGTCGGCCGGTGAGGTGCTCGGGTCGGCGGCGGGCGGTTCCAGGACGATGTTCACGTCCGGCTGGGTGGGCGAGCCGACGGTCACCCAGCGCATCCCCTCGAAGCCGACGTCATTGCGTACTTCGAGGCCCAGTACGTCGCGGTAGAAGGCGATCGCCCTGTCGTGGTCGTCGACGGCGATGAAGCATGAGGAAAGTCCGATGTCCATGCCGTTCACGCTACGACCGGGCTGCGGGGCGCGCTTCTCCATTCCTGACCGGTCGTGTGTGGATCTTGGCGATGCAGGCCGGGATGGCGGCGCCGTCGTCATGGTTACGGGCCCGGTAGGCGCTCGGGCTCTCGCCGACCAGTTCGCTGAAGCGCGAGCTGAACGACCCCAGCGACGTACAGCCGACCGCGAAGCAGACCTCGGTCACCGAGAGGTCGCCGCGCCGCAGCAGCGCCTTGGCGCGCTCGATGCGGCGGGTCATCAGATAGCTGTACGGGGTCTCTCCGTAGGCGGCGCGGAAGCTGCGGGAGAAGTGGCCCGCCGACATCAGGGCGTCCCGCGCCAGCGCCGGGACGTCGAGCGGTTCGGCGTAGTCGCGGTCCATGCGGTCGCGGGCCCGCCGCAGCCGGACGAGGTCGTCGAGATCCTGCCTTTTCACCCGGCCAGTTTCCCATGGCAGGTCGAGCCGCTCAGCGAAACCGGCGACGAGACCCAACCGGTCAGGAATGGAGAAGCGCAGGCCACCAGGCCGCTCCTAGCGTGAACGGCATGGACATCACTCTTCACGCAAGCTTCCTCCCGCACACCGACCCGGACGCCTCCCTGGCCTTCTACCGCGACATCCTCGGCTTCGAGGTCCGCGCCGACGTCGGACAGGGCACGATGCGCTGGATCACGGTCGGCCCCGTCGAGCAGCCCGGCACGTCCATCGTCCTGGAGCCGCCGGCCATGGCCCCCGGCACCACGGACGACGAGCGCCGCACCATCACCGAGATGATGGCCAAGGGGACGTACGGCTTCATCACCCTGGCTACCCACGACCTCGACGGAACCTTCTCCCGGCTGAAGGATGGCGGCGCCGAGATCGTGCACGAACCGACCGAGCAGCCATGGGGCGTCCGCGACTGCGCCTTCCGCGATCCCGCGGGCAACATGGTCCGCATCAACGAGCTGAAATGAGCCGTCCGACGCTGATCCGCGACGGCCGCCGGCCGGTTTACGGCGATCCGTTGCCGTGCACCGGGCCGACGAAGTAGAACCAGACGTACTGCCAGAAAGCCGATCAGATCGAGCCGGGCGACGCCGACGGAGACCGCGCAGGCGGAGCGCCCGGCAGAAGCCCCCTCAGGGGTTCAACAGAAGACGGAGACACGATGAACAGGGCCACAAGCACGGGCACGCAGTCGCCTGCGCCGCACGTCGCCGACAGCCACGATCTGATCCGCGTGCACGGCGCCCGCGAGAACAACCTCAAGAACGTCAGCGTCGAGCTCCCCAAGCGCCGGCTGACGGTGTTCACCGGCGTCTCCGGCTCGGGCAAGAGCTCGCTGGTGTTCGCCACGATCGCCGCCGAGTCGCAGCGGATGATCAACGAGACGTACAGCGCCTTCCTCCAGGGCTTCATGCCGAACCAGTCCCGGCCCGACGTCGACGTACTCGACGGTCTCACCACCGCGATCATCGTCGACCAGGAGCGGATGGGCGCCAACTCCCGCTCCACGGTCGGCACCGCCACCGACGCCAACACGCTGCTGCGCATCCTGTTCAGCCGGCTCGGGAAGCCGCACATCGGCTCGCCCCAGGCGTTCTCCTTCAACGTCGCCTCGATCAGCGGGAAGGGCGCGGTCACGATCGAGGGCAGCAGTGGCAAGACCGTGGAGCGGCGGAGTTTCTCGATCACCGGCGGCATGTGCCCGAACTGCGACGGTACGGGCCGGGTCACCGACTTCGACCTGACCGCTATGTACGACGACAGCAAGTCGCTGAGCGAAGGCCCGTTCACCGTTCCCGGTTACAGCGCCGACGGCTGGTACGGCCGTATCTATAGCGGCTGCGGCTTCTTCGACTCGGACAAGCCGATCCGCGAGTTCACCGAGCGCGAGCTGCACGACCTGCTCTACAAGGAGCCGACCAAGATCAAGGTCGAGGGCATCAACCTGACGTACGAAGGTCTGATCCCGAAGCTGCAGAAGTCGATGCTGTCCAAGGACCGGGAGGCGATGCAGCCGCACATCCGGGCGTTCGTGGACCGGGCGGTCACCTTCACCGCCTGCCCCGAGTGCGGCGGCACACGGCTCAGCGAGGCGGCCCGGTCGTCGAAGATCAAGGGGATCAGCATCGCCGACGCCTGCGCGATGCAGATCAGCGACCTGGCCAAGTGGGTGGGCGGCCTCGACGAGCCGTCGGTGGCGCCGCTGCTCGGCACGCTGCGGCACACCCTCGACTCGTTCGTGGAGATCGGCCTCGGCTACCTCTCGCTCGACCGGCCGGCGGGCACGCTGTCGGGCGGCGAGGCACAACGTACGAAGATGATCCGCCACCTCGGCTCCTCGCTCACGGACGTCACGTACGTCTTCGACGAGCCCACCATCGGTCTGCACCCGCACGACATCCAGCGGATGAACAACCTGCTGCTGCGGCTGCGGGACAAGGGCAACACGGTGCTCGTCGTGGAGCACAAGCCGGAGACGATCGCGATCGCCGACCATGTCGTCGACCTCGGCCCCGGCGCCGGCACGGCGGGCGGCACCGTCTGCTTCGAGGGCACCGTCGAGGGGCTTCGGGGCAGCGACACCATCACCGGCCGCCATCTCGACGACCGGGCCGCCCTCAAGGAGACCGTGCGCAAGCCCACCGGCGCGCTGGAGATCCGCGGCGCGACGGCGAACAACCTGCAGAACGTCGACGTCGACATCCCGCTCGGCGTGCTGACCGTCGTGACCGGCGTCGCCGGATCCGGCAAGAGTTCGCTGGTGCACGGGTCGATCCCCACGGGCGCGGGGGTGGTGTCGATCGACCAGGGTGCGATCAAGGGCTCGCGACGCAGCAACCCGGCGACGTACACCGGACTGCTCGACCCGATCCGCAAGGCTTTCGCGAAGGCCAACGGCGTGAAGCCGGCGCTGTTCAGCTCCAACTCCGAGGGCGCGTGCCCCACTTGCAACGGCGCCGGCGTCATCTACACCGAACTGGGGGTGATGGCCACCGTCGCCACCACCTGCGAGGAGTGCGAGGGGAAGCGGTTCCAGGCCTCGGTCCTGGAGTACCGCCTCGGCGGGCGCGACATCAGCGAGGTGCTCGCGATGTCGGTGACCGAGGCCGAGGAGTTCTTCGGCACCGGCGAGGCCCGTACGCCCGCAGCGCACAAGATCCTCGACCGCCTCGCCGACGTCGGCCTCGGCTACATCACCCTCGGCCAGCCGCTCACCACCCTGTCCGGCGGCGAGCGCCAGCGCCTCAAGCTGGCCACCCACATGTCCGAGAAGGGCGGCACCTACATCCTCGACGAGCCCACCACCGGCCTCCACCTCGCCGACGTCGAGCAACTCCTCGGCCTCCTCGACCGCCTGGTCGACTCCGGCAAGTCGGTCATCGTCATCGAGCACCACCAGGCGGTCATGGCCCACGCCGACTGGATCATCGACCTGGGCCCGGGCGCCGGCCACGACGGCGGCAGGATCGTCTTCGAGGGCACTCCGGCCGACCTCGTCGCGGCGCGGTCGACGCTTACCGGGGAGCACCTGGCGGAGTATGTGGGCGGCTGAGGTGAGACCAGTGAAGGGCGTCCACTAAACGGGCGCCCTTCGAAGGTCCGCTGACCAGCCGTTACGGCAGGTTCCTCGCCATCACGATGCGCTGGACCTGGTTCGTTCCCTCGTAGATTTGTGTGATTTTTGCGTCGCGCATCATGCGCTCCACCGGGTAGTCGCGGGTGTAGCCGTACCCACCCAGCAGCTGCACCGCATCCGTCGTGACCTCCATCGCCACGTCCGACGCGAAGCACTTCGCCGCCGCGCCCTGGAAGGTCAGGTCCGCGTCACCGCGCTCCGACTTCGCCGCCGCCGCGTACGTCAGCTGACGCGCGGCTTCGATCTTCATGGCCATGTCGGCGAGCATGAACTGGATGCCCTGGAAGTCGGCGATCGCCTTGCCGAACTGCTTGCGCTCCTGGACGTAGCCCTTGGCGTAGTCCAACGCCCCCTGGGCGATGCCCAGCGCCTGGGCCGCGATCGTGATGCGGGTGTGGTCCAGGGTCTTCATCGCCGTCGCGAAGCCCGTGCCCTCCTCGCCGATCATGCGGTCGGCGGGAATGCGGACGTTGTCCAGGTACACCTCGCGCGTCGGCGATCCCTTGATGCCGAGCTTCTTCTCCGGTGCGCCGAAGGAGACCCCGGGGTCGGACTTCTCGACCACGAAGGCCGAGATGCCCTTCGAACGCTTCGTGGGGTCGGTCACCGCCATGACGGTGTAGTACTCGCTCACGCCCGCGTTCGTGATCCAGCGCTTCACGCCGTTGAGAACGTACGAGTCGCCGTCCCGCACCGCCTTCGTCTTCATGCCCGCCGCGTCCGAGCCCGCGTCCGGCTCGGAGAGGCAGTACGAGAACATCCCGTCGCCGGCGGCCAGCGGGCCCAGGTACTTCTTCTTGAGGTCCTCCGAGCCGGAAAGGATCACCGGGAGCGAGCCCAGCTTGTTCACGGCCGGTATCAGGGAGGAGGAGGCGCAGACGCGGGCCACCTCCTCGATCACGATCACCGTGGCCAGCGCGTCCGCGCCCGCGCCGCCGTAGCTCTCCGGTACGTGGACGGCGTGCAGGTCGGAGGCGACCAGGGCGTCCAGGGCCTCCTGCGGGAAGCGGGACTCCTCGTCCACCGCGGCGGCGTACGGCGCGATCTTCGCCTCCGCGAGGGCGCGGATCGTATCGCGGAGCATGTCGTGCTCCTCGGACGGGCGGTACAGGTCGAATTCAGCCGATCCGGCCAAGGTATCTCACGCTCCAACGACGCTAATTACCGTTAAGTAACTCAAATTTTAGAGCCCTGCTCACGCTAGTGATACGTGAGCTTGGCGACAGCGGGGATATCAGGAAACCGGGAACGGCAACGGAACGACAACGGGGGACGGCAACGCAGAGTTGCCCGACGAGCGGCAAGCCACCCCCGACTATGCTCAGGCAGCGCACCCGGCCCTCCCACCCGTCACCCGACCACCACCCCTCAACGACAGCGCTGATGCGCCGACACCTGCTTACTGGAGCACCCATGGCCCTGAAGATCACCGTGATCGGCACCGGCTACCTCGGCGCCACGCACGCCGCGGCCATGGCCGAACTCGGCTTCGAGGTGCTCGGCCTCGATGTCGTCCCAGAGAAGATCGAGATGCTCCAGCGAGGCGAGGTCCCGATCTACGAACCCGGCCTGGAGGAGCTGCTCCGCAAGCATGTCGCCGGGATCGAGGGGGCCAGCGGGCGGCTGCGCTTCACGATGGACTGGGCCGAGGTCGCGGAGTTCGGTGACGTCCACTTCGTCTGCGTGAACACACCGCAGAAGCATGGCGAGTACGCCTGTGACATGTCGTACGTCGACGCCGCCTTCACCTCGCTCGCCCCGCATCTGAAGGGCCCTGCCCTGGTCGTCGGCAAGTCGACCGTGCCCGTCGGCTCCGCGGACCGGCTCGCTCGTACGCTGGCCGAACTCGCGCCCGCCGGTGAGGACGCCGAACTCGCCTGGAACCCCGAGTTCCTGCGCGAGGGCTTCGCCGTCAAGGACACGCTGCACCCCGACCGGATCGTCGCCGGTGTGCGCAGCGAGCGCGCGGAGAAGCTGCTGCGCGAGGTGTACGCGACGCCGCTGGCCGAGGGCACGCCCTTCGTGGTGACGGACTTCCCGACCGCCGAGCTGGTGAAGACCTCGGCGAACTCGTTCCTCGCCACCAAGATCTCGTTCATCAACGCCATGGCCGAGGTGTGTGAGGCCTCGGACGGTGACGTCGCCAAGCTGGCGGAGGCGATCGGGTACGACGACCGGATCGGGAAGAAGTTCCTGCGCGCGGGGATCGGCTTCGGTGGCGGGTGTCTGCCGAAGGACATCCGGGCGTTCATGGCGCGGGCGGGCGAGCTGGGGGCCGATCAGGCGCTGACCTTCCTGCGCGAGATCGACTCCATCAACATGCGGCAGCGCGGGCAGATGGTGGAGCTGACGCGTCAGGCGCTGGGGGGTGGCTCGTTCCTCGGGAAGCGGGTCGCGGTGCTGGGCGCCACGTTCAAGCCGGACTCGGACGACGTACGGGATTCGCCCGCGCTGAATGTCGCGGGGCAGATCCATCTTCAGGGCGGGCAGGTCACGGTGTACGACCCGAAGGGGATGGTGAACGCGCGGCGGCTCTTTCCGACGCTTGCGTACGCCGATTCCGCCATCGAGGCCGTACGGGGCGCTGATGTCGTCCTGCATCTCACCGAGTGGAGTGAGTTCCGGGAGCTGGATCCGGCGGTGCTGGGTGAGGCCGTGTCGCGACGGCTTGTGCTGGATGGGCGCAACGCACTGGACCCGGCGGTGTGGCGGGCGGCCGGCTGGACGTACCGGGCGATGGGGCGGCCGGCGGCTTGACCGTCCCCGCACGTCCGCCTGCTGGCCGGGCGGCTATGCGTCGAGCCCTGAGCACTCCGCGGCCCGCGCCAGCAACAGCCCCCGCTCCCGCTCATTGCGCGTGAGCGACGCCGCCCGCTCGAACTCGGCCCGCGCCTCGGCCATACGCCCCACGCGGGCCAGCAGGTCGCCGCGCACGCTGGGGAGCAAGTGGTAGTCGCGCAGGGCGGGTTCGGCGGCCAGGGCGTCGACGATGGTGAGGGCCGGTTCGGGGCCCTCGGCCATGGAGACGGCGACCGCGCGGTTCAACTCGACGACGGGGGACGGGGTCCGGGCGGCGAGGAGGCCGTACAGCGTGGCGATCCGGTTCCAGTCGGTCTCCTCGTACGTGTAGGCGTGGGCGTGACACGCGGCGATGGCGGCCTGGAGGACGTACGGCCCGGGACCGCCGCCCGTGGCGACCGACTCGGCGCGGGCGAGGGCGGCGAAACCGCGGCGGATCAGCATGCGGTTCCAGCGGTACCGGCTCTGGTCCGCCAGCAGAATCGGCTCGCCGGACGGCCCGGTACGCGCGGCCGAGCGTGACGCCTGGAGTTCCAACAGCGCGGCCAAGCCGTGCACTTCGGGTTCCTTCGGCATCAACTCGGCCAGTACGCGGGCGAGTCGTAGCGCGTCCTCGCAGAGCGCCGGGCGCAGCCAGTGGTCGCCGGCGGTGGCCGCGTACCCCTCGTTGAAGATCAGGTAGATGACCTCGAGTACGGACCCGAGCCGGGCCTCGCGCTCCGGCCCGTACGGAACCTCGAAGGCGACCCCCTTCGCGGCGAGCGTCCGCTTGGCGCGGACGATGCGCTGGGCGATCGTCGCCTCCGGGGCGAGGCAGGCGCGGGCGATCTCTGCGGTGGTCAGGCCGCCGAGCAGGCGCAGAGTGAGGGCGATGCGGGCCTCGGCGGGCAGGACCGGGTGGCAGGCGGTGAAGACCAGCCGCAGCAGGTCGTCGTCGATGTCGTCGGGGTCGGACGGTTCGTCGACGTGGCCGTGCGGCGCGGATGTCTCCAGGTCGCGGCCCATCTCCGCCAGCTTGCGCGCGTACCGCTCCCGCCGCCGCACGAGATCGATCGCCCGGTGCTTGGCCGTGGCCGTGAGCCAGGCCCCGGGGTTGTCCGGCACACCGTCCCTGGGCCACTGCTCGAGCGCGGCGACCAGGGCGTCCTGCGCAAGCTCCTCGGCGATGCCGACGTCGCGCACGATGCGGGCGACACCGGCGATGATGCGGGGCGACTCGATGCGGAAGACGGTTTCGATGGTGCGCTGGGCGTCGCCTTCAGCGGCGCCGCCGAGGGCCGGGCCTGCGGGGTCTGTCGGCTGGTCTGTCGACTCTGGTCTCACGCCACACCATCAGATCACCCACGGGTCGTACGGCCAAGGCGCTCAGCCCTCGGGCAGGGCGTTCGTCAGTCGGCGAACTCTTACCTCCGCCCGCCGAAGTCCCAGTCGTGGACCTCGATATCGGCGTACCGGTCCGCAGTCAGGACGGCGCGTGCCGTGTCCGGGTCCGGGGCCCGGAGCAGTGCCGCCGTACCCAGCCAGGTGGTGTCGTCATCGGACAGCAGGGGCCCGTACGCGATCAGCTCGTCCTCGTCGGGCGGGACCGCGAGGTCGGCGGCAGGGCCCGAGCCGAGGCCGAGCACCAGGTAGTGGTTGCCGCCCGCCCGGCCGCCGGGGAAGCCCCATATCGTGCGGCCCAGCAGGTTGCGCCAACGGCGCAGCAGTACGTCCCGGTATGCGCCGGCCTGGTGGTTGGGCTCGTCGAAGGCGAACGCGCGGGCGGCCGCGGGATCCGGCAGGTCGACCATGTGCACGCTGCCGGTGGGCGTTTCGCCGTCGTCGGCGAAGGTCGGGCCGCGGGCGATCAGCTGCGTCTCGTACGCGTCCATGTAGGACCAGTGGTCTTCCAGTAGTTCATTGCGCAGCTTGAGGGAGCCGGGCCGGTCGCGGTGGTAGCAGAAGAACTCCATGTCTACGGCCGTACCGCCACCGCGTCCACCTCGAACAACATCCCTTGCAGCGCGAGGGAGGCTACCCCGCTGAGTGTCTGGGCCGGCAGTCGGTCGCCGAAGCGGGCGTGCAGCGCCTTGCCGAGGATCTTCAGCTTGTCGAGGTCGTGGTCGACGATGAAGGTGCCGAGGCGGACGACGTGTTCGTATCCGAGGCCGACGCCCTCCAGCGCTGACCCCAGCCGGTCGAGGGCGAGGTCTACCTGGGTGGCGAAGTCGCCGGGAACAGGGGCGCCATTGGCGTCGGAGGCGTACTGGCCGGCGAGGAAGACGAGTTGGCCGGGTGCCGAGACGGCGTGGCTGTAGGCGAGCGGTGTCGGGTCGTGGAGAGCGGCCGGGTTGGTGATCGTTCGCTGATCAGTCGTCATGTCTCCCAGAACGTCCCGCGCCCGCGCGCGCATTCCACGGGGAACTCCCCGCCTGTCAGAGGCCGTTCACTTCAGCGACTCCCACAGCTCCCCCGCCTCCGGCTCGTCCGCGACCACCCGGTTGCGGTCGAAGGGCGCCGGGAGTACCGGCATCGTCACCGTGGTGGTGTCCGCCGAGGAGAGGCTCTGGAGGCTGCGGCCCAGGCTCATCAGCTCGGTCAGGGAGTCGAGGCCCGTGTCCGTGGTGAGGCTGTCGGTGAGGGTGTCGGCGACGTTGTAGAGCTTGGCGGGGTTGGTGAGGAGGTCGGTGGCGGAGATCTGGTCGAGCAGGGCCTTGACCAGGGTTTGCTGCAGGCCTATGCGGCCGAGGTCGCTGCCGTCCCCTATGCCGTGGCGGGTGCGGGCGAGGGCGAGGGCCTGTTCGCCGTCGAGGTGGTGGGTGCCCGCCTCCAGTTCGAGGTGGCTGTCCTCGTCGGAGATGTCCTCGTCCGTCGTCACCGTGACGCCGTCGAGCGCGTCCACCAGGTCTGCGAAACCGGCGAAGTCGATCTCTATGTAGTGGTCCATGCGGACGTTCGTCATGGACTCCACCGTCTTGACCGCGCAGACCGGACCGCCCACGGAGTACGCGCTGTTGAACATCGCGTTGTACGCCACCGACGTCGAACCGCCCGACTCCCGCGGGCAGGCCGGGCGCGTGACGAGCGTGTCGCGCGGGATGCTCACGATCGTCGCGCCCGCACGGCCCTCGTCGATGTGGACGACCATCGCCGTGTCGGAGCGGGCGCCGTCGCCCTCGCCGCCCCCGCCGAGCGTGGCGTTGCGTTCGCCGCTGCGCGAGTCCGAGCCGAGGACCAGGATGTTCAGCGCACCGCTCGGCAGCGGGGAGGCCGAGCCGTCCGGCGTCACCATGGCGCGCGCCGGGCGGTTGTCGCCGAGCGCGCTGTTGATGTCGACGCTGTCGATGTTGCGGTTCAGGTGCCAGTACGCCCATGCCGCCCCGGCGAGCGAGAGGGTGAGCGCGCAACCGAGCGCGATGCCCGTGGCCTTGAGCAGCCGTGAGCGCCGGCCGACACGGCTGCCGACGCCGCCGCCGTAGTCGTTGTCACCGTCGGTTCCGCCTTCGCCGTCTCCGCTCACAGAGAGGAACGTAAGTCCGAATTGTTACGAGCGGAAACCCCTAACCGGTTTTACTGAGGAAACTCTCATATTTCGTTGGCTTTCTCCCGGATTTTCGAAAGTTTCGGTACGCCTCTGACATGGCCCCGACACGCCTCGCGACCGGCCGTTACGCCGTGGGAACCGCCGTACTGCTCCGCACCACCAGACTCGTCGCCAGTTCCACCCTCGTCGCCGTCGTCGGCCGCTCGACGCGCCCCAGGTCGAGGACGAGCCGGGCCGCCGCCTCGGCCATCTCCGTGAGCGGCTGGCGCACGGTGGTCAGCGGCGGGCCCACCCAGCGGGCCACCGGCAGGTCGTCGAAGCCGACGATGCTGAGGTCCTCGGGCACGCGCAGCCCCAGCTCACGGGCGGCCTCGTACAGCCCGAGTGCCTGAAGGTCGTTGCCCGCGAAGACGGCCGTCGGCCGGTCGGCCAGCTTCAGCAGTTCGAGCCCGCAGCGATAGCCGGCATCGTGGTGGAAGTCACCCGTGCGGATCAGCGAGGGGTCCACGGGCAGCCCGGCCGTTTCCAGCGCGGCCCGGTAGCCGTCGAGGCGCGCCCGGCTGCACATCATCCGTGAAGGCCCGCTGATCACCCCGATCCGCAGGTGGCCGAGGTCCACGAGATGGCGGGTGGCGGCAAGGCCGCCCTGCCAGTTGGTGGCCCCGACGGACGGCACGTCGTCGCCAGGGTCGCCGGCCGGGTCCATCACCACGAACGGGATGGAGCGGCTGGTCAGCAGCGCCCGCTGGGATTCGTCGAGCCCGCTCAGCACGAGTACGACACCGTGCGGCCGGCGGGCCGCGACCTGGTCGGCCCAGGTGCGTCCCGGGGTGAGGCGGCCCGCGCTCTCGGAGAGCACCACACTCAGTCCCTCGTCCCGCGCGACGTTCTCGACGCCCCGGATGACCTCCATCGCCCAAGCGCTCTCCAGCTCGTGAAAGACCAGGTCGATCAAGGGCGAACGGGACGCCTCGGCCCGGCGCCGCCGATAACCGTGGTGGCGCAGCAGCTCCTCGACGCGACTACGGGTCGCCGGTGCCACATCGGCACGGCCGTTGAGCACCTTCGAAACAGTCGGAGCCGAGACACCTGCCTCTCGGGCGATCTCGGCGAGCGTGGAGGACTGGGCTACGGCGGGATTCGAGCGCGTCATGGCACGCGATCGTATTCGTGTTCACTCACTCCACGAAGGCCTTTCACAGCAATAATCCGGGAACGTTCGACGCTTTCTCCGCAACATTCGGAAACCTTCGGACGAGGCGGCGGCCGAGCCCGCGACGGCCATGCCTCGTCCCCTCCTCTCTCCCGCCGGGAAGGCGCCTCCCCGGAGAACGCGGGAAGGACGAGCCGGAACAGGGAGAAACGACGCACCGCCGGGCCCTCTCACTTCACCCGTACTTCGCACCGCATCCGCCGCTCCCGGCCCACCACCCGCTCCGGCCCGGTCAGTGTGACCGGTACCGCATGCCGCACATCTCCCCCGGCGCAGGACGCGGCCAGCCGCAGCTCCAGCTCTCCGGGTTCGACGATCCGGTTGCCGTCCGGCCCGGTGTACGCGGCCAGGTCCGCCGGAAACGTGAAGTGGACCTCCGCCGACTCCCCCGCCTCCAGCGGCACGCGGGCATGGCCCACCAGGCGGGACACCGGGCGGGCCACTTTGCCGACCGGGTCGTGGAGATAGAGCTGGACGACCTCCGCGCCGGGCCGCTTCCCGGTGTTGCGCACCGTCAGGCGAAGCGTGGTCTCGCCGTCCGTCGGGAACGCGCCGGCGTCGACCGACGGTTGCTGCCAGTCGTACGTCGTGTAGGACAGCCCGTGTCCGAACGGGAACAGCGGCGTGGGGTCGAGGCTGCTGGCCCCTCCGCGTTGTCCGAGCGGCGGGGCGAGATACGTCCAGGGCTGCCCCGCGGGGTCGCGCGGCACGCTCACGGGGAGCCTCCCGGACGGGTTGACGCGCCCCGACAGTACGCCGGCCACCGCGGGCCCTCCCTCCTCGCCGGGGAAGAACGCCTGCACCACCGCGCCGCACCGGTCCGCCCAGCGTCCGAGCGCATAGGGGCGGCCCGAGAGCACGACCAGGACGACCGGCGTTCCGGATGCCAGCGCCTTGTCCAGCAACGCGCCCTGCCCCTCGGGCAGTTCGAGGTCCGCCGCATCGCAGCCCTCGCCCGACGTGCCGCGCCCGAACAGCCCCGACCGGTCGCCGACCGCGACCACGCACAGCTCGGCAGCCACCGGATCGTCCACGAACTCCACGTCCGGCAGCTCCGCGCGCAGCGCTTCGAGCAGCGTCGGCACGGCGACCCCCATCGGGACCTCGGGGTGGTCCAGGAGGACGTGGCGGGGGAACGTGTAGCAGCCGAGCATGGCCGCCGGGTCGTCGGCGAGCGGGCCGAGGACCGCGATCCGCCGTACTTCGGGGGCGAGCGGCAGCGTGCCGTCGTTGGACAGCAGGACGACCGACTCCTCCGCCAACCGCCGTGCCAGTACCCGCATGTGGGGTGGATCGAGATCGACCGGAGCGGATGGTGCCGCGGGCGGCGTCCAGTCGGGATCCAGAAGCCCCAGCTCGCACTTCTGCGTCAGAACGCGCAGCGCGGCCCGGTCCACCAGTTCCTCGTCGAGGGGCCCCGACCCCAGGCAGCGAACCGCCGGCAGTTCCACGTCCACTCCCGCCGCGAGCGCGAGCGCCGCCGCTCCCGCCGGGGAGTCCACGAGTTGGTGCGCCGTCTCCAGGAAGGACACGCCGAAGTAGTCGGAGACGACGGTTCCCGTGAACTGCCAGTTCTCCCGGAGGAGTTCGGTGAGCAGTCGGCGGTCCGCGTGCGCGGGCACCCCGTCGATGTCGTTGTACGCCGCCATCACGGACCGTGCGCCGCCGTCCCGCAGGGCCATCTCGAACGGCGGCAGGAGGACGTCCGCCAGTTCGCGCGGGCCGATCGACGCGGGCGCGTGGTTGCGGGCGCCGCGCGAGGCGGAGTACCCGGCGAAGTGCTTGAGCGTGGAGACGATGCCCGCCTCCTCAAGTCCCTGGACGTACGCGGTGCCGACGGTCGCCACGAGGTAGGGGTCCTCGCCGATCGACTCCTCCGTGCGGCCCCAGCGCGGATCCCGTACGACGTCGAGAACGGGAGCCAGCCCCTGGTGGATGCCGACCGACTTCATGGAGGCCCCGATCGCCGACGCCATCTCCTTCACCAGGGCCGGGTCGAAGCTCGCGCCCCAGGCGAGCGGCGTGGGAAAGATCGTGGCCTGCCAGGCCGCGAAGCCGGTGAGGCACTCTTCGTGCGCGAGGGCGGGCAGCCGGAAGCGGTTCGCGCCGCGGACGCGTTCCTGGAGGGAGGCCAGACGGGCGACGCCCTCGGCCGGTTCGACCGGTGACGTGCCGAAGGGGCGGGTCAGCTGGCCGAGGCCGTCGGGGAGCACCTCGGTGAGGTCCACGTCCTCGGACAGGGCGTGCTGCAGCGGCGCCATGTCCCCGCCCGGGGTCTCGTTCGAGCCGGGCCAGACGCCGTAGAGCTGCGCGATCTTCTCCTGTGGGGTCATGCGGGCGAGCAGATCGGCGGCGCGGACGCCTGCGGGCAGAGCGGGGTCCTGCCAAGGGTGGATCATGTAACTCCTCACATCCGTAAGGGGATCTAGGGGATTCGTCCGCCATGGTTCGGGTCAGCCCTTGGTCGCGCCGAGTGTGATGCCGCCGATCAGCTGGCGTTCGGCGACCGCGTAGAAGGCCAGGGCGGGTGCCATGGCGAGGACCAGGTACGCGAAGATGCGGGCCACATCGGAGGCGTACTGGCCCTGGAACTGCTGGATGCCGACCGGGATCGTCCACCAGGTGGGTTCGCTGAAGACGAGCAGCGGGAGCAGGAAGTTGTTCCAGCTCCCCACGATGGCGAGGACGGAGACCGTGCCGAGCGCCGGGCGTGCCAGCGGCAGCAGGATGCGCCAGAAGAAACCGAAGGACGAGCAGCCGTCGATCGTCGCGGCCTCCTCCAGTTCCCCGGGTATCTCCCGGAAGAAGCCGCGCAGGATGACGATCGTCATGGGCAGGCCGAAGGCCGCCTGGGGCAGGATCACGCCCCACGGGTTGTCGAGGAGCCCGAAGGAGCGCAGCAGGATGAACAACGGCAGGATCGCCACCGCGAAGGGGAACATCAGCCCCATCGTGAACAGGGTGAACAGCAACTCCCTTCCCCGGAAGGCGAACCGGGCCAGCGCGTACGCGGCGAGCGCCGCCGCCCCCACCGTCAGCAGGGCGGTGGCCAGAGCGATCAACGTGCTGCTGCCGATGGACCGCCAGAACGCGCCCGAGCCGAGCAGTGACGTGTAGTTCGAGGTCACCCACGGATCCGGAAGGCCGAAGGTGTTGCTGGAGAGCTGGCCGGTCGATTTGAAGCCGGAGACGAGGGCGTACAGGAGCGGAGTGACCATGAACACTCCGACCAGCCACAGGATCACGTACACGGGGATGGCGCGGAGCCTCCGGCGGCGTACGACGCTCTTGGGCACGTTCGTCTTCGGCGCGCTCGTCTTCGCAACCGCGCTCATCGGTTACCTCGCATGGTGGTGATGGCTCCTTCGGTGTCGCGGCGCAGCACGAAGCGCTGGTAGGCGAGGGCGAAGACGAGGCTGATCAGGAACATCGCCACGCTGATGGCGCTGGCGTAGCCCATCTGGTAGCGCTTGAAGCCGTACTGGAAGAGGCTGATGACCATGGTCTCGGAGGCGTGGTCGGGACCGCCCGCCGTGATCACCCACACCAGGTCGAAGAGCTGGATGGCGCCGATCACGGCCAGGAAGACGCTGATCCGGAGGGTCGGCGCGAGCAGCGGCAGCGTGATGTGACGGAAGCGCTGCCATGTGCTCGCCCCGTCGATGCGCGCCGCCTCGTGCAGCTCGGCCGGGATGCCCTGCAGGCCCGCCAGGTAGAGCATCATGTGGAAGCCGAAGTACTTCCACGTCATGACGAGGAACAGCGTGGGCAGCACGGTGTCCTGGCCCGCGAACCAGTCCCCGCCCAGACCGGCGAGCCCGACCGCGTCGAGGACCTTGTCCGCGAGCCCCTCGTCCGGCGCGAAGATCATGCTGAACAGCACGCCGGTGATGACCTCGGACAGGATGTACGGCGCGAAGAACAGCATCCGGTAGACGGCCCGGCCGCGCAGCTTCTGGTTGAGCAGCACGGCCATGGCGAGCGCGAACGGCAGCTGCAGGACGATGGAGAACGCGATGAGCAGGAACCCGCGCCACAGGTCGCCCAGGAAGACCGGATCGTCGAAGAGCCGGGTGTAGTTGTCGAACCCCACGCTGTCCGTGGGCGTCCCGAATCCGCCCCAGTTGAAGAAGCTGATGTAGAACGCGTAGCCCATCGGCACCAGCACGAGCAGGCCGAACAGGACGAGGGCCGGGACGGTGAAGACGAAGGCCGAGAACCAGGCGCGCAGGCGGTGCAGGGCGGACGGCCGGGTCGCCGGTACGGGTGACTCGGGCGCCGCGCCAGGGGACTTGCCGGTCCCCGGCGCGAACGCCGATGCCGATGCGGTCGAGGCCGAGGTCGAGGTCGAGTGAGTCATCGACGGCCGCTAGCCCTCGCTCTTGGCGACCTGCGTGACCGAACGCGTCACCTGCTCGGGCGACTTGGAGCCCGCGATGAGCGCGGCGACGCTGTCGTTGATCTCCTGACCGACCGCGGGGGCGTAGGCCTGGTCGAGGTAGAGCTGGAAGCCGGTGGCGTCGCCGAGCGCGTCCGAGACGGCAATGAGGTTGGGGTCCGTCAACGCACCCTGCGCGGCCTTGGACACCGGCACAAGACCGGTCTCCTTGACGAGCTTCTCCGCGAACTCCTTCTCCGCGAAGAACTTCAGGAACTCCAACGCGGCGTCCGGCGCCCCCTTGCGCACCGCGTGGCCGTTGCTCCCGCCGAACACCTCGGTGAGCGCGCCCTTGCCGCCCTCCACGGCGGGGAAGGAGAAGAAGCCGAGGTCCTTGCCGAGGCCCTTGCCCGCATCCGCCTGGACGACCGGCGCCCACTGGCCCATCAGCTCCATGGCCGCCTTGCCGTTGCCCACCGCGGCCGCCTCACCGGTGGGCGTGGAGTAGGCGGCGCCGAGGAAGCCCTTCTGGAAGGGCTTCAGGGCGACGAGTTCCTCGACGTGCGCGCCGGCCTTGACGAAGTCCTCGCCGGTGAAGTCGGCGTCGTCGGCGGCCTTCTGCATGGCCTCGAGGCCCGCGACCCGCATCGAGAGGTACGCCCAGTAGTACATGCCCGGCCACTTCTCCTTGCCGGCCAGCGCGATGGGCGTGATCCCCTCGTCCTTGAGGGCCTTGACGGCGTCGAGGTAGCCGGACCAGGTGGTGGGCGGGGTGTCGATGCCGGCCTGCTTGAAGAGCGCCTTGTTGTACCAGAAGCCGACCATGCCGACGTCGAAGGGGACGGCGTACATCTTGTCGTCCAACCGGAACGGCGCCACCGAGGCGGGCAGGAAGTCCTTCGTCCAGGAGGAGACCTTGTCCGTCAGGTCCTCGACCAGACCGGCGTCGATCTGCTGCTTGAGCACACCGCCGCCCCAGGTGTGGAAGATGTCCGGCAGCTTCCCCGAGGCGGTCTGCGCGGTCATCTTGGACTTGTACGCCTCGTTCTCCAGCGTCACGATCTTGATCTTCACGTCGGGATGCGCGGCCTCGAACTCCTTGGCCCGCTGGGCCCACAGCTTCTTCGCGGGCTGGGTGGTGGTGATGTTCCACCACTCGATCTCCGTCTTGCCGGAGCTGTTCCCGCCGTCCGAGGAACCGCACGCGCTCAGGGCGGCCGTCCCCAGGCCGGTCGCCGCGGAGGCCGCCAGGAACCCGCGGCGGGAGAGTGAGGTGTTGCCCAACGCTCGCATCGCACACCTTCCGGAAGAGAGCCCGAAAATTATCGGTCAAGTGCGCACGGAAGTTACGGGCGCGGTGGCGGGTATGTCAACGCTCCTGACAAATATCGGAGTTATTGAGACCGGGGTGGAATGGCCGGCGCCCCAGCAGGTTCGTCAGGAACAGCTCCGGCACGTCGGACATGCCGGGCCAACGGCGCCGTGCTCGCCCGTACGACGAGCTCGGTGGCGAGCTCGACCCTGGGGGAGACGGGCTCCTCGCCCGCGGCGAGCCGCAGCACCGTACGGGTCGCCAACTTGCCCATGTCCGCGAGAGGTTGGCGCACCGTGGTGAGCGGTGGCGCCGACCAGCGGACCTCCGGCAGGTCATCGAACCCCACGACGCTCAGGTCCTCCGGCACCCGGAGCCCTCGGCACCGCAACGCCTCGATCGCGCCGAGCGCCATCTGGTCGCTGGCGGCGAACAGGGCGGTGGGCGGCTCGTCCAGGTCGAGCAGGGCGTTGCAGCCGTCGAAGCCGGACGCGTGGTAGAAGTCGCCCGGCACGATCAACGCGTCGTCGACCGCAATGTCCGCGCCTTCGAGAGCCGCGCGGTAACCGTCGAGCCGGGCCCGCGAGCACAGCAACCGCTGGGGCCCGGCGATGAGGCCGATCCTGCGGTGGCCGAGGCCGAGCAGGTGTTCCGTCGCGGCCATGCCGCCCGCCCAGTTGGCCGCGCCGACGGTCGGCGCGTCCAGGGACGGCGAACCCGCCGGGTCGACGACGACGATCGGAACACCGAGCCGCCGCAGCTCCTCGTGCATACGGGGTTCGAGGACGGAGGTCACGAGGATCACCCCGTCCGAGGCGCGGGTACGCAGATTGGTCATCCACTGCCGCGCCGAGCCCGACGCGCCATGGATGGCGGACACCACCGTGCCCACACCCGAGGCGTGCGCGACCTCCTCCACCCCGCGGATGATCTCCACGGCCCAGGGGCTGTCGAGGTCGTTGAAGACCAGGTCGATGAGAACCGCCCGGCCGCCCGGCGGGGAGGACTTGCGCTGGTAGCCGTGGTGTCTGAGCAGGTCCTCGATCCGGGCCCGGGTTTCCGGCGACACGTCGGAGCGGCCGTTGACGACACGCGACACAGTGGGCACCGAGACCCCGGCCTGCCGGGCGATCTCGGTGATGGTCACCTTGCTCTTGATGTTCTCCTGGGCCACGCGCCCACCTCCGTTGCCGAAACCTTGCAGCAGTCTTCCGGAAAACCGGGGTCGGCGTGAAGGCTACAGGGGGTCCGGGTGGCCTGGGTCAGTCCGCCTGGGCGGCGGCGTGTGCGACGAAGGTGGTCCAGCCGGAGGTGGGTGAGGCCCAGCTGGGGGCAGGAGGCCACAATCGAGTCGCTGTGCCGGCGGCCGTCCCGACGGCGGTCGGACGATCATCATCCGCCCTGATCGGCGCCCACAGAATCGAACCGCCACCTGTGCACCCCCCGCGTCACCAACTCCCCGTCCGGCTCAGGCAGTTCGGGAAGGTCGGCGTCGTACGGAGCATCCCACCAGGTGATGACCAGGACGCGGTCCTGCGGTGCCCGGAAGGTCTCCCGGCGCAGGGGCCTCACGGCGAGGTCCTGCGCCCGGACCCAGGCCAGCAGCTCCTCGCCCCGGCCTGCCACCGCCCGCGCCTCCCACATCAACGCGACCGTCACGAGTACAGGTTCTCCTTGCTCACCTCATGCACGTGATCATGCGTGTGCCCAGGGACGTGCGGCTCCGTCACCGGCAGCGAGGAGTCCGCCGACAGATCCCAGTCGGAGGCGGCCCGGTTCCGCGCCACCATCTCCGCGCCGAGCGCCGCCACCATCGCCCCGTTGTCCGTGCACAACTTCGGCCGCGGCACGCGCAGTCGGAGCCCGGCGGCCTCGCAGCGCTCCTTCGCGAGGGCCCGCAGCCGCGAGTTGGCCGCGACACCTCCGCCGATCATCAGGTGCTCGACACCCTCGTCCTTGCACGCCCGCACGGCCTTACGCGTCAGCACATCCACGACCGCCTCCTGGAAGGAGGCCGCCACATCACGCACCGGAACCTCCTCCCCCGCCGCCCGCCTGGCCTCGATCCAGCGGGCGACCGCCGTCTTCAGCCCCGAGAAGGAGAAGTCGTACACCGCATCGCGCGGCCCGGTCAGCCCGCGCGGGAACGCGATCGCCTCCGGGTCGCCCTCGCGCGCGTACCGGTCGATGACCGGACCGCCCGGGAACCCCAGATCCAGCACCCGCGCGATCTTGTCGAAGGCCTCGCCCGCCGCGTCGTCGATGGTCGCACCCAGAGGCCGTACGTCGGAAGTGACATCCGAGGAGAGCAGCAGAGACGAGTGGCCGCCGGACACCAGCAACGCCATGGTCGGCTCCGGCAGCGCCCCGTGCTCCAGCTGGTCGACGCAGATGTGCGAGGCCAGGTGATTGACACCGTAGAGCGGCTTGCCCAGCGCGTATGCGTACGCCTTCGCCGCGGAAACCCCCACGAGCAGCGCGCCCGCGAGCCCCGGACCGGCCGTGACGGCGATCCCGTCCAGGTCCCGCGCGCTCACGCCCGCTTCCTTCAGCGCGCGTTCGATGGTCGGCACCATCGCCTCCAGGTGCGCGCGGGACGCGACCTCCGGGACTACACCGCCGAAGCGCGCGTGCTCGTCGACGCTCGACGCGACAGCGTCCGCGAGCAGGGTGGTGCCGCGGACGATGCCGACGCCGGTCTCGTCGCAGGAGGTCTCGATGCCGAGTACGAGAGGCTCGTCGCGTGAGTCAGCCATTGATCTCGGTTCCTTGCACTGAGGTTGAGGGATCTTGCAGGCGCATCACGAGCGCGTCGACGTTGCCCGGCTGGTAGTAGCCGCGCCTGAAGCCGATCGGCTCGAAGCCGAAGCGCTCGTACAGCTTCTGGGCGCGGATGTTGTCGATCCGGCACTCGAGCATCACCTCGGCACACTCGAAGGCGGTCGCGGCCCGCAACAGCTCGGTCAGTATCAGCGCACCGACCCCGGTACCCCACTGATCACGAGCGACGGCGATGGTCTGTACGTCACCCACGTCCGCGGAGGCGGCGAGTCCCCCGTACCCCACGATCCGCTCACCATCCACCGCCACGACATACCGCTTCGTCGCCGTCGGCCCCCGGGAATGGGCCAGCTCGGACCAGAACATGCCCCTCGACCAGGCGTCCTCCGGGAAGAGGGCCTTCTCCAGCTCAATTACGGGATCGATGTCCCACCAGCGCATCTCGCGCAGCACGGGAGTCACTTGGGGGTGACCACCTTGTAGTTCTTGGGCACCTGGGCGTCGGGGCGGCGCAGATAGAGCGGCCGGGGGGCGGGGAGTTCCTCGCCCTTCGCCAGCTTCTCGGCCGCGAGGGACGCGAGCGCCGACGCCGAGACGTTCTCGGGCTCGTACACGTCCGGGAAGGTCCCGGGGTAGAGCAGCGCGCCCGCACCGACCGAGGGCAGACCGGCGACCGCGTCGGCGATCTCGGCGGGCCGGTCCACGGCGGGCCCGCTGACGCGCGTACGGGAATCGGAGTACCGCGCCCAGTAGACCTCCTTGCGCCGCGCGTCGGTCGCCACGACGAAGGGGCCCTGTATGTCGGCCGCGTACGCGAGTCCGTCGAGCGTGCACAGTCCGTACACGGGAACGCCCAGCGCGAGCCCGAAGGTGTCGGCGGTCATCAGGCCGACCCGCAGGCCCGTGTACGGGCCGGGTCCCACGCCCGCGACGATGCCGGTGACGGCGTCGAGCCGCCGCCCGGCCTCGGTGAGCACCCGGTCGACGGCGGGCAGCAACAACTCTCCGTGCCGACGCGCGTCCACCTGACTCGACGAGGCGACGACGGACGTCCCGTCATGCAGGGCGACGGAGACGGCGGGAGTGGCGGTATCAAGAGCGAGCAAGAGCACGCGAACAGCCTACGGCGCCCGGGGCGCAGGCACCGTCGCCCAGGTCCCACGGGCCCCTCCTGCTACCGTCACCTCAACTGTCACATTGACACGTATGTCGTACGAGAGGTGGGCACCCAAGGTGGCTAGGAGCAGCTCGGGATTCGTGGCCGGGCTCACCGTGACGGCGATCGCCGCAGTCGGCTTCCTCGCCTATCAGGCGTCCGCCAACGTGCCGGACACACTGGGCGCACCGCCCCGGACCGCCTCGTCCCCCGCGGCCTCCGCCCCGTCCCCGAGCGCCGAGTCGAACGCGGCGGCGCTGCCCGCCCGGTCCGGCACCGGCCGGCGGGTCGTGTACTCGGTGCAGGCCGACCGGGTCTGGCTGGTCGCCGCGAACGACAAGGTGCGCCGCACCTTCGCGGTCACCCCCGGAACGGTCGCCCCCACGCCCGACACCTACGCCGTCACCTCTCGCTCCGGCTCCATCACCGGCTCCGACGGAGTAGCCGTCGAACACGTCGTCCGCTTCGCGAACGTGGGCGGCACGACGATCGGCTTCAGCGCGGCGGTGGACGGGTCGACCTCCGCCCCCGATCCCGGGAAGAAGCTGGGTGGGATTCGGGAGTCCCGGGCGGATGGGGACTCGATGTGGGAGTTCGCGACGGTCGGAACGAAGGTTGTCGTCGTGGACTAGCACCTCCCCTACGACGGGATGGGGGGCCTACGGGGGTGGGTTGTTGGGGTTCGTTGGGCGGCTGACCGGCCCACGTCCCCTCCCGCCGGTGGGCAAGGGACGCGCCCTTGAGGGGCGCGGGGAACTGCGCGACAAGCCACGACGGCGCCGCAGCCGCGACACGACGTGTCACCCCCACCCCCTTGCGAGGGTCTGGGGCGCAGCCCCAGTTTCGGGAAGGGGCGGGCCTGGGGAAAGAAACCCCTGCTTACGCAGCCTCGCGATGCTGCCGCCCCTGCGCCGCGGGCGCCCGCGGCGCAGGCGCCGGGTCCCGCGGCGGCGTAGAGACGACGCGGGCGGCGGCGCAAGCCGCCAGCAGCTCGCGCACCGAAACCACGCCGGCTTCCGCAGGAACTACCGCGTCACGATCCGAAGTCGACATGGCCGCCTCCTGGGGCTCCCGGAGCAGACGTGGTTAGGTAACCCTAACCAACACCGGTACCCATATGAACACGCCGAAGCCGCCCCACGCAACCTCTTGCCGACGCCATGTCGGAACGTTACGGAACCCGGCCCTCAAGGCCCCCGCCTCAAGCCGAGAGCACACTCAGATCCACGGACACCCACCGCTCCCCCACCCCGCGGAGCACCACATGCCGGACCTCGTCCGTCTCCGGGGGTCCAGGGGTCGCCACCGGGGAAGATGCGGTGCCCACCGTCCGGTGGATGAACACATGCAGCCGCTCCTCGGTCAGCTCCTCGACCTTCCCCTCGCCCCACTCCACGACGATCACCGAATCGGTCAGCGAGACATCGAGGTCGAGATCCTCCATCTCGTCCAGCCCGCCGCCCAGGCGGTAGGCGTCGACGTGGACGAGCGGTGGCCCGTCGCCGAGAGGGGGGTGCACGCGGGCGATCACGAAGGTGGGGGACGTGACCGCACCCCGTACGCCGAGCCCCTCGCCGAGCCCACGGGTCAACGTCGTCTTGCCCGCGCCGAGCTCCCCGGTGAGCATCACCAGGTCGCCGGGGCGCAGCAGCTTGGCCAGACGGCGGCCCAACTCCTGCATCTGATCGGGGGAGTTGACGGTGAGCCGGGTGGTGACGCCATCAGGCGCCGGGAGGTGCGACGTTGCGCGTTCTTCCATCATCACTCACTTGCAGTAGTACACTGATCACGTCCCGCAAGGGGTCGGTCCGGGCTGGACCGCAGCCGCAGGCTGGAAGCCGCCTCCGTCAGGAGGTGGCGGAGTCACAGCCACCCACGGTAGCGGTGGTTGGCATCGCCCCCGCGCGGGCGAGCAAATCAGCGAGGCGGTCGGTGACGACTGCCGGGTGCTCCAGCATGACAAGGTGCCCGGCATCCGGCACCAGTACCAGCTCCGCGTCCGGCAATACGTCCGCGATCGCCTCGCTGTGCTCGCTCGGCGTGACCAGGTCCTTGACACCGGACAGTACGAGGACGGGCAGCTCGGCGAAGTACGCCAGCGCCTCCGTCTTGTCGTGGTCGGTGAACGCCGGATAGAACTCGGCGACCACATCGATCGGCGTGCCCTCGATCAGCCGCTCCGCGAACCGCGCGACCGCCGGGTCGACGTCCTTGGACGCGAACGAGTACCGCTTGATGATCCCGGCGAACAGATCGGCCGTGGCCCGCCGCCCCTTCTCCACCAGCTCGGCCCGCTGCCCCAGCGCCTTCAGTACGCCGGGCAGCACACGCCGCACCGCGTTGACCCCCGCAACCGGAAGCCCGAAGTTGACCTCTCCGAGCTTCCCCGACGACGTACCGACGAGAGCGACACCGACCACCCGCTCGCGGATGAGATCGGGGTACTGGTCGGCAAGGGCCATCACCGTCATTCCGCCCATCGAGTGTCCGACGAGCACGAGCGGACCCTCCGGTGCAGCCGCGTCGATCACGGCTTTCAGATCGCGGCCGAGCTGCTCGATGTCGAGCGGCACGCCGTCCTGGACCTGTGCGACACCGCGTCCGGAGCGGCCGTGGCTGCGCTGGTCCCAGTGGACTGTGCGTACGACACCGCGCAGGGCGGCCCGCTGGAAGTGCCAGGAGTCCTGGCTGAGGCAGTAACCATGGCTGAAGACGACGGTGACGGGAGCCGGGGCCTTGCGCCCGAACAGTCTGCGGCGGCGGGGGGTGAGCGTGGCGTCCTGCTCGACGTCGTCGATCTCGTAGTAGATCTCCGTGCCGTCGTCCGCGGTCGCCGTGCCGGGCATGCCGCGCAGTGCGCCGTACGGACCTGCCGAGTCGAGGGCGAGCCGGGCCTTCTGGCGCATGCCGCGGCCGACGGTGAGCCGCTCGATCGCGACTCCGGCGGCGGCGCCTGCGGCGACGACGCCTATCGCGGTGCCGACGATGCCCGCTTTACGCCAGTTCCCGGCGCTCCCCGCGGCGGAGGCCACCGAGGCGACGGCCTCCGCCCTGCTCTCGCTCACGTACCGCTCCTCTTCGCCGGTGTGTGGTCCCGGGGCCGTCCCCGGAAAGCTGCGTACCCGTCTTGGGGGTTATTCACTATTCACGTGGACGCGCGGCACGCGGGTTCCGATCCGGGTCACGATTTCGTACGCGATCGTGCCCGCGGCCCGGGCCCAGTCCTCGGCGGTCGGCTCACCTTCATCGCCCGGCCCGAACAGCACCACGCGTTCCCCCACCATCGGCTGGTCCCCGCCGAGATCGACGGCGAACTGGTCCATCGCGACCCGCCCCGCCACCGTCCGCCACTTGCCGCCGGCCAGGACGGGCCCGGTGCCGGAGGCGTGCCGTGGGATCCCGTCCGCGTACCCCACGGGCACCAGGCCGAGGGTCGTGTCGCCCGGTGTGACGTAGTGGTGCCCGTAGCTGACGCCGTGCCCCGCCGGCACGCGCTTCACCAGTGCGAGCGAGGCCGACAGGGTCATCACCGGCCGCAGCCCCAGCTCCGCCGCGGTGCCGAGGGCGGGGCTGGGCGAGATGCCGTACGTCGCGATTCCGGTGCGTACGAGATCGAAGTGGGACTTCGGAAGCGTGAGCGTGGCGGGCGAGTTGGCGATATGCCGCACTTCTGGGCTTATGCCCTGCTTCTCCGCGTACGCCACCATCTCGCGGAAGGCGGTGAGTTGGGCCCCGATGGAGGGATGTCCCGGCTCATCGGCGCAGGCGAAATGCGACCAGAGCCCCGTGACCCGGACCAGCCCTTCGGCCTCGGCACGCAGGGCTGCCGAGACCAACTCGGGCCAGTCGCCCGGCTGGCACCCGTTACGTCCGAGTCCGGTGTCGGCCTTGAGTTGAACTCGAGCCGTACGCTCCGCGGCGCGTGCGGCCTCGACGGCTTCCCGCAAGGCCCAGAGCCCGCTGATCCCGAGGTCCACGTCGGCCGCGACGGCCTCCTGCCAAGGGCCGCCGGGCGTCCACAGCCAGCACATGATCCGCCCCTGCAGCCCCGCCTCGCGCAGAGCCAGGGCCTCCTCGGGCGTGGCCGTCCCGAGCCAGGTGGCCCCCGCTTCGAGCGCCGCCCGGGCACACGGCACCGCCCCGTGTCCGTACGCGTCGGATTTCACGACCGCCATCAGGGCGGCATCCGGTGCGTAGGCGCGCAGGGTCCCCACATTGGCCGCAAGGGCAGCCAGATCGATCTCGGCGCGGGCACGCGCGGACGCTGTCTCATTCATTGCGCCCAGTGTCTCAGAGCCCACTGACAGCCCTGCCGAGCCCGTACCTCTGTGAGCACCGGGCTCGCCCGGGGTACCGAGCCGGCGCCCGCAAGGCCGCCGCGTACGCGAGACTCGGCGTATGCGTAGTGCGTACGGAGTGGAAACGGTGCGGGCCGCCGAGCGGGAGTTGATGGCGCGGCTTCCGGACGGGGCGCTCATGCAGCGCGCGGCGGCCGGACTGGCCGCGGCCTGTGCCGAGTTGATGGGGCGGGTGTACGGCCGCCGGGTCGTCCTGCTCGTAGGAAGCGGGGACAACGGCGGAGACGCCCTGTACGCGGGAGCCCGCCTCGCCCGCCGCGGCGCGGGTGTCACGGCCGTACTGCTGTCCCCCGAGCGGACGCATCCCGGCGGGCTGGCCGCGCTGCGCCGGGCAGGCGGCAGCGCACTCCCGACCCGCCGGGAGAACGAAGACGCCGCAACCGTCGAGCGGGCGATCCGTTCCGCCGATCTCGTGGTCGACGGAATCGTCGGGATCGGCGGCAAGGGCGGACTGCGCCCCGACGCCGCCCCCCTGGCCGAGTTGGCCGAGTCCTCCCGCGCCGCCGTCGTCGCCGTGGATCTGCCGAGTGGTGTCGAGGCGGACACCGGCGAGGTACGTGGCGCGGCGATCCGAGCCGATCTGACCGTGACCTTCGGCACGCACAAGCCGGGGCTGCTGATCGATCCGGCACGGGAGCACGCCGGTTCGGTGCGGCTCGTGGACATCGGACTCTCGCTGCCCGACGAGGCCGAGGCGGAGGCCCTGCAACATGCCGATGTGGCTGCGCTGTTGCCTGTTCCGGGCGCCGAGAGCGACAAGTACCGGCGCGGTGTCGTGGGGATCGCCGCCGGGTCCTCGCGGTATCCCGGGGCGGCCGTACTCGCCGTGGCGGGCGCGCTGCGGGGAGGAGCCGGGGCCGTACGGTACGTCGGTCCCGCCGGGGACGCGGTGATCGCCCGCTTCCCCGAAACGCTCGTCTCGGACCAGGGCCCGAAGCGGGCCGGGCGGGTGCAGGCCTGGGTCGTGGGGCCGGGGGCCGGCGACGACGCGCAGAGTGTGGCGGAGGTGCTCGCCCAGGACGTACCCGTCCTCGTGGACGCTGACGGCCTCCGGCTCGCGGACCGGGATCTCGTACGGGCCCGGAAGGCGCCCACGCTGATGACGCCTCACGCCGGTGAGGCCGCCGCCTTGCTCGGTGTCTCGCGGGAGTCGGTCGAGGCGGCGCGGTTGCACTCCGTGCGGGAGCTGTCGGAGCGGTACGGGGCGACGGTGTTGCTGAAGGGCTCGACCACGCTGGTGGCTTCGCCTGGGCGTGGGCCGGTCCGGATCAACGCGACGGGAACGTCCTGGCTGGCCACGGCGGGCAGCGGGGATGTGTTGTCGGGGCTCGCCGGATCACTGCTGGCCTCAGGGCTGAGCGCTCTGGACGCCGGGAGCGTGGCGGCGTACCTCCACGGGCTTGCGGGGCGGTTCGCGGCGGACGGGGCGCCGATGGGCGCGCACGACGTGTCCGAGTCGATCCGCTCCGCGTGGCGGGACGTCATGAGCTGACGTGGTCTTGGAGGGACCTCTACCCCTCCGCGACGACCACCGCCGAAGCGACGCCCGCGTCATGGCTCAGCGACACATGCCAGGACCGGACCCCCAGCTCGGCCGCCCGCGCGGCGACCGTCCCCGTCACCCGCAGCCTCGGCTGCCCGCTGTCCTCGACGACGACCTCCGCGTCCGTCCAGTACAGCCCGCTCGGCGCCCCCAGCGCCTTGGCGAGCGCCTCCTTCGCCGCGAACCGGGCCGCGAGTGACGCGACCCCGCGCCGCTCGCCGCTGGGGAGCAGCAACTCGCTTGGAAGGAACAACCGTTGGGCCAGCGCGGGCGTCCGCTGCAGCGACGCCTCGAACCGCTCGATCTCGGCGACATCGATCCCCACCCCGATGATCACGATGCCACTCCCATGGGGCCGTAACCCACGACTGCGCACATGCGCGGCAGCTTATGCCTCCGGCGGTTGAGCGGGGGCGCCTACCGGGGTGGTGGGTTCGGTTCGTGGGCGACTGCGGGTCCGTCGTGGCTGGTCGCGCCCCGCGGCGGAGCCGCAAATGTCACAGCCCCGCGCCCCTAAAAGCAAAAGCCTGCGACTCACGGCGCCCCGAGCTAGCCCGTACCCCCGACTACCCGCAGTCTCCCACCGGTGGGAGGGGACGTGGGCCGGTGCGTCGTATGCCCGTCGCTCAGGTTCTGTCTCAGGAAACCCGCACCGTGTACCAATACCGGGCCGTATGCCCAGCCTGCGACGGGCTGACGCACCGGCCCACGGCCCCGACCCACCACGCACCTAAGGGGCGCGGGGAACTGCGCGAGCAACAACCCACCCACCCGCACCCGAAACCGTTCAAGCCAGCGCTCAGCGCCCCCGCTCGACCCGCTCAATCGCTTCCCGCACCAGCTCCAAGTACTCCACTTCCTCACACCGCGGCTTGCTGCCCATCTCGTACAGGTCGATGCAGTCGTAGAGGTACTCCCCCAGGTCCTCGTCCGGCAGATCTGCCGCCAGCTCGCTGCTCACGCTCGCCTCGAAGTCCGCGTCAGCACGCGCCGATCTCCACCGCACCGCATCACGAATACGCATGGCCACAGCCACTCCCAACCCCCAGCACCCGCCGGAAGGCGGCTCGCTCCCGGCTGCCCGGACCGTATCCCCACCGACCCCGCAGGTCCATACTTTCCCCACAACTCATCCGCAGCCAGACGTGACGGACCCCACCCGCCGCTGCGCCTCTGCTCCCGTAACAATGGACTGTGATCTCTTCGGTCTCCATGTCGCCGCGGAGCGCCCACCGGTCCAGGCCGGAGGCGACTCCCTACGTCGACCTCACCCGTGCCGAGTGGAGCGCGCTCCGCGAGAAGACGCCGCTCCCGCTGACCGCCGACGAGGTCGAGAAGCTGCGCGGTCTGGGCGATGTCATCGACCTCGACGAGGTACGCGACATCTACCTGCCGCTGTCCCGGCTGCTGAACCTTTACGTCAAGGCCACGGACGGACTGCGCGGCGCCCTGAACACGTTCCTCGGCGAGCAGGGCTCGCAGTCCGGGACGCCGTTCGTCATAGGGGTCGCCGGCTCCGTGGCGGTCGGCAAGTCGACCGTCGCCCGTCTCCTCCAGGCCCTGCTGTCCCGCTGGCCCGAGCATCCGCGCGTCGAGCTGGTCACCACGGACGGCTTTCTGCTGCCGACCAAGGAGCTCCAGGCGCGTGGCCTGATGTCGCGCAAGGGCTTCCCGGAGTCGTACGACCGACGCGCCCTGACCCGTTTCGTCGCGGACATCAAGGCCGGCAAGGACGAGGTCACCGCGCCCGTCTACTCCCACCTGATCTACGACATCGTGCCGGGTAAGCGGCTCACCGTGCGCCGCCCCGACATCCTGATCGTCGAGGGCCTGAACGTCCTGCAGCCCGCCCTGCCCGGCAAGGACGGCCGCACCCGCGTGGGCCTCGCCGACTACTTCGACTTCAGCGTGTATGTCGACGCACGGCCCGAGGACATCGAGCGCTGGTACCTGAACCGTTTCCGCAGGCTCCGCGAGACGGCCTTCCAGAACCCGTCCTCGTACTTCCGCAAGTACACCCAGGTCTCCGAGGAGGAGGCCCTCGACTACGCCCGTACGATGTGGCGGACGATCAACAAGGTCAATCTCCTGGAGAACGTGGCCCCCACGCGCGGCCGCGCCACCCTCGTCCTGCGCAAGGGCCCCGACCACAAGGTGCAGCGCCTGAGTCTGCGCAAGCTGTAGCCAGGCCCGAATACGCTGCCGGAATGCTGCATCTGCGCCTGATCACGCCGTCCGAGAGGACCGACGGCGTGGTCCGCCTGATCGAGAAGACCGTCGGCACCACGCATCTCGTCGTGATGCAGGGCGCCGCCCGCAACCCCGCCGGGGACGTCGTGATGTGCGATGTGGCGCGCGAGGCGGGCGACGAACTGCTCGGTGAGCTGCGGGCGTTGGACATCGACAAGTGCGGCTCCATCGCCATCGAGAACATCGACCTCTCGCTGTCGGAGCGCGCCGACAAGGCGCGCGACGACGCACCGGGCGAGGGCGCGGACGCGGTCCTGTGGGAGCACCTGGCGGACGCGACCCACGAGGAGTCGACGCTCTCGGTCACGTACATCGCCTTCCGGCCGCCGCCAACGCGGTGGTGGCCCTGAGCTACGGGGACACAAAACAGACGGTGGGCTCGACCGGGCAGCTCCCGCTGAACCTGCTCGGCATCATCCTCGCCGACACGCTCACACTGCTCGCCCAGAGGTTCTTCTGGGCCAAGCAGCGTGAACGCAGCGCCGAGAAAGCGCAGGCCTAGCAGGCCAGCGCCGACTTCACCACGTCGGCGAGCCGCCCCGCCACCGACCGCGCCTGGTCGAGGTCGGCGGCCTCCACCATCACCCGTACGAGCGGCTCCGTACCCGACGGACGCAGCAACACCCGTCCCGTGGAACCGAGTTCGCGCTCGGCGTCGGCGACCGCGGCCCTCAGCTCTTCGGAGGTGCTCACCCGCGACCTGTCGACGTCCGGCACATTGATCAGTACTTGCGGCAGCCGGTCCATGACGGACGCGAGGTCCTGGAGCGTACGTCCCGTCTGGGCGATCCGGGCCGCCAGCAGCAGGCCGGTCAGTGTGCCGTCGCCGGTGGTCGCGTGGTCCAGGATGATCACGTGCCCGGACTGTTCGCCGCCGAGCGCGTAGTCGTGCTGCTTCATCTCCTCCAGGACGTAGCGGTCACCAACCGCCGTCTGCACCAGCGACAGCCCCTCGCGCTCCATGGCCAGCTTGAAGCCCAGGTTGGACATGACCGTCGCGACAACGGTGTCGGAGCGCAGTGCGGAACGCTCCCGCATCGCCAGCGCGAGTACGGCCAGGATCTGGTCCCCGTCGACGTCGGCGCCCGTGTGGTCCACAGCGAGGCAGCGGTCGGCGTCGCCGTCGTGCGCGATGCCCAGGTCGGCGCCGTGCTCGACGACGGCGGCCCGCAGCAGGTCCAGGTGCGTGGAGCCGCACCCGTCGTTGATGTTCAGGCCGTCCGGCTCGGCTCCGATGGTGATGACCTCGGCACCGGCCCGGGTGAAGGCCTCGGGCGAGACCAGGGCGGCAGCGCCGTGCGCCTCGTCGAGGACGACCTTCAGACCCTCCAGGCGGTTTGGCAGTACGGCGGTCAGATGCGCCACGTACTGCTCGAAGCCCTCGTCGTACGACTTCACGCGCCCGACGCCGGCACCCGTCGGCCGGTCCCAGGGAGCGCCGGTGCGGTGCTCCTCGTACACGGCCTCGATCCGGTCCTCCAGCTGGTCGGCGAGTTTGTGGCCGCCACGCTCGAAGAACTTGATGCCGTTGTCCGGCATGGCGTTGTGGCTGGCGGAGAGCATCACGCCGAGGTCGGCGCCGAGTGCGCCGGTGAGGTACGCCACCGCCGGCGTCGGCAGCACGCCCACGCGCAGGACGTCCACGCCCGCGCTGGCGAGGCCGGCGACCACGGCGGCCTCCAGGAACTCCCCGGACGCCCGCGGGTCCCGCCCGACCACCGCCGTCGGCCGGTGGCCCTCGAAGGTGCCCGCCTCGGCCAGTACGTGCGCCGCCGCGACGGACAGGCCGAGCGCCAGCTCAGCCGTCAGGTCCGCGTTGGCAACACCGCGCACGCCGTCCGTGCCGAAGAGTCGTCCCACTGGTGTCCTCCGAACATGCTCAGAAATTGCGGCTCAAGCCGAGTGTCCAGGTAGGGCCTTGCTCACGTATATCCCCAGTTCCCAGGCTGACGGACGGTGACGTAAGGCCGTAATAAGCGCCTACTTGCCGTAAACGCCACGCCCCGGCGGCACAGGAGTGCCGCCGGGGCGATGTTGCGTGCAGAGCACGCGGTAACGACTAGCGCTTGCTGTACTGCGGGGCCTTACGGGCCTTCTTGAGACCGGCCTTCTTGCGCTCGACCGCACGGTCGTCGCGACGAAGGAACCCGGCCTTCTTCAGGGCGCCACGGTTGTTGTCCACGTCCGCCTCGTTCAGAGCGCGGGCGACGCCGAGGCGCAGCGCACCGGCCTGGCCGGAGACGCCGCCACCCGCGATGCGGGCGACCACGTCGTAGCGACCGTCGAGCTCGAGCACCTTGAAGGGCTCGTTGACTTCCTGCTGGTGCACCTTGTTGGGGAAGTAGTCCTCAAGGGTGCGACCGTTGATCTTCCACTTGCCGGTGCCCGGGACGATCCGGACGCGGGCGATGGCGTTCTTGCGGCGCCCCAGTCCGGCGGCCGGCTGCGGCTCGCCGAAGCGGGAGGCCAGGGACTCCGAGGTGTACTCGCCCTCGACGGGGACCTCGGACTCGGTGGTGTACTGCTCGATGTCTACGAGCTCAGTCTCTTCGACCGGCTGCTCGGGAGTGGTCTCGGCCACGATTCTCCTCAGATTCTCTTCAGTCTTAGGGGTGGCCGGACTTACTGCGCGACCTGGGTGATCTCGTACGGCTGCGGCTGCTGCGCGCCGTGCGGGTGCTGGTCACCCTTGTAGACCTTCAGCTTCGAGAGCATCTGACGGCCCAGCGAGTTCTTCGGGAGCATGCCCTTGACGGCCTTCTCCACAGCCTTCTCGGGGTTCTTGTCCAGCAGCTCGTCGTAACGGACGGAGCGCAGACCACCCGGGTACCCGGAGTGGCGGTAGGCCAGCTTCTGGGTCCGCTTGTTGCCGGACAGGTGGACCTTGTCCGCGTTGATGATGATGACGAAGTCACCAGCGTCGACGTGCGGAGCGTAGATCGGCTTGTGCTTGCCCCGCAGAAGGGTGGCGGCGGTGGTCGCCAGACGGCCGAGAACGACGTCCCGGGCATCGATGACATGCCACTGGCGAGTGATGTCGCCGGGCTTGGGGCTGTACGTACGCACGGTTCGTAGCCTTCGCTTCTTCAGTGAGTGGGTCCTGACAAGGCCACCACGGACGATCACGACAGCCCTGACCGCACGGCGGCGACGCAACCGCATGCAGATCGCTGGTCATCGGCCCCGGTGGACCGGTGTAAGGGCCTCTCACGTGAGAATGAGCAAGCCAATACACATAACGAAGGGCAAGAATAGCTCCGGCGGCCCACACGGGTCAAAACGCGCGAGCAGCGAGAGTTGGCGCTGTTACTGGTGTGGGACCAGTACACCCCTTGTCCCGTCTAAGATGCGCCCCATGAGCTTTGGGCAGGGGGGACCTCAGTGGGGTCCCGGGGGATCGGGTTCTCAGCCGCCGCAGTGGGGCAGCCAGACCCCCGACTGGGCGGCGCTCGCCGAGGCGTCCGAGTCGCGCAACAGGCGGCGCAGGTGGCTGATGGTCGGCGGTGGCGCGCTCGCCACCGTCGCGATAGGCGCGGCCGTCGCCGTGGCCGTGGTCTCGGCCGACGGCGACAACGGCCAGGCGGCGAACCGGCCTGCCTCCGAGCTGCCCGCCTCCTCGGACATCCCGCCGGACACCACCGGCCCCGAGCCGTCGTTCGCGGAGACCTCGGCGCCTCCCCCGCTGGACCCGAAGGACTTCATCTCCAGCAAGCAGAAGGACACGGCTCCGCTCAGCCCGGACATTCTGTTCCCCGGTTCGCGGCTGACCATGGGCGAGAGCCGCTACGAGAAGGGCAAGACCGCGTCCACGAAGGACTGCGCGTCGGCCGCCCAGGGCACGCTCGGCACGGTCCTCACGAAGAACGACTGCACGCGGCTGATGCGCGTCACGTACTCCCTGGACGGTGTGGCGGTGACCGTCGGCGTGGCCGTCTTCGACACCGAGGCCCAGGCGACGAAGGCCAAGGACGACTCCGACGACAAGAGTGTCGTCCAGTCACTGTCGGGCGACGGCGTCCCCGAGTTCTGTCGCTCGGCCGTCTGCCGCTCGACGACCAACTCGTACGGCCGCTACGCCTACTTCACGGTCGCCGGCTTCACCAACGGCAAGGACGTCACCCAGAAGGACACCAAGGTCTTCTCCACCGGCGACGACCTCGCGGAGTTCTCCTTCCGTCAGATCCGCCGCCGCGGGGAGGCCCAGGCTACGGCCGCGGCCAACGAGTAGTCAGCCGCGGGGAGTTGAGCAGGCGTCGGCCGGCAGGCGGGCAGCTGGAAGGCGGCGGCTGAGCGACCACCGCCGGCAACCAGCCCCGTTCGCTACTTGTGCTTCAACCGCAGTCGCACCGGCACCACCGCCGACTCCAGCTGCGTACGCAAGGTCATCTTCGAGACACCCTCGGTACGCTCCTCGAAGCGGATCGGGATCTCGACGGCGCTGTGACCGGCGCGTACGGCCTTGTACTTGAGCTCGACCTGGAAGCTGTAGCCCGCGCTGTCCAGGGAGTGCAGGTCCACATCCTGCAGGGTCCTGGCCGACCAGAGGTTGAAGCCGGCCGTGATGTCGCGGATCTTCGTGCCGAGCACGGTGCGCGCGTAGCGGTTCGCGAAGCGGGACAGCAGTACACGGTGTGCGCCCCAGTCCTCGTCGAGCGAGCCGCCCTCGACGTACCGGCTGCCGATGACCAGGCCGACACCGGAGGCCACGGCGGTGCCGAGCATCCGTGGGACCGCTTCCACGGGGTGGCTGCCGTCGGCGTCCATCTGCACGACGTACTCGGCGCCTTCGTCGACGGCGGCGCTCATGCCCGCCACGTACGCGCGCCCGAGGCCGTCCTTCTCGGTCCGGTGCAGCACGCTCATCCGGCGCCGCCCGTCCCAGTTGTACTTCTCCGCCAGCTCCTCGGCCATCCGTCCTGTACCATCCGGACTGGAGTCGTCCACGATCTTCAAGTGCAGCCCGTAGAGCGGCAGTTGGAGCACCGCCTCGGCCATTCTCGGCAGGTTGGCGGCTTCGTTGTACGTAGGCATCACCACGGTGACCGCCACGTCCGCCCCCACGTCGTACACCATTTCCCTTTTCCCTCCCCATGTCCCTTGCAGGGACCCCCACGGGCGCGGGCCTTCCCGGCGCCCGTACCAAACCAGCTCAGGTGTGCACCTTGCGCTTGCCGGCGTCGTCCTTTTCATCGGACGAGTCGTCGGTCGCCGCGCGTGTCCTTTCGAGGAGCACGAGCTGGAGACTGTCCAGCTTCCGCGTCTTCACGGTGCGGAAGCTCTTCTGGATCGCGGTCGCCGTCTGCTTCGGCATGCCGCTGAACGGATTCCCGTCGAGCGTCGTCGCGACGAGCCACAGGCGGTCGGCCTTCGCCAGGCACTGCGCGGGCTTGGGGCACTCGGCGGCGCCGAACGAGCCCAGCTCCTGCGGAGTGCGGTACATCAGCCAGTCCTTCGGGCGGCCGGCATTGTCGCGCAACTCGTAGTCCATGGCCCGGCGTTCGGCCATCACACCGCTGAAGACGATGCCGTCGCCCTTCTTCTGCCCGTCCTCGATGATCCGGGCGGCGCCGCGGAAGTCCGGCTCGCCCAGCGCGTTCACGCGGGTCTCACGGATGCCCGGCTGCGCCTGGAAGGCGAGCCCGGCGACCGCCGCCGCAGCGAGCACCCAGCCGAAGCCGCGCCGCACCGCCGCCCCGGAACCGGCCTTCGCCCCGGCGACCGGACCGGCGAGCCGGCACACGGCCACGGCCGCGAGCAGCACCCACGCGGGCGCCGTGAACAGCAGATAGCGCGGCAGAAAGAGATGGAGCTGCGCGGCTGTGACGTACGTGGCCAGCGGCGGCAGCACGATCCAGACGGCCAGCGCGAGAGCCCGCTTGCCCGCGAAGAGCAGTCCGAGCGTGCCGAGCGCCATCACCGGCACGGCCACCGCCCAGGATCCGAAGAGGTTCTTCGGGAACTCGATCAGGTCTCTGAGCACCGGGTTGTTCCAGGCGATCTGCCCGCTCTGCCCCGATCCCGAGACGGCCATGGGGATGACGAAACACAGACCCAGGGTGCAGGCGGCGGCATAGGCCCAGCCAACGATCTTGTCACCCTCGCGCCGCGCGATCAGGATCATCACCAGATGCGCGCCGAGCACCGCCATCGAAGCCAGATGGCTCCAGCCGATCAGCGGCACCGACAGCGTGTAGGCGACCCACACCTTGAACGACGGCTTGTCCAGCGCCCGAGCGAGCAGCCACGTCGAGAGCAGCACGGCCGCCACCGCGAAGGCGTACGGCCGGATCTCCTGCCCGTACCGCGTCGTCGCGGGGACGACGGCGAAGGCCAGCCCTGCGAGCAGCCCCGCCTGCGTGGTGAACAGCCGCCGCCCGAGCAGGGCGAGCAGACCGGCCGAGGCCGCCATGGCCACCGCCCCGGGGATCCGCATCGCCGTCGGTGAGTCGCCGGCGACGGCGATCCAGGCGTGCATGAGCACGTAGTACGGCGTGAACACCACGTCGATGGAACGGATCAGCATGCTCAGGTCGTGGAACGACAGCGTCGCCGCCCACCAGGTGGCGTGCTCGTCCCGCCACAGCTGCCGCTCGCCGATCCCGCGCCAGATCATGGCGAAGGCGAGCGCCGTGGGCACCAGGAAGGTCAGCACACCGGCGAGCCGCCCGCCTTCCGGCTCGTCGGGCTCCTCGTCGGCGGCCTCGGGCTCCTCCGCCTTGGACTCCTGCTCGGGTCGGCGGGGCCGGGCCGGGGGCGGCACGACCGGAGAGGGCTCGGGGGTGTAAGTGTCCTGGCCGGGCTGGGCGTACGAGCCGGGATCCGCGTACGTACCAGGGCCGGCGTATGTGCCAGAGTCGGCGTACCCACCGGGCTGGGCGTAGGCGCCCTGACCGGCATACGTCCCCTGAGCCGCGTAGTAGCCGCCCTGACCCGCGTAGTAACCGCCCTGACCCGCGTAAGGATCATGGCCGGAAGCATCGGGATGTCCGCCGCCGTACGGAGTGGAGGCATTGACAGTCATCGCTTCACCCAAATCCGGTAGGCGTGCTCACCGCTGCTAGTGGTGAAGGGGAAGACGGCGGCCAGCCGGTAGTGGGAGTTGCCCTTCAGCCCCTCCTTGACCGCCTTGTACGTGTCGGGACTCACCCCGCCGTGCATCACGATCGCTTCGAAGTGCCCCTCACGGACTGCCTGCCGGAATGCTTCGGGGCCGGAGTACTGCTTCTTGTCCTTCTTGCCGCGGTAGTCCATGAAGTAGGAGTTCTGCCACTGCCGCCAGTCCGTCTTGTCCCGCAGGTAGTAGCCCGGGACCTCCTGCTCCTCGGCCAGGTACTCACCCTTCTTGTCGACCACCTTGCGCATGTACGCGATCATCTCCGTGGAGTCCGGGAAGCTGTACGCCCGCTGCGCCTGGACCATGCCGAACACCAGCACAAGGACGTACAGCAGGATCCCGAGCTGCGGATGCCGGAAGTGCGGGCCGACCAGGCGGGCCATGCCGAGTCCTGCCATCGGCGCCGCGAAGAGCAGGCCGAAGCCGACGTGCTTGTAGAGCGAGATCTCGGTCTGGAGGTGGATCTGGTACGCGGGGGCGAGCAGCGCGGTGCCGGTCAGCAGCAGGCCGAGCAAGGCGCGCCGCCAGCGGCCCGGGGTGGCGGCGCCGATCCATGGCATCTCGCCCATGCGGCCGCGGATCACGTACGCGATCGAGCCGCCCAGCGCGGCCAGGAAGACAAGACCTCCCCACTCCGCGCTGTGCTGGAGCATCGTCGCCGCGGTGTCCTGGCCTTTCGCGCGGTCGGTGGTGGTGGAGCTGATGCCGCCCAGCGGTCCGGAGAAGTAGTAGCCGACACCGAGGAGGGCGACGACACCCGTGCCCAGCACCACTCCCCGGCCCAGCGCTCGGATGCCGCGGTGCCGGTGCGCGGTGATCACGGCGAGGAGGACGAGGGTCGGCAGATAGAGCCCGGAGGCGTACTTCACCCCGAAGGCGAGCGCAGCCGGCGGTGCCGCGAGCAGCACCGCGAAGGCGCTCATCCGGTCGGTTCGCACCACCGCCCAGGCCGAGAGCGCGAGCAGGAAGACCGCGGCGGCGTCGTACGTGGCGAAGTTGCCGAGCACGCTCGTCGACTGGATCACCGAGAACAGCGCGGCGGCACCGAGCGCCGCACGGAGGTTGAACAGCCGCCGGGTGAGCGAGTAGAGCAGCCCCGTGGACCCCAGCATGAACAGCAGGCTCACCAGCCGTACGCCGGTCAGCCCGAACCGGCTGTCCACGATCGCCGCGAGCACCGGGTACAGCTTGGGATGCCCGGAGAAGTAGGCCGCGAAGTCGACCGGCAGTTTTGTGCCGTGCAGCAGGTTGGCCAGCTCATAGTGGCCGGACGCGACGTACAGCGCCTCGTCCTGGAAGGCCGTCCCCTTGAGGCGCAGGGACAGCCCCGCCTGCACGAGCAGGATGAACAGCAGCACCCCACGCCCCAGCAGCTTGCTGCGCCGGGTGTCCACCGACCACGAGGACTCGGGCACAGCCGGCAGCGTGTACCCCGGCTTCTCCGGCTGCGCCTGCGCCTCGGGCTCCGGCTCGACCGCGGTGTAGCGCGCGTACGGGTCGAAGGGCGCGTAGATCTGGAACGTCACCTGGTCCAGGTATTCGGACGTCCGCCCGTTGAACCGCCAGGTACCGGTCTCGGTCAGCTGCCGCCCGCCCGCGGCGTCCTCGTCGTACATGGGATAGGTCGGGTACACGGGAGGCGGAGCGCTCTGCACGTACTGCCGCAGGCTCTCGTTCGCGACCTGCCGCTGCTGCGCCTGCGGGTAAGACTGCTGGTTCCCTTGCCCGTACGGCTGCTGGTTCCCTTGCCCGTACGGCTGCTGCCCGGCCTGCGCGTACGGCTGCTGGTTCCCCTGCCCGTAAGGCTGCTGATTGCCCTGATAGGGCTGCTGACCCCCCTGGTCGTACGGCTGCTGCTGGTTCCCGTGCCCGTACGAGGACTGCTGCTGCCCCTGCCCGTAGCCCTGTTGATTCCCCTGCTCGTACGCGTACGGGCGCTCGTACTCCCCGCCGCGCAGCTCCGAGTCCTCCGCCCAGGTGGGCGTGCGTCGGTCCGTCATGGCTTGGTCACATCGAATCCGAAGCTCTGGCTCTGGGCCTGCTCCCGGAAGGTCTTCTGGGACAGCGGACCGCTGTTGATGCGCCAGTCGGTCTCCTTGTCGAAGTTGAACCAGACGAACCCGATGACGTCCTCGCGCTTCGCCGTCCCCTGGAAGAGGTCCTTGATGTCGGCCGGCTTGCGCTCACCCGCCTGCGCGGCGGTCTCCGCAATGATGAACGGTTTCTTCGTGAAGGTACGTATCTGGGTCATCGTCGGCCCGTAGAGCGACTGGTACGTCGAGGGGCCGGTGGCCGCGTAATAGCCGACCACACCGACCCAGTCGACGTACTCGTCGCCCGGCCAGTACGGCTCGAGCTTCACCTTCGGCATCGGATGCGTGACGTTCGGGCTCCACACCCAGATGACCTGCGTCGCGCCCTCGTCCGCGAAGATGTCGTGGATGTGCTTGTACGCGGCGGTGAACTGCGCGGCCGTGGCCTTCTTGGTGCCCCACGGGTACCAGAAGCCGTTCATCTCGTGCGCCCAGCTGATCGCCACGGGCAGGTTCAGCTCCTTGACGGAGCGCGCGTACTCGCGGATGTACTCGTCTTCCTTGCCGCCGGCGATGTCCTTCAGGCTCGTCTCGAAGGGCTCCCAGGCGATGAAGGACACCGCGCCGTAGTCCCAGGAGTTCTGCACCAGACGCGTCTCGTACTGGTCGCCCCAGGCCGAGTAGAACTCGATGAGGTTGGGCTTCTTGCCCGCCTTCTCGGCGAAGTCCTTGACGGCGGTCATCTTGGCGGGGGCACCGTCGGCGGCAAGCCCCAGGTAGTCCTTGTCCGGCTTCAGCAGCGGCCGGACGTCGTACGGCGGCTCCGGCTTCGCGGACTCGCTCTCCTCGGCGGAGGGATCGGCGTCCGGCTGCTCGCCCTGGCTGCGCTCGTACTGGTCGCGGCCCTCCTCGGAGAAGGTGCTGCATCCGGCGAGCAGCGCACCGGCCAGCAGTGCGGCGGCGAGCGCCCGCACGGGCCGGAGTGCGTGGACGGAGCGTACGGAGAAAGTCATGCGGTCGCTTCCTGCGCCTCCTGGCCACGGGGCTGTACGAGGACGCGACCGACGACCATCGCGTAGAACAGCCCGGCCGACAGCATCAGCGCGAAGTCCGGCGGATAGAGGGTGAGCATGCGCCAGGCGGCGACGACGATCCAGACCAGGGCGGTGCCGCCGGTCCAGAAGATCATGCAGTTCCAGTAGCGGCGCATGCCGTTCTTCTTGGCGCCGTCCGAACCCGTGGGCTTCCAGCCCATCGGACGGCCGCGCAGCACGTCCCAGATCGCGAAGACATGCGACCACCCGTACATGATCCGGACGGACCAGGCCTCGAGCCGGTACGGCGCCCGGTGCCACAGCGGCAGCACCAGCGTCACGTACGCGACACTCGGCAGCACCCACAGCGCGGCCTCGGCCCGCAGCAGATCGGGGCGCAGGATCATCAGCGCGAGCGGGATGACGGGCGCGATGAACGTGGCGAGCGCGGTCTGCAGGTAGTAGAGGAAGCCCGAGACGTAGCACAGCCGCGTCTGGAACTTCAGGTCCATCTCCCAGAACCGCTTGCTGGTCAGCAGCTCCAGCGAGCCCATGCACCAGCGATACTGCTGGTTGTGGAAGGCACCGGCCGTGTCGGGGCACACCCCCGCGGACAGGGCGACCGGCACGTAGCGCAGCTTCCAGCCGAGGGCCCGCAGGTCGAAGCCGGTGTACATGTCCTCGGAGTGCTCGATCAGCGTGATGCCGCCGATCTGCGCCAGGGCCTCACGCCGGTAGATCGCGCAGGAGCCCACGCAGATGGACCCGTCCTTGTCCTCCCGGGAGGTCTGCACGGAGCGGTAGAACTGCTCCTGCACCGCGCCGGCCCCGCGCTCGATCCAGTTCTGCCGGTCGACGATGCGAAAGAACTGCGGCGACTGCACGATGCCGATCTTCGGGTCGTCGTCCATGTACGGCAGCAGCTCGTCGAGCAGATCGGCGCGCGGCGCGAAGTCGGCGTCCAGGATGAGTATGTGGTCGCCGTCGGTCTTCTCGAAGGCGTGGTTGAGGTTGCCGGCCTTCTTGAACCAGCCCCGGTTGGGCCGCACCACGTAGTGGAAGCCGAAGTCGTGCGCCATGGCCCCGACCTCGTCCTCGGCGGCGTCGTCGAGGACGTACGTCTTCACCTCGCCCTGGTAGCTGGCCGCGAGCCGGTTCACATGGACCCAGGTGTTGTGCAGCACCTCGATCGGCTCACCGCACACCGGCAGGAAGATGTCCACGCTCGGGTACACGGCGGGCTGCCACCGGCGGACGAGCCGCTTGTGCCCCTTGATGTCGAAGTCCTTGCTGAGCCCGTCGAGATACAGCGAGATCAGATAGTCCGCGATGATGAACGCCAGCAGCGGCAGCGTCAGCCAGAACCACGGGCTCGACGCCGTGAACAGAAACTGGCTCATCGCCAGGCACGCGAAGCTGATCAGCGAGCCGATCGTCAGCACCCACAGGTACCGGCGCGCGTACGAGTACTTCTCCGCGTCGTCCGGCGGCTGCGGCAGCAGCCCATGACTCTGCGGCGCCCGCCTGCGACGTCCGTTCTGCGGAACAGGAGCAGTCCCCACTGCACTCATGCACAAACCCCCCGGGCCGGTCGAGCCCGTTACCCCCACCCAAGCCCGGCCACTACCTGATCGAACCCAAGGCCGAGCAGCGGCATCGTAACCGAGTTTCAGTAGTTACGCCCGAACATACGTGTTACGCAGGGGTTTCCGTGCCCGCAACAGCGGGCATAAGACACGCCTTCTCACTCAGCAGCACCCCATCGCCCCGGGCAACGACCGCCGGTTCCGCGCCTCCTTGTTCCGCGCCGCCAGGAGGTCGTCCGCCGGGTACCCGACCTCTTCCAGCGTCAGCCCGTGCGGCCGTACGACATGCACCGCCGAGTCCCGGACCCCGGCGGCGAGCACCTTCCCCGGCCAGTCGGCAGCGCGGTGCCCGTCGCCTACGAACAGCAGCGCCCCGATCAACGACCGCACCATGTTGTGGCAGAAGGCATCGGCCCGCACTGTGGCGGTAATCACCCCGTCCGCCCCCCGCGCAAGGCTCAGCTCCTGGAGCGTACGAATGGTGGTCGCCCCGTCCCGCTTCTTGCAGTACGCCGCGAAGTCGTGCTCTCCGAGCAGGGACCGCGCCGCCTCGTTCATGGCGCCGACGTCGAGCGGCCAGTCGTGCCAGAGGATGTGGCTGCGCAGCAGAGGATCGACGCCACCCGGGTTGTCGGTGACGCGATAGGCGTACCGCCGCCAGATCGCCGAGAAACGGGCGTTGAAGCCGCTCGGCGCCTCCCTCACGGACCAAACCCGCACATCCTTCGGCAACCGCCCGGCCAGCCGCTTGAGCAGCTTCTCCCGATGCTCGGCCCACAGCCCCTCGGGCAGATCGACGTGCGCCACCTGACCCCGGGCATGCACCCCGGCATCGGTCCGCCCCGCCACGGTCAGCTCGTACGTCGTCTCCCGCGACCGAGTCACCGTACGCAGCGCATCCTCGACCTCCCCCTGCACGGTCCGCCGCCCTCCGGCCTGCTTGGCCCAACCGGAAAACGCGCTCCCGTCATACGAAAGATCAAGCCGCACCCGTACGAACCCGGGCTCTACCTCGTCACTCACACCTGGATCCTTTCAGGGACACGAAAACGGGCCCGCCCCCTCAGGGGCGGACCCGCACGACGCGAGGTGAAACCTCAGGCGTCCTTGGACTCGTCGCCCTCGGCAGCAGCCGGCTTCGCGTCCTCGACGACCTCTTCGGCCTCGGCCTCAGCGGCCTCGTCCTTCTTGAGAACGTCTTCCTTCTGGAGGGTGTCCTCCTTCTTGAAGGCGTCCTCCTTGACGGCACGCTTGGTCGCCGCCTCCGCCTCACCGGTGGCCTCCTGGGCCACGGTCAAGGCCTCCACCAGCTCGATGACAGCCATGGGCGCGTTGTCGCCCCGACGGTTACCGATCTTGGTGATGCGGGTGTAGCCACCCGGACGGTTCTCGTACCGCGGGCCGATCTCGGTGAAGAGCGTGTGCACGATGCTCTTGTCCGTGATGACCTGGAGCACCTGGCGGCGGTTGTGAAGGTCGCCCTTCTTCGCCTTGGTGACCAGACGCTCGGCGTACGGCCGCAGACGGCGGGCCTTCGCCTCGGTGGTGGTGATCCGGCCGTGCTCGAAAAGCGCCTTCGCAAGGTTCGCAAGAAGCAGCTTCTCGTGCGCGGCACTGCCGCCCAGACGGGCACCCTTGGTGGGCTTCGGCATTTGTGTTTCTCCTAGGTGTCTGCCCCGGCCGTATGAGGTACCGGGGTCAGTATCCGAGCAGGCGGCCGCCTGTCGGAGATCCGGGCGCCTTTTTCAAGGCGCCCGGAGGGTCCGCGCCCCAAAGGGGCGCGGGGCTGTATCAATTTGCGGCTCCGCCGCGATGGGGGTCCCCCCGCTCGAGCGAAGCCGAGAGTGGGGGAGCGACCACCCACAGCGGACCCGCAGCCAAAAATCCGGCCTACTCGCGGAGCGACTAGTACTGCTCGGTCTCCACGAAACCGGCGTCCGCGTCGTCGTCGGCGCCAAAGGCGTCGGCGGCAGCGGTCGGGTCGAATCCGGGCGGGCTGTCCTTGAGCGCCAGGCCCATACCGGCCAGCTTCGCCTTGACCTCGTCGATCGACTTCGCACCGAAGTTACGAATGTCGAGCAGGTCGGCCTCGGAACGAGCCACGAGCTCACCCACGCTGTGGATGCCCTCACGCTTGAGGCAGTTGTACGACCGAACGGTGAGCTCAAGCTCCTCGATCGGCAGCGCCAGATCGGCGGCGAGGGCGGCGTCCGTGGGGGACGGACCCATGTCGATGCCCTCGGCGTCGATGTTGAGCTCACGGGCAAGCCCGAACAGCTCGACCAGCGTCTTACCGGCGGACGCCATGGCGTCACGCGGCCGCATCGCCTGCTTGGTCTCGACGTCGACGATCAGCTTGTCGAAGTCGGTGCGCTGCTCGACACGCGTGGCCTCGACCTTGTACGTGACCTTCAGAACCGGCGAGTAGATGGAGTCGACCGGGATACGGCCGATCTCCTGGCCCACCTGCTTGTTCTGCACGGCGGAGACGTAACCACGGCCACGCTCGACCGTGAGCTCCATCTCCAGCTTGCCCTTGCCGTTGAGCGTGGCAAGAACCAGATCCGGGTTGTGCACCTCGACACCGGCCGGCGGCGCGATGTCGGCGGCGGTCACCAGACCCGGCCCCTGCTTGCGCAGGTACATCACCACGGGCTCGTCGTGCTCACTGCTCACGACCAGCTGCTTGATGTTGAGGATCAGGTCGGTGACGTCCTCCTTGACGCCCGGCACGGTGGTGAACTCGTGCAGGACACCGTCGATGCGGATGCTGGTGACAGCAGCTCCGGGGATCGACGACAGGAGAGTACGACGCAGGGAGTTGCCGAGGGTGTAACCGAAGCCCGGCTCCAGCGGCTCGATCACGAACCGGGAGCGGAATTCGTCGACGACCTCTTCGGTCAACGAGGGACGCTGAGCGATCAGCATGTTGCGTTCCTTCTGTCAGGGGCGCCCGCTATTTGACGCCCTGCCACCGGGCGGTAGCCCGATATGGAAACTGTGTTACAAGGGTACGGGCGATACGACTCCGAAGAGCCATACCGCCCGAAATCCTCAAACCAAGCAGCCGTACGTCAGGTCAGACGCGACGGCGCTTGGGCGGACGGCAGCCGTTGTGCGGGGTGGGCGTGACGTCCTGGATGGAGCCGACCTCGAGCCCGGTCGCCTGCAGCGAACGGATGGCGGTCTCACGACCCGAACCCGGGCCCTTGACGAACACATCCACCTTGCGCATGCCGTGCTCCTGCGCGCGGCGGGCGGCCGACTCGGCGGCCATCTGCGCGGCGAAGGGGGTCGACTTGCGCGAGCCCTTGAAGCCGACGTGGCCGGCGGAGGCCCAGGAGATCACGTTGCCGGTCGGGTCGGTGATCGAAACGATGGTGTTGTTGAACGTGCTCTTGATGTGCGCGTGGCCGTGAGCGACGTTCTTCTTTTCCTTGCGGCGCACCTTCTTGGCAGCGCCCTGACGTCCCTTGGGGGGCATCTATAACTCCTACGGGGAGGTGGTCGGTCCTACAGCGAAGACCGCTGGACGGCGAAGTCCGCTGCGGACTACTTCTTGCCCGGCTTCTTCTTACCGGCGATGGCGCGACGCGGACCCTTGCGGGTACGGGCGTTGGTGCTGGTGCGCTGACCGTGGACGGGCAGGCCACGACGGTGACGCAGACCCTGGTAGCAGCCGATCTCCACCTTGCGGCGGATGTCGGCCTGAACCTCACGACGGAGGTCACCCTCGGTCTTGATGTTGTTGTCCACGTACTCGCGGATCTTGACCAGCTCCTCCTCGGAGAGGTCGCGAACGCGGGTGTTCGGGTTGACGCCGGTCTCGGCCAGCGTCTTCTGCGAGAGGGTCCGGCCGATGCCGAACACGTAGGTGAGGGCAACCTCCACGCGCTTTTCGCGCGGGATGTCAACACCGGAAACGCGTGCCATTCAATGGCTCCAGTTGTCGTTCGGAGGTCTTCCGCAGAACCGCCTCCCGCCCGCCGTCCTCTCGGACTCCAAAGACTCTTGGACTCCAGGATTCGGTACGAACCGGGTCCCCGGCCTCCGACCGGGGGTATCGGATCCTTGCTGAACACGGGATCCGGGCCCTGCGTATGAACATGTACTGCTTGCGTCGCGCGAAGAATCTGCGGATGCAGAAGGTTGGTCGTGCGTCAGCCCTGGCGCTGCTTGTGGCGCGGGTTTTCGCAGATGACCATGACCCGACCGTGACGGCGGATCACCCTGCACTTGTCGCAGATCTTCTTGACGCTCGGCTTGACCTTCATTGGGTGAGGTTCTCCGGGTCAGTGCCACCACCCCGCGGGAGCGGGGCACAGGCAAGATCTACTTGTACCGGTAGACGATCCGGCCACGCGTCAGGTCGTACGGAGACAGCTCCACCACGACCCGGTCGTCAGGGAGGATGCGGATGTAGTGCATGCGCATCTTGCCGCTGATGTGTGCCAGGACCTGGTGGCCGTTCTGGAGCTCGACCTTGAACATGGCGTTCGGAAGAGACTCGACGACAGTGCCCTCGATCTCGATGGCACCTTGCTTCTTGGCCACGCTTCGCCCTTCGAATCGACTACCTTGATCGGCTCCAACAACCGCATGCAGACATGCGGGTACACAAGAGCCGACGAGTCAGTCTACGTCAGGGCCATCAGAAACACGAATTGAGAGCCTGCCCACCCAGGAAGATCCTTAAGCGGACGGACGGCGTGCGCCCCGTTTACAGCTCGGCGGGGGCGCCCCTTAGGGGCGCGGGGAACTGCGCGCCCAGCCACAACGAACCCGCACCCGAGACACGACCGACCCACCCACCCCCTTGTGGGGGCCTGGGGGCGCCGCCCACAGTTACGGGAAGGGGCGGGTCTGGGGAAAGAAAACCTCCCCCGTCACCCCAGCGGATCAGGCGCAGCCACGACCCCGTACTCGGCGAGCTTCGCCTTGCCCCCGTCCGGAGCCGTCAGCACGAGCGGCCCCGCCTCCGTCAAGGCAACCGAGTGCTCCCAGTGAGACGACCACGTCCCATCAGTGGTGATGACCGTCCAGTCATCCGAGAGAACCTCGGTCTTGGCCGTCCCCAAAGACACCATCGGCTCAATGGCGAGACAGAACCCGGGCACCAACTTCGGCCCCCGCCCCCGCCGCCGCTCGACATAGTTCAACAGATGCGGATCCATGTGCATCTCCGTACCGATGCCATGCCCGCCGTAGTCCTCGATGATCCCGTACCGCCCACCACCGGGCTTGGGCTGCCGCCGGATATACGTCTCAATGGCACGGGAGACATCGACAAGCCGATGCCCCACCTTCATCGCAGCGATCCCCGCCCACATCGACTCCTCGGTCACCCGAGAGAGCTCAACGAACTCGGGCGCATGCCCGCCCCCCACAAACGCGGTGTACGCCGCATCCCCGTGCCACCCGTCCACAATCGCGCCCGCGTCGATGGAGATGATGTCGCCGTCCTTGAGAACGACGTCGTCACTGGGGATGCCATGGACGACGACCTCGTTCGCGGAGGTGCAGATCGTCGCGGGAAACCCTCCGTACCCCAGGAAGTTCGACTTCGCCCCGTGCTCATCCAGCACCTTGCGGGCAACCTCGTCGAGATCCTTGGTCGTGGCCCCGGGCACCGCCGCTTCACGCGTCGCCTTGTGGATGGCGGCGACAACAAGCCCCGCCTCGCGCATCTTGGCGATCTGCTCGGGCGTCTTGATCTGCACCATGGGGCCTGCGCTCTCCGTCTTCTGTGCCACAAACTCGGCGACGTCACAAAGTTCCGTACACAACAGTACGGCCGCAGTGCCCCGAGGGGCACCGCGGCCGAATCAGCGGGACGACTACGCGCTCGCGTCGCCCTCAGAGCCCTCGTCGTCCTCACGCTTGAGCGCGTCCATCGCCCGCCGCGTGACCTCGTCCACCTTGCCGAGCGCCGAGATCGTCACCACCAGGCCCTGGGCCCGGTAGTAGTCGATGATCGGCTCGGTCTGCGTGTGGTAGACCTCGAGCCGGCGGCGGACGGTCTCCTCGGAGTCGTCGTCGCGCTGGTACAGCTCACCGCCGCAGACGTCGCAGACGCCTTCCTTCTTCGCCGGGCTGTACGCCACGTGGAAGACATGGCTCGAGTCCCTGCGGCAGATGCGGCGGCCGGCGATGCGCTTGACCACCTCGTCCTCGGGGACCTCCAGGTCCAGCACCGCGTCCAGCTCCACCTCGTCGGCCTTCAGCGCCTGGTCCAGCGCCTCGGCCTGCGAGACGTTGCGCGGAAAGCCGTCCAGCAGGAAGCCGTTCTCGGCGTCGGGCTGCTCCATGCGGTCCCGCGCCATCCCGATGGTGACCTCGTCCGGTACCAGGTTCCCCGCGTCCATGTAGGACTTGGCGAGTTTGCCGAGTTCCGTCTGCTGGTTGATGTTGGAGCGGAAGAGATCGCCCGTTGAGATGTGCGGGATCGATAGGTTCTTGGCGAGAAACGCGGCCTGCGTTCCCTTGCCTGCACCAGGCGGCCCAACGAGGACGATTCGCATCAGCGGAGGAACCCTTCGTAATTGCGCTGCTGGAGCTGGCTCTCAATCTGCTTCACCGTCTCCAGACCCACACCCACGATGATCAGGATGCTGGTGCCGCCGAACGGGAAGTTCTGGTTGGCGCCGAAGCCCGCCAACGCCACTGTCGGCACAAGAGCGATCAGACCCAGGTACAGCGAACCCGGCCAGGTGATCCGGTTGAGTACGTATCCCAGGTACTCAGCGGTCGGTCGGCCAGCCCGGATTCCCGGGATGAAGCCACCATACTTCTTCATGTTGTCCGCGACTTCCTCGGGGTTGAACGAGATCGCCACGTAGAAGAACGCGAAGAAAATGATCAGGAAGAAGTAGAGGATGATGTGCGGCGTCGCGGCCGTATCCGCGAGATTCTTCTCGATCCAGGTCTTCCAGCCGGAGTTTCCACCGGCAAATTGCGCGATCAGCGCCGGGATGTAGAGCAGCGACGAGGCAAAGATCACAGGGATGATGCCCGCCTGGTTGACCTTCAGCGGGATGTACGTCGACGTGCCGCCGTAGGAGCGGCGGCCGATCATCCGCTTCGCGTACTGGACAGGGATACGGCGCTGGGCCTGCTCGACGAAGACCACCAGGCCGACCATGAACAGGCCGACCGCGATCACGGTGCCGAACTCGATCCAGCCGCCCGCGAGGTTGCCCTGCTGCTTGATGGCCCACAGCGCCGACGGGAAGGTCGCGGCGATCGAGATGAACATCAGGATCGACATGCCGTTGCCGATGCCGCGGTCGGTGATGAGCTCACCGAGCCACATGACGGTGGCCGTACCGGCGGTCATGGTGATGACCATCGTGATCGTCACGAAGACCGACTGGTCGGGCACGATCTGGGTGGCGACGGGGCAGCCCTGGAACAGCGCACCCGTACGGGCGGTGGCCACCAGGCCGGTGCCTTGGAGGATGGCCAGTGCCACCGTGAGATAACGGGTGTACTGCGTGATCTTCGCCGTGCCGGCCTGGCCCTCCTTCTTGAGGGCTTCCAGACGCGGGATCACCACGGTCAGCAGCTGCAGAATGATGCTCGCCGTGATGTACGGCATGATGCCGAGCGCGAAGACCGTGATCTGCAGCAGAGCGCCACCGCTGAACATGTTGACCAGGCCGAACAGGCCCTGGTTCGCGTTGGCATTGTCGATACAGGTCTGGACGTTCCTGTAGTCCACGCCCGGGATCGGGATGTGTGTACCGATCCGGTAGATCACGATGATGCCGAGCGTGAAGAGCAGCTTCTTGCGCAGGTCGGGCGTCTTGAACGCCCGGGCGAACGCGGTGAGCACGGTGCCTCCTGCGACCCCCGCGCAACTGCGTCAGAGGTGACGGTCTTGAGGTTCGACGAGTAAACGGACAGCTAACTAACAGTCAGAAGCCGCCTGAAGTTCCCAGTGGGCACACCAGGCGAAAATGAGCAGTGCTGGCCACCATACCCGCGGCACAGCTTTCCTTGGAACGACCGACCGGGGATGCCCCATTTGTGGGGCATCCCCGGTCGGGTGCGCTCAAGTCATCGAGGCGTCCGTGGAGTTCAGACGAGCTCGGTGACGGTGCCGCCGGCGGCGGTGATCTTCTCCTTGGCGGAGGTGGAGGCCGCGTCGACCTTCACCTCGAGTGCCACGGAGATCTCGCCCTGGCCGAGGACCTTGACAAGGCTGTTCTTGCGAACGGCGCCCTTGGCGACCAGATCGGCCACCGTGACCTCGCCGCCCTCGGGGTAGAGCGCGGCCAGCTTGTCCAGGTTCACGACCTGGTACTCGGTCTTGAACGGGTTCTTGAAGCCCTTCAGCTTCGGGAGCCGCATGTGGAGGGGCATCTGGCCACCCTCGAAGCGCTCCGGAACCTGGTAGCGGGCCTTCGTGCCCTTGGTACCACGACCGGCCGTCTTACCCTTCGAGGCCTCACCACGACCGACACGGGTCTTGGCGGTCTTGGCGCCCGGGGCGGGACGGAGGTTGTGGATCTTGAGCGGGTTCTGCTCCGCCATGATCAGTCGACCTCCTCGACCGTCACGAGGTGGCGGACGGTGTGCACCATGCCGCGGAACTCGGGGCGGTCCTCCTTGACGACCACGTCGTTGATCCTCTTCAGACCAAGCGAACGCAGCGTGTCACGGTGGTTCTGCTTGCTGCCGATGTACGACTTCGTCTGCGTGATCTTGAGCTGAGCCATTACGCAGCACCAGCCCCGGCACGCGCACGCAGCAGAGCCGCGGGAGCAACGTCCTCGAGGGGCAGGCCGCGGCGGGCCGCGATCTCCTCGGGACGCTGCAGACCCTTCAGGGCCGCCACGGTCGCGTGCACGATGTTGATCGCGTTGGACGAGCCGAGCGACTTCGACAGGATGTCGTGAACGCCGGCGCACTCGAGCACGGCACGCACCGGGCCACCGGCGATAACGCCGGTACCGGGGGAAGCAGGCTTGAGCAGGACGACGCCCGCGGCCTTCTCGCCCGTGATCGGGTGCGGGATGGTGCCCTGGATACGGGGGACCTTGAAGAAGTGCTTCTTGGCCTCCTCGACACCCTTGGCGATGGCGGCCGGCACCTCCTTGGCCTTGCCGTAACCGACACCCACGGTGCCGTCACCGTCGCCCACCACGACCAGCGCGGTGAAGCTGAAGCGACGACCACCCTTCACAACCTTGGCGACGCGGTTGATCGCGACGACGCGCTCAACGTACGCGGTCTTCTCGGCGGCAGCTGCGCCGCCGTCACGGCCCTTCCGGTCCCGCCGCTCGCCGCCACCGGCACCGCTTCCGCGGCGCTGGGGTCCAGCCATTGGATTTACCTCTCTCTGTTTCCGCTAGCTACGGCAGGCTCAGAACTTGAGCCCGGCTTCGCGGGCGGCGTCCGCCAGGGCGGCGATGCGCCCCGCGTACTGGTTGCCACCACGGTCGAACACGACGGCCTCGACACCCGCGGCCTTCGCACGCTCGGCGACCAGGGCGCCGACCTGCTTGGCCTGCGCGGACTTGTCGCCCTCGGCACCGCGGATCGAGGTGTCCAGGGTGGACGCCGACGCAAGGGTGTGCCCCTTGAGGTCGTCGATCACCTGGGCCACGATGTGGCGGTTCGAGCGCGTCACGACCAGGCGGGGACGCTCAGCCGTACCCGAGACCTTCTTACGGATCCGGATGTGACGCCGCTTGATGGCAGCACGCTTGTAGGCGTCGCCCTTGGCGATCTTCTGCCCGTATGCCATGGCTTACTTACCCGCCTTTCCGACCTTGCGGCGGATGACTTCGCCCTCGTACTTGACGCCCTTGGCCTTGTACGGGTCGGGCTTGCGCAGCTTGCGGATGTTGGCCGCAACCTCGCCGACCTTCTGCTTGTCGATGCCCTCGACCGAGAACCGCGTCGGGTTCTCGACCTTGAAGGTGATGCCCTCGGGGGCCTCGACCAGGATCGGGTGGCTGTAGCCGAGCGAGAACTCCAGGTTGGAACCCTTGGCCAGGACTCGGTAACCGACACCGCTGATCTCGAGCTTCTTCACGTAACCCGCGGTCACGCCGGTGATCATGTTCGCCACCAGCGTGCGGGACAGGCCGTGCAGGGCCTTGTTCTGACGCTCGTCGTTCGGGCGGGTGACATTGAGAATGCCGTCCTCGCCCTTAGCGATCTCGATCGGCGCCGCGACGGTGTGGGAGAGGGTGCCCTTGGGGCCCTTCACCTGGACCGTACGGCCATCGATGGTGACGTCCACGCCGGCGGGAACCGTGATGGGGAGCTTGCCAATGCGCGACATAGCTGTTTCCTCCGTTCCCTTCCGCTACCAGACGTAGGCGAGGACTTCTCCGCCTACGCCCTTCTTGCCGGCCTGCTTGTCGGTGAGGAGCCCGTGAGACGTGGAGATGATCGCCACGCCCAGGCCGCCGAGCACCTTCGGCAGGTTGGTGGACTTCGCGTACACCCGGAGACCGGGCTTGGAGATCCGCTTGATGCCCGCGATGGAGCGCTCACGGTTCGGGCCGAACTTCAGCTCGAGAACGAGGTTCTTGCCGACCTCGGCGTCCTCGACCTTCCAGCCCGTGATGAAGCCCTCCTGCTGGAGGATCTCCGCGATGTGCGACTTGATCTTGCTGTGCGGCATAGCCACGGAGTCGTGGTACGCCGAGTTCGCGTTACGCAGACGCGTCAGCATGTCTGCGATCGGATCAGTCATGGTCATGAATTGGCCTTCGGCCTCTCTCGCCGGGGTTTCCTGGTGCGCCATCCCTCTCCCCGATCCGAGACGGGACGGGTGCGGCGCGGTGGACCTACGGCGTAGTAAGTCGTACGGGCGTCCAGGCGCCCAACCCTCCAAGCCTAAGCCATGGAAGGGTGGGCACCTGACCGAGCCCTTTACTTACCGAGAGCCCTGACAATCCCAATCCAGCCTGTCGGCCCGAAGGGCCGCCCTTGAGGGGCGGTGGTCGGGCGACGGGTGGGCGGGAATTACCAGGAGCTCTTGGTCACGCCCGGCAGCTCGCCACGGTGAGCCATCTCACGAAGGCACACGCGGCAGAGGCCGAACTTGCGGTACACGGAATGCGGACGACCGCAGCGCTGGCAGCGGGTGTACGCACGTACACCGAACTTGGGCTTGCGGGCAGCCTTAGCGATCAGAGCCTTCTTCGCCATCTCGCTCACGCCTCCTTGAAGGGGAAGCCGAGGTGACGAAGGAGCGCGCGGCCCTCAGCGTCGTTGGTCGCCGTGGTGACCACGGTGATGTCCATACCCCGGACGCGGTCGATCTTGTCCTGGTCGATCTCGTGGAACATGACCTGCTCCGTGAGACCGAAGGTGTAGTTGCCACGGCCGTCGAACTGCTTGGGGGACAGACCGCGGAAGTCGCGGATGCGCGGCAGCGCGAGCGACAGGGTGCGGTCCAGGAACTCCCACATGCGGTCGCCACGAAGCGTGACGTGGGCACCGATCGGCTGGCCCTCACGCAGCTTGAACTGCGCGATGGACTTACGGGCCTTGGTGACGGCCGGCTTCTGACCGGTGATCGTGGTGAGGTCGCGGATGGCGCCCTCGATCAGCTTGGAGTCGCGGGCGGCGTCGCCCACACCCATGTTGACCACGATCTTGACGAGGCCGGGGATCTGCATGACGTTCTCGTACTTGAACTCGTCACGCAGCTTGCCCGCGATCTCCTCGCGGTACTTCGTCTTCAGACGCGGAGTGGTGGTGGTCGTCATCAGATGTCCTCACCCGTCCGCTTGGCAACGCGGATCTTGTTGCCTTCGTCGTCGAAGCGGTAGCCGACACGCGTGACGACCTTCTTGCCGTCCTTCTCAACGACCAGCTGGACGTTGGAGACGTGGATCGGCGCCTCGGTCGTGACGATGCCGCCGGCCTGCGAACCGCGAGCCGTCGGACCGGCCTTGGTGTGCTTCTTGACCCGGTTGACACCCTCGACCAGGACACGCTCGTCGCGCGGGTAAGCGGCAATGACCTTGCCCTGCTTGCCCTTGTCCTTGCCGGTGATGACCTGGACCAGGTCGCCCTTCTTGATCTTCATGCTTACAGCACCTCCGGCGCGAGCGAGATGATCTTCATGAACTTCTTCTCGCGCAGCTCACGGCCAACGGGGCCGAAGATACGGGTGCCGCGAGGGTCGCCGTCGTTCTTGAGAATGACAGCGGCGTTCTCGTCGAAGCGGATGTACGAGCCGTCCGGACGGCGGCGCTCCTTGACGGTGCGAACGATGACCGCCTTGACGACGTCACCCTTCTTCACGTTGCCACCGGGGATCGCGTCCTTGACGGTGGCGACGATGACGTCACCGATGCCCGCGTAGCGGCGACCGGAGCCACCGAGCACACGGATGCAAAGGATTTCCTTCGCCCCCGTGTTGTCGGCGACGCGCAGTCGCGACTCCTGCTGGATCACGTCTATCTCCTGTTTGTCTGCCGGTTCCCGCAGGGACCTTGTCGGGCCGAACCTGCGAGCCTGGCGGAACCGTCCTGCGAGTTGCTCCCGCAGGAATTACTTGTGCCTCTGGAGGCGAAAACCCTCGCTGAGGGCTCAGCACCACCGGCGCTGAGGCCGGAGGCGGCGCGCCGCCCCTGGCCGGTAGCCTCGTGGGCCCGGCCGCAGGCCTCCCGGCGGACTCCGCGAGTCGCCTCGCGAGCCCGCCGTCGGGCCTGACGCCGGATCCCTTGCCGGGGGCCTTCGCCCACCCGGCCCGGGGGCCTGGGGCGGAGCCCCCAGCGGGGGTCAGCGGGGGCGGAACCCCCGCTTGATTACTTCGCCTTCTCGAGGATCTCTACGACGCGCCAGCGCTTCGTCGCCGAGAGCGGGCGGGTCTCCATAAGAAGGACCCGGTCACCGATACCGGCGGCGTTCTGCTCGTCGTGCGCCTTGAGCTTGTTCGTACGGCGGATGACCTTGCCGTACAGCGCGTGCTTGACGCGGTCCTCGACGGCGACGACGACGGTCTTGTCCATCTTGTCGCTGACGACCAGACCCTCACGGGTCTTGCGGAAGCCGCGCGCGGCCTTCGTCTCTTCAGTCACGTTGTTCTCGCTCATCAGGCGCTCTCCACCGTCTCGATGCCCAGCTCGCGCTCACGCATCAGGGTGTAGATCCGCGCGATGTCCTTACGGACCGCCTTCAGACGGCCGTGGTTCTCGAGCTGGCCGGTCGCCGCCTGGAAGCGGAGGTTGAACAGCTCTTCCTTGGCCTCGCGAAGCTTCGCAAGAAGCTCCTCGTCGCCCAGTTCGCGCAGCTCGGACGCCTTGGTACCGGCCGACATCACGCTTCACCTGCCTCGCGCCGCACGATGCGGCACTTCATCGGAAGCTTGTGAGCAGCGCGGGTAAGCGCCTCACGCGCAGTCTTCTCGTTCGGGTAGGACAGCTCGAACATCACCCGACCGGGCTTGACGTTCGCGACCCACCACTCCGGGGAACCCTTACCGGAACCCATGCGGGTCTCGGCGGGCTTCTTCGTGAGGGGACGGTCCGGGTAGATGTTGATCCAGACCTTGCCGCCACGCTTGATGTGACGGGTCATCGCGATACGAGCGGCCTCGATCTGGCGGTTCGTCACGTACGCCGGGGTCAGCGCCTGGATGCCGTACTCGCCGAACGCGACCTCAGTACCACCCTTGGCCATACCACTGCGCTTGGGGTGGTGCTGCTTACGGTGCTTGACCCTACGGGGGATCAGCATGTCGGTCAGCTCTCCTTTCCGGCAGCGCTGGGCTCGGCAGCCGCCGCCGCGGGAGCCTCGGCCTTGGGGGCCTCGGCCGCCGGAGCGGACTGCTGCGGCTTGCGACCGCGACCGCCGCGCTCGCCACCGCGGCCACCACGGGCCGGGCGGTCGGCGCCACCGCGGGCCGGGCGGTTGCCGGCGCGGGCGGCGGCGTTCTCGGCACGGACCTCGGCGATGTTCTTGACGTCGCCCTTGTAGATCCAGACCTTCACACCGATGCGGCCGAAGGTCGTCTTGGCCTCGAAGAAGCCGTAGTCGACGTTCGCGCGGAGCGTGTGCAGGGGCACGCGGCCCTCGCGGTAGAACTCCGAGCGGGACATCTCGGCGCCGCCGAGACGGCCACCACACTGGATCTTGATGCCCTTGGCGCCGGCCTTCATCGTGCCCTGCATGCTCTTACGCATGGCGCGACGGAAGGAGACGCGGGAGGACAGCTGCTCGGCAACGGCCTGAGCAACCAGCTGAGCGTCGGTCTCGGGGCTCTTGACCTCGAGGATGTTCAGCTGGACCTGCTTGCCCGTGAGCTTCTCGAGGTCCCCGCGGATGCGGTCGGCCTCGGCGCCACGGCGGCCGATGACGATGCCCGGACGAGCGGTGTGGATGTCCACCCGCACACGGTCACGGGTGCGCTCGATCTCCACCTTCGAGATACCGGCGCGCTCCATGCCGGACGTCATCATCCGACGGATGGCGACGTCTTCCTTGACGTAGTCCTTGTACAGCTTGTCGGCGTACCAACGCGACTTGAAGTCGGTCGTGACACCGAGCCGGAACCCATGCGGGTTTACCTTCTGGCCCATTACCGGGTTCCTTCCTTGCTGCTGACGACCACGGTGATGTGGCTGGTCCGCTTGCGGATCCGGTAGGCACGGCCCTGGGCGCGCGGACGGAACCGCTTCAGGGTCGGGCCCTCGTCGACGTACGCCTCGGAGATGAAAAGGCTGTCGGCGTCGGTGTGGTCGTAGTTGTGCGCGGCGTTGGCGATGGCGCTGTCCAGCACCTTGCCGACCGGCACGCTCGCGGCCTGCGGGGCGAAACGCAGGACCGCCTGAGCCTCCGTGGCGTCCATGCCACGGATGAGGTCCACCACGCGGCGGGCCTTCATGGGCGTGACGCGGATGTACCGCGCCTGGGCCCTGGCTTCCATGGTTGTCCCTTCAGTGTCTGTCATGGTCATTCACCCCGCCTTAGCGGCGCTTCGACTTCCGGTCGTCCTTGACGTGACCCCGGAAGGTGCGCGTCGGCGAGAACTCGCCGAGCTTGTGGCCGACCATGGACTCGGTGACAAACACCGGGATGTGGGTCTTGCCGTTGTGCACCGCGATCGTGTGGCCCAGCATGGCCGGGACGATCATCGAGCGACGGGACCAGGTCTTGATGACGTTCTTGGAACCGGCTTCGTTCTGGGCGTCCACCTTCTTGATCAGGTGGTCGTCGACGAAGGGCCCCTTCTTGAGACTGCGCGGCATCTAAACCCGCTCCTAGCGCTTCTTGTTCGTCTTGCGGCGGCGGACGATGTACTTGTTCGAGGCCTTCTTGGGCGAACGAGTACGTCCTTCCTTCTGGCCCCAGGGGCTGACCGGGTGGCGACCACCGGAGGTCTTGCCCTCACCACCACCGTGGGGGTGGTCAACCGGGTTCATCGCCACACCGCGAACGGTCGGGCGGACGCCCAGCCAGCGCTTGCGGCCGGCCTTGCCCCAGTTGATGTTGCTCTGCTCGGCGTTGCCGACCTCGCCGACGGTGGCGCGGCAGCGCACGTCGACCAGGCGGATCTCACCGGACGGCATGCGGAGGTGGGCCATCGAGCCCTCCTTCGCGAGCAGCTGCACGGAGGCACCGGCGGAGCGGGCGAACTTGGCGCCGCCACCCGGACGGAGCTCGATCGCGTGGATCGTCGTACCGACCGGGATGTTGCGGAGCGCCAGGTTGTTGCCCGGCTTGATGTCGGCCCCGGGACCGTTCTCCACACGGTCGCCCTGCTGCAGGTTGCGCGGGGCGAGGATGTAGCGCTTCTCGCCGTCCGCGTAGTGCAGCAGCGCGATGCGCGCGGTGCGGTTGGGGTCGTACTCGATGTGCGCGACCTTCGCCGGCACGCCGTCCTTGTCATGGCGACGGAAGTCGATGACGCGGTAGGCGCGCTTGTGGCCACCACCCTGGTGGCGCACGGTCACACGACCGGAATTGTTACGGCCGCCCTTGCTGTGCAGCGGGCGGACCAGCGACTTCTCCGGCGTGGACCGCGTGACCTCGACGAAGTCGGCGACGCTGGAGCCACGGCGGCCCGGCGTAGTCGGCTTGTACTTGCGGATTCCCATTTCTCAGTCCTCGTCCGATATCGGACCAGGGCACTCCGTTAGGAGGCCTGGCCGAAGATGTCGATACGGTCGCCCTCTGCAAGGGTCACGATCGCGCGCTTGGTGTCGGCACGCTTGCCGAAACCAGTGCGGGTCCGCTTGCGCTTGCCCTGGCGGTTGATCGTGTTGACCCCGGTGACCTTGACCGAGAAGACCGCCTGGACGGCCTCCTTGATCTGGGTCTTGTTGGCGCGCGGGTCGACGACGAACGTGTACTTGTTCTCGTCGAGGAGCGCGTAGCTCTTCTCGGAGACGACCGGCTTGATCAGTACGTCACGGGGGTCCGTGTACGACTTGCTCAGCGGCGTCTCGACGGTGTTCTTGCCCTCGGTGGCGTGGCGACGCGCCTTCTTGACGCGCGCCTCCTTGGCCTTCTTCGCGGCCTTCGAGGCGATGGAGGGGTGACGGATAGCCATCAGACCTCGCTCCCTTCAGTGTCGGTGTTCCGCTCGGCACTGGGCGTGCCGGACACGAAGGACTCGAAGGCGGCCTGAGTGAAGACCACGTCGTCCGAGACGAGAACGTCGTACGTGTTCAGCTGGCCCGGCTCCAGGATGTGCACCTGGGGCAGGTTGCGGGCGGAGAGCAGCGAGGCCTCGTCCGCACGGTCGATCACCAGGAGCAGGTTCTTGCGCTCCGAGATCTTGCCGAGCAGGCTCTTGGCAGCCTTCGTGGACGGCGCCTCGCCCTCGACCACGCCGGTGACGACGTGGATGCGGTTGTTGCGGGCCCGGTCGGTGAGGGCGTGGCGCAGGGCCGCGGCCTTCATCTTCTTCGGGGTCCGCTGCGAGTAGTCACGCGGCACGGGACCGTGCACGACGCCACCACCGGCGAACTGCGGAGCGCGGGTCGAGCCCTGGCGCGCACGGCCGGTGCCCTTCTGACGGTAAGGCTTCTTACCGCCACCACGAACCTCGCCGCGGGTCTTGGTCTTGTGTGTGCCCTGACGGGCAGCGGCCAGCTGGGCGACGACGACCTGGTGGATCAGCGGGATGCTGACCTTCTCAACGTCGAAAATCTCCGCGGGGAGCTCGACGGTGCCGGCCTTGTCGCCTGCCGGCGAAAGGATCTCAACAGTGCTCATCGGTTACCTCAGGCCCCCTTGGCCGCGGTGCGGACCAGGACGAGGCCGCCGTTCGGACCGGGAACCGCGCCCTTGATGAGCAGCAGACCCTTCTCCGCGTCAACGGCGTGGACGGTCAGGTTCTGGGTGGTGACCCGCTCGTTGCCCATACGACCCGCCATGCGGAGGCCCTTGAACACACGGCCCGGGGTGGCGCAGCCACCGATGGAGCCGGGAGAGCGGTGCTTGCGCTGGGTACCGTGACCGGCACCGAGGCCACCGAAGTTGTGGCGCTTCATGACACCGGCGAAGCCCTTGCCCTTGCTCTTGCCGGTGACGTCGACCTTCACGCCGGCCTCGAAGGTGTCGGCGGTGATCTCCTGCCCGAGCGTGTACTCGCTGGCGTCCGCGGTGCGGAGCTCCACGAGGTGGCGGCGGGGGGTCACGTCGGCCTTGGCGAAGTGGCCCTTGAGGGGCTTGTTCACCTTGCGCGGGTCGATCTCGCCGAAGGCGATCTGCACGGACTCGTAGCCGTCGGTGTCGTTCGTACGGACCTGGGTGACGACATTGGGCCCGGCCTTGACGACGGTGACGGGAACAACACGGTTGTTCTCGTCCCACACCTGCGTCATGCCGAGCTTCTCGCCCAGGATGCCCTTGATCTGCTTAGCCATTCTCAGATCACCGGCCCCTAGAGCTTGATCTCGATGTCGACGCCGGCCGGGAGGTCGAGTCGCATCAGAGAGTCAACGGTCTTGGGCGTCGGGTCGAGGATGTCGATCAGGCGCTTGTGCGTGCGCATCTCGAAGTGCTCGCGCGAGTCCTTGTACTTGTGCGGCGACTTGATGACGCAGTACACGTTCTTCTCAGTGGGCAGCGGCACCGGGCCCGCGACCGACGCACCAGTACGCGTCACCGTCTCGACGATCTTCTTCGCCGAGGAGTCGATGACCTCGTGGTCGTAGGCCTTGAGCCGGATGCGGATCTTCTGTCCCGCCATGGCTACTCCGTAGTCCTGTCTCTCGTTGAACGCTCTGGCGACCCCGGGGGTACGCGTCTTTCCTCCGACCCACGCGGTCGGGCGTGTCGCTCCCCCGCTGACACAGATATCCACAAGGGATTCCCTGCTAGGGGGTGCGATCACCGACCGCGGAACCGAGGGTGAGACACCCACCGGGCGCCTGGCCGGTACCCCGCTGACACTTCCCGGAAGATTCCCGTACGTCCGCCTCAGCGCTGCCCTGAGAGGCAGTTGAAGCGACGAGTACTGTGGGACTCGCTTCCAGTCCTCCCGGCGGGAGGCGCGCAGCATCGGCACTCAACCGAGCAACCCGGTTAGTCTGCCATACGGGGCGTGGGGCTGGCCAATCGAGCGGTAGAGGGTACCCCCGGGGTGACGTGCGTCAAACCTGGGACCGCGAGCCCGACTCGCTCGGGCCCCTGAACCGCCGCTAATCCGCTCGCCTGCCGCTCCCCCGCGCTCCTACGCTGATCAAGTACGGCGGTTGCCACGGGGGGAGCGTTCACCATGCGTACGCACTACCCACGGACCCGGCATCTGCCCTGGTCGCCCGGCGCGACCGCGGACGATCTCCGGGTCACGGATCTGTCGGGTCTGCGGGGCCGCGAGGTCGTCGTCACCGAGAAGCTCGACGGCGAGAACACCACGCTGTACGCCGACGGCCTGCACGCCCGCTCGCTCGACTCGGCCCACCACCCCTCCCGAACCTGGGTCAAGGCGCTCCAGGGGCGCATCGGTCATGCCATCCCCGAGGGCTGGCGCGTGTCCGGGGAGAACATGTACGCCCGGCATTCGATCGCGTACGAGGACCTGGAGAGCTGGTTCTACGGCTTCTCGGTGTGGGACGCGGACGGCCGCTGCCTGGACTGGGACCGGACTGTCGCGTATTTGCGCGGACTCGGCATCCCCGTGCCGCGCGTGCTGTGGCGGGGCGTGTTCGACGAGCGTGTGCTGCGGGCGCTGCGGCTGGATCCCGTACGGCAGGAGGGATACGTCGTCCGGGCCGTCGCCGCCTTCGGCGCGGAGGAGTTCGGGCAGCGGGTCGCCAAGTGGGTGCGGGCCGGCCATGTGCGGACGGACACGCACTGGATGCACGCGGCCGTCGTGGAGAACGGGCTCGGGGCGGGGGCCGCTCTGTGGGCGGTGCGTTCGGGAGCGGCGGTCGACGTGGAGGCCCTGATGCGTGCAGTGGGGATGGCCGGAGAGGGGGATCCGGGGGCAGTCGCCCGACTCGATCTGGCGGGGCGTTCCGGGGACGACCGGCTCGTCGGCGTACTCGCCGCGCTGCTGCACGGAGGCCGGCGGGCACGGATGGCGGCCAAGATCGCCGCGGCGGCGGGCATGCCGCTCGCGCGCCGGGTCGCGGACCTCGTCGGACTGCACCCTGCACTGCACCGGCCGTATCCGGACGAGGACCGGCGGGCCGGCCTGGTGCGGCTGTCGTACGCCGCCGATCTCGGTCTGCTGCACGCGGTCGCCCGGGCCACGGCGGACACGGACGAGGCACGCGAGCAGGCGGAGTGGTCGGCACTGCACGCCGAGGACATCGACGGCCTGGACGAAGGCGGGCTGCGGGAGACCTTCGCCGGCCTGCCGGGCGACGCGGCCGTCCGGTGCCGGGCCGAGGCGCGCGAGGCGTACGCGCAGGGGCGGATCCGCGGCCTCGACGAGGCCGTCGCCGCCACGTGGCGCTGGCGCTCCGGCGCCTTCCCGAAGCTGATCCAGACGGTCGGCCCCGCGGGCGGCGGCAAGAGCACCTTCGCCCGGGGGCTTCCAGGCGTGGACGCGTACATCTCCCTCGACGACCTGCGCGAGGCCCGCGGTTCACGGGCCGACCAGCGGGCGAACGCGGACGTCCTGCGCGAGGGGCTCGACCGCCTGGACACCGCCCTGGCCGCCGGAGGGACCGTGGTGTGGGACGCCACGTCCCTCAACAAGCAGCAGCGCTCGCTCGTCCACGCGATCGCCCACCGCCGCGACGCCCTGCTCACCCACGCCGTGGTCCTGGTCGACGAGGACGAGCTGATCCGGCGCAACGCCCGCCGTGAGCACCCGGTACCGCCCGAGGTGCTCACCGCCCAGCTGCGCCGCTTCGGCCCGCCGTACGCGGGCGACGCGCACCGCACCTGGTACATCGGAGCGAGCGGGACCGTCGAGGAAGAGGTCTGAGGAACGGTGCGTACGAGCGAGGAGATCTACCACCGGGTGCGCTGGGACGCGCGCTTCGACCCGGCCCGCTTCGTGCTGGGAGTCATGCAGCGCGGCGCCGATCCCAAGCGCGTTCCGCTGCCCACCTTCGTACCGGGCGGCGAGATCCCGTGGCACCGGGTGCTGTTCTTCGAGGCCGACGGCGAGGTGGTGTGGGACCGGAGCACGGGCGTGGACCGGATCGATGCGACGGAGGCCGGGCGGGTGCGGGAGGCACGACGGCTTCGGGCGCCGTTCTTCACGGCCCGTACGCCGTACGCCTGGGACGGCGACGACTGGCGGCCCGCGCGTCCGCCCCACGGGACCGCACCCGCCCCCGGCGCTGTGCGGGTCCTGACCTGGAACACCCTCTGGGACCGGTACGACGCCGACCGCATCGACAGCGCCCGCCGCAGACCGCTGCTCCTGCGGGCCCTGCGGGACGCCGACGTGGACGTGATCGCGCTGCAGGAGGTCGAGGCGGAACTGCTGGGCATGCTGCTGCGGGAGCCATGGGTCCGGGCGGACTGGACGCTGGCCATGGACCCTCGGGCGCGGGACGTGGACGAGTACGGTCTGCTGCTGCTGAGCCGGCTGCCGGTCCGCGAGGCCGCGTTCCACGAGCTGGGGCCGCACAAGGCGGTGACCGCGGTGGTCGTGGAGACGGGGGTACGGCCCCTCGTCGTCGCCGCGACCCACCTCAGCAGCGACCACTCCGAGAACGGTGCCGGCCGACGCGAAGCCGAACTCGCCCGTATCGCCGAGGGGTTGGCGGCCCTGGGTGACGACCTTGTCCTGATGGGCGACTTCAACGACGGCGGGGACACACCGCAGGTGACCCTCGGCATGCGGGACGCGTGGAGCGAGGCGCACGGCGCCGCCGACCGGACGCCGACGTTCGACCCGAGCGCCAACCCGTTGGCCGCGGTCTCCTCCCTGACCGGCCGGGTCTCCCGACTGGACCGGGTGCTGCTGCGCGCGGCTGGCCTGCGGGTACGGACTGCCGAGCTGTACGGCGACACTCCCACGGCCGACGGCCTCCACATCTCCGATCACTACGGGGTACGCGTCGAGTTGGCGGCGCACTCGGCGGACTCGGCCGAGACAGGGGGGTACGACGTCCTCGACGCGCGGCCGACTCCCCGTACGGCCCTGGCGTGGCTCCCGCCCCAGGAGCTGTGGCCGCCCCTCCAGGACATCCGCCGGAACCACGATCCGCAGATCCACCGCTGGCCCCCGCACGTGAACGTCCTCTTCGGCTTCGTACCGGAGCACGCCTTCGAGCAGGCGGCATCCGTGCTCGCGGCGGCCAGGACGGCTCCCTTCGACGCCCGGCTGGAGGGCGTGAACTGGTTCGGCCACCGGGACTACGCGACGGTGTGGCTGGACCCGGCGGCGGCCGACGAGGAGCCATGGGCCGAGCTGCACCGCACCCTCGTACGCCACTTCCCCCACTGCCGAGGCCGCCACGCGGGCTTCACCCCGCACCTGAGCCTGGGCCGCACCACCGACCCGAACAGCCTGGCCGCCGCCTGCGAGGCCCGGCTCACCCCCATGCCGGTCCGGATCGGCGAGCTGGCGCTGCTGTCGCGGCGCGGGGACGAGCCGATGCGGTTGCGGGGGACGGTGACGTTGGGCACGGGAGAGGTGCGGTGGACGGAGGAGGCCCCGCACCACGGGTACGAGGCTGCCGAGCACTACGGGTACGACGCCGGCGATACGGGCGTGGGCTACAGGTTCGGGGACGGGTACGACGCCGCCGACATGGACGTGCCAGGCACGGCTGCGGCAGACACGGCTGTGGCCGACACCGCTGTGGCCGACCGCATCACCCATCGCATCGCGCAGGCCCTCCCCTGCGGCGTCGTACACGTCGTCGGCTCCCGGCGCATGGGCTGCGCACTGCCGGGTGCGGACCTGGACCTGGTGGCGGCGCTCCCCGGCACGGTCGAACTCGCCGCCGTACAGGCGGAGTTGACCAACGCCCTGCCCGAGGCAAGTGACGTACGAGAGGTGGTCGGGGCGCGCGTACCCGGCCTGCGGTTGTGGCTGGACGGGCTGGACGTGGACGTGGTCGTCGTGGCCACCGGATCGATGGACCCCACCGAGGCGGTGCACCGCCGGGCCGAACTGGGCGAGGCGGCGGCGATCGCGCTCAGCGCGGTGAGTGACGCCGACGCGGTACTCGCTTCCGTCGGCACCCACGGACCGGCTTTCGCCCGGCTGGCCACGCAGGTCAAGGCCTGGGCGAAGGCACGCGGCCTGGATTCGGCACCGTTCGGCGGGCTACCGGGCCTGGCCTGGTCCGTCCTGGCGGCCCGTACGGTGCGGGAGGCCGGCGACCTGCCCCCGGCCGATCTCCTACGGCACTTCTTCGCGACGTGGGCGGCCTGGGACTGGCGAGTCCCGGTGGGCGAACCAGGCGAACGGGGCGAACCGTCTCGCCAGTCCCTCCCCCTCACGATCACGACGCCGTCCGATCCGGTCCGCCCCTGCACGGACCAGGTCACGGCGGGCATGCGAGACCTCATCACCCAAGAACTGTTCCGCGCCTGGGAGTTGCTGGACTCGACCCCAGACCCGATCCCGTGGCCCGAGCTGCTGTCCCCTCCCCCACTGCATCGCCGCCACGCGGCCTGGGCGATCGTGACGGCCGGCCCCGGCGCTGACGCGGGCCGGGTACGGGGCAGGATGCGAGCCCTGCTGACCGACCTGTCGGACGGGGCCCCGGCCACCCATGCCTGGCCCCGCCCGTTCACCACGGACCCGCTCCGCTACGCCATCGGCCTGGGCCTCAAGCCACCGGGGTCGGATCGTCTCGCTGCTGTCGCGGAGCGTCGGCTGCGCGGCCTGCCAGGGGTGACGCTGAGCAGAGTTGAAGGCGGTGAGATCCCGACCTTGTATTGATCAGGGCGTCAGCTCTCGGAGGTGTACGAGACGAAGTCGGCCCAGGCCGCGGGAGAGAACGCGAGGCAGGGGCCGGTGGCGTTCTTGGAGTCGCGGACGTGGATCGTGGTGGGGGTGGGGGCTATCTCGACGCAGTCGCCAGCTTCGCTGCTGCTGCTGTAGCTGCTCTTGCGCCAGTCCAGGGCTACCTCGACGCAGTCGCCGGGCTCACTGCTGCTGCTGTAGCTGCTCTTGAACCAGTGGAGTTCCGGGGCGCTCATAGTTCTCCCAGCATGCGCTCGATGAAGGCCAGCGACTCCCTCGGAGTGAGAGCCTGCGCGCGGATCATGCCATACCGCAATTCCAGGATACGAAGATCCCTGAGGTTGGAGACCGGGCGCCCGTTGAAGGCGCCTTCGGAACGTCCGACGCCTGTACCGTCCGCGAACTTCAGCACCTCGATCAGGCCCTGCATCCCAGCATGATCCTCTCGGTCGGTCGGCATGACCTGGAGCGTGACGTTCCGAAACTCCGCGATCTCCAGCATGTGTTCGAGCTGCCGACGCAACACCATCCTGCCCCCGATGGGGCGTTCCAGCGTCACCTGTTCCTGGACGAACCCAAGCATTGGGGCGGGGTCCCGGTGGTAGATCGTCTTACGGGCCATGCGCCCGGCGGTCTCCCGCTCCACCACGTCCGTCGAAGACGGGGGCTGCCGCGTCTCGAACAGAGCCTTCGCGTACTCCGGCGTCTGCAACAGCCTATGGATGTTGTGGTTGCTGTAGAGGAGGAGCTCGACCGCCCGATCCTCCAAAGCCTTCAACTCCCGTACTTTCTTGGGATATCGAGCCCTACGCATGTCCTCCATGAACCACTTGAGGCGCCCACCCGCGTTGAGGAGTTCGTCCGCCTGCTCCAGGAACTCCGGGCGCGGAATCCGAGCCCCACGCTCAATCTTGCGGATCATGTCCTCGCCGTACCCCATGGCATCGGCGAGGTCGGCCACCCGCATCCCCGTCGCCTCCCGGCAGAACTTCACCAGTCGCCCAACGGCCTCCACCAACGGCGCACTCTCATCCCCCGGTTCGAGGTCCCAGCCCGCCTCGTCCACACCCTCGCTACTCATGCCCACCCACCTCCAACGCCCACCCGTACCCGTACGACACCCAAGACAGCCGAGACAGAACGAGACAACGGAGGGACAGTCCCGGTACGCACAGGCGTCATCGCAGCTCAGCGTAGGCAACCTCCGGCACGCTGAGTCACATGAACGCCGAAACCGCTCAAGCCGCTCAAGTCCCCGCCACCGCACGCCGGTTCACCGTGCAGCTCTCCTCAACTCGGCGCGGCGCCCGCCTGGCCCGACTGCTCGCGACCGAGCAACTCCGCTCTTGGGGGCTCCCGTTGGAGGCGGCCGGCCACATCGTGGCCGAACTGGCGGCCAACGCCGCGACGCACGGCCGCATCCCCGGCCGCGACTTCCGGCTCGCGCTCTACGTGACCGGCGGCATCCTCCGTATCGAAGTGACCGACACCCGCGGAGACCGGCCGCTGCCCGACCCTCAACAGCCCAAACCGGAGGCCGAGTCCGGCCGCGGGCTCCTCCTCGTCGAGGCCCTGGCGGACCGCTGGGGCGTCACGCAGGACCTGCCCCCGCGCAAGACGGTCTGGGCCGAGTGCTCCTTGAAGTAACGCCGCGCGGCGTGAACAGCGCACGAGGTGAACGGAGCAGGCACTTTTCGTCGATATTCACCGTTACACGGCGCTGTTAGGATCGGCACATGAACGAGCTGGCCACCATCACTTCCCTTTCCGATCCCGCGATGCAGCGAATTCTCGACGTCACCAAGCCGTCGAGAACCAGCATCAAGACGGTATTGATCGAGGACACCGAACCCCTTATGCAATGCCTGGCAGCGGGGGTGGAATTCATCGAGGTGTACAGCAGCGACGGAATTCCGTTCCCTACCGAACTACTCGACCTCTGCCAGCAGCGAAATGTGCCGGTCCGCCTCGTTGAATCGTCGGTCGTCAATCAGCTGTTCAAAGGGGAGCGAAAGGCCAAGACGTTCGGCATCGCACGCGTCCCCCGGCCGGCTCGGTTCCAGGACATCGCGGAGCGCGGCGGGGACGTCGTCGTTCTCGACGGCGTGAAGATCGTCGGGAACATCGGCGCGATCGTCCGGACCTCCCTCGCGATGGGGGCCTCGGGAATCGTCCTCGTCGACAGCGATCTCACCAGCATCGCCGACCGGCGTCTGCTGAGGGCCAGCCGGGGCTATGTCTTCTCCCTTCCCGTCGTTCTCGCCAGTCGCGAGGAGGCGGCCGCCTTCGTCCACGACAGCGGAATGCCGTTGATGGCGTTCGAAGCGGGCGGTGAACTCACCGTCAAGGACCTCGGCGGCAACCAGGACCGGCTGGCCCTGTTGTTCGGCAGCGAGAAGGGCGGCCCTTCCGAACTGTTCAAGAAGACGTCCGCCACAACGGTTTCCATCCCGATGATCAATTCCACCGAGTCCCTCAATGTCTCGGTCTCGGTCGGTATCGCGCTGCACGAGCGCTTCCAAAGGAACATCGCCGTCAGCCGCTGAGCCACCGCTGAGCCGGGCGCCGGCCTCAGGTGCCGCGCCGGCGAGGAGCCGGTCGAAGACCCGGGCGACATGCTGGACGTCGATGTCCACCTTGCCGCAGGCCCTCTCCCCAGTCCTGCCATGTCGCCCAGGTCAGCTGTCCGGCGTCGAGGGCCTCGCCGACGACGGCCTCGCCGGAGCCCCGGTCCACGAACCTTTGTCGACCCGTCGGCCCACCAGGCGGCCCTCGTCGGTCGTTCCGCGGCGCCGGACGGCTCGGCGGATGTACCGGCAGACGCGCACGCAGTCGTCGTCGCCGAGTTCGCCGAGGTCGCCGCCCCCGAATCCGTCGGACGCGGAACACCACCCCGGTGTCGCTCTCACCGGACGTGAGAGGCACGGCCGCCGTCGCCCGCCGTCGACTCCCGCCACGGTGACCGTAGGTCGGGCAGACGTCAGATTGACGGCGTACTGGCTGGTTCTTTGTCCTCTTGTACCAGAACCACGCCGACCGGCTCCCCCTACCGTATGCCGAAACCCAACGGGTTTGACGGACGGATCTCCCGTTCGGGACCTGCCGGCACCGCTACGTCGACGGGCCGGCGGAAAGGATCACCATGGCTCCAGTTCAAGCACTTCAGGCTGCCCACGAAACCGTCCTCTTCCAGGCACAGGCAGCTGACGACGGCGTCCTCGGCCAGATCGAAGACAAGATCAACTCACTTTTCGACCCGCTCGCCACGGGCCTCGGTGACTTCGTCTTCGCGGAGGTCACGGTCTTCGGCACCAGCTTTCCATGGATCGTCGCCTGGCTGGTACTCGCCGGTGCGATCTTCACCGCCTATTTCGGCTTCATTCAGGTGCGGGGCGTCAAGCTGGCCCTGCAACTGCTGCGCGGCCGGTACAGCAAGGACGACGACCCGGGTGAGATCACCCATTTCCAGGCGCTGTCCTCGGCCGTGTCAGGGACCGTCGGCCTCGGCAACATCGCGGGCGTGGGCGTGGCGATCACCATCGGTGGAGCCGGTGCCACGTTCTGGATGATTCTGTGCGGCCTGCTCGGCATGGCCTCCAAGTTCGTCGAGTGCACGCTCGGCGTCCGCTACCGCGACCAGCACGCCGACGGGTCCGTCTCCGGTGGGCCGATGAAGTATCTGAGCAAGGGGCTCGCGGAACGGCTGCCCGGCTCGACCGGCAGGATCACCGGCAAGGTGTTCGCCGCCCTCGCGGCCGTCATGATCCTGTTCTTCGGCATCGGTGGCGGCAACATGTTCCAGGCCAACCAGACCGTCATCCAGATCCGCAACGTAACTGGTGGCGACGACGGTCCGTTCGGCGGCAAGGGCTCGGCCCTGATAATGGGAATCGTGCTGGCCGTCATCGTCGGAGCCGTGATCATCGGCGGCATCAAGGCGATCGGTAAGGTGACCAGCCGCTTGGTGCCGAGCATGGCGATCATCTACGTCAGTGCGTGCCTGATCGTCATCCTGTTCAACGTCACCGCCGTTCCGTCGGCCGTGGGCTCGATCTTCGAGGGGGCCTTCACCGGCGAAGGCGTGGTGGGCGGCGTGGTCGGCGCGCTGATCGTCGGCTTCACCCGTGCCGCGTTCTCCAACGAGGCCGGGCTGGGCTCCGCCCCGATCGCCCACTCCGCCGTGAAGACCAGGTACCCGGCCACCGAGGGCCTGGTGGCGCTGCTGGAGCCGTTCATCGACACGGTCGTCATCTGCACCATGACCGCGCTGACGATCGTCATCGCCGACAGCCAGGTCTGGAACGAGGCGAAGGCGCAGTACGCGGCGGACGGTACTGCCGCGGACGGTGTCACCGTCACCTCCTCGGCCTTCGAGACCGTGCTCCCGTGGTTCCCGAACATCCTCACCGTGGCCGTCGTGCTCTTCGCCATCTCGACCATGATCACCTGGTCCTACTACGGCCAGAAGGCGTGGACTCATCTGTTCGGCGAGTCGAAGACCAGCGAGCGCATCTACCAGACGATTTTCTGCCTGTTCATCGTGGTCGGCTCGGTGCTGACCTTCGGCAGCGTGCTCGCCTTCACCGACGCGGTGCTGTTCCTGCTGGCGCTGGTCAACATCGTGGGCCTCTACCTGCTCGCCCCCTACGTCAAGCGGGAACTGGCGTCGTTCCGGCAGGCGCTGCGCTCCGGCGATGTGAAGGACGAACGCGAGCCTGTGGCGGTCGCCGAGAAAGTCAGCTGACGCCTGACAGTGCCCTGCTGACGAAGCCGGCGTGCCCGTCGCACCGACGGGCACGCCGGCCCGTCGCCGACCCGGCAGGCAGACCGGCTCAATGCCCGTGCGACACGGGTATCGAGCCGGTCTGCAGCAGCAGTTGCAGGTGGGAGAACAGGCACTGGTGCGGATCGGAGAGATCGATCCCGCTGATCGCCTCAGCCCTCTTCAACCGGTAGCGCAGGGTGTTCGTGTGCAGATGCAGCAGCCGGGCCGCCGCCCTCATGTTGCACTGCGTGCCGAAATACGCGAGCACGGACGCCACGAGTCCCGAGTCGTGCTCTCTGTCGTAGCTCAGGAGAGCGGTGATCCGCGGATCCCGCAGGCGCGGGTTCTTCTCGAGCAGCGCGAGCGTGTCGCTGAGGAGGACCTCCGACCGCACGTCGGCGATGGTGGCGACGCGCCGTTCGCCCCGCCGCGTGATGATGTCGAGCACCCGGTCCGCCGCGGCCTTCGACTCGGCGATCGCGTCCAGGCTGCCGACCACCGAACCGACGGCCGCACAGACGTCGATCTGCAGGCGCTGACCGGCCACCCGTACGATCTCGGTCGCCAGAGCGGCGACCATGCCCTCGCCGGACTGCTCCGGCAGCCCGGGCAGCAGCACGTACACGCGCTCGCCGTCGCTGGTCACCAGGGACCGGCGCCGGAACGCGGCGGCGTGAACGGAGATCAGGCTCGTCATCGCCGCCCTGCGCAGCTCGAAGACCGGACGGCCGGCGTCGACGTCGGACGCGCTGCCCTTCAGGGCGAAAGCCGTGACCGCCGCCGGTTTCGCCAGGTCGGCACCGATATGGGTGGCGAACGTCCGTGGATCGATGTGCCCCTCGAGCATCCAGCTGAGCAGCGCGTCCTCTCCTTGCAGGTTCACGGGTGCCCCGGTCCTGCGCCGCACGAGCTGCAGGGCTGCCGTCCGTGCGGCGCCGATCAGCGCATTCTCCGCATGGTCGGACAGCCTGTCCTTGCCCTCCTGGACCCAGATGGAGCCCAGCAACTGCTCGTCGACGCGGATCCCGATCGCAAGTCGCCGCCTGATCCCCCGCTCCGGATGTTCCTCGACGTGCACCACGTCGTCCCCGGTGCGCAGTCGCTCGTACACACCCCACTGCCGCAGCAGCTCCAGATAGTGGGCAGGGCCCTGCCAGCCCAGGATCGAACGCCGACGCAGCTCGTCCACCTCGTCGTCCGAGCGGGAGTAGGCCAGCACGCGATTGGCGCTGTCCTCGATACTGACGATGCCACCAGTGAGGGCGGCGACCGTCTCGGCCAGGGCGAAAAGGTCAGCGGGTTCGCCGGCCTCCGGGGACCGGGCCACGCGCGCGTCGGCAATCACACCTCTGGCCAGGGAGTCGATCTGCGCCCAGCGTGCCTCCGGGCGTACGCCGAGAATGACGGCACCCGTGTCGGCGGCGGCCTGTTTCAGGGCCTCACGATCGCCGTCCTGGTCCAGCTTGACGGCCACGGCCGCGGCGCCCTGCCGGGCTGCCGCACGTGCCAGGTGGAGCGCCCTGTGGCCCCGCGCACCGATCACCAGGACGAGGTCCTCTCGGTACGTATCCGAGTCGTCGTCCGCATCCAGGATGACCACTTCGTTGATCTCGACGTCGAGACCTGCGGGCGCCGCGACCAGGTCGACCACCGGCTCGCCGAGCGCAAGCAGTAGCTGTCGTATGCCCGCACCGGCGGGTCTGCCCGTCTCCTCCACCATGAGCACCCGTTCTGCTCGCGAAGCGGATTCACCGGGGATGTCCGAGCGAAGCCTGGAGCGATGGTCGATTTCGATCAATGACAGTACAAACATACAAACCGGGCGCGACTGCGGGAAGGGCACGAAGAGGGCCCGTACGACCGAAGTCGTACGGGCCCCTTCAAGGAGCTCGCGAGGAGCTACCAGGTCAAGCGATCAGCAATTACTTGTTGATCTTGGTGACCTGGCCGGCGCCCACGGTCCGGCCACCCTCACGGATGGCGAACTTCAGGCCCTCCTCCATGGCGACGGGCTGGATGAGCTCGACCTTCATCTCAGTGTTGTCGCCCGGCATGACCATCTCCGTGCCCTCGGGGAGGGTCACAACACCGGTCACGTCAGTCGTACGGAAGTAGAACTGCGGACGGTAGTTGTTGAAGAACGGCGTGTGGCGGCCACCCTCGTCCTTGGACAGGATGTACGCCTGCGCCTCGAACTCGGTGTGCGGGGTGACAGAGCCCGGCTTGATGATGACCTGGCCGCGCTCGACGTCCTCGCGCTTGATGCCACGAAGCAGCAGACCGACGTTCTCACCGGCCTGACCCTCGTCGAGCAGCTTGCGGAACATCTCGATGCCGGTGACCGTGGTGGTGGTCTTCTCCTGCTTGATGCCCACGATGTCAACGGTCTCGTTGACCTTGAGGACACCGCGCTCGATGCGACCGGTGACGACGGTGCCACGACCGGTGATCGTGAAGACGTCCTCGATCGGCATCAGGAACGGCTTGTCGACGTCACGCTCGGGCTGCGGGATCGCCTCGTCGACGGCCTTCATCAGCTCGAGGACGGAGTTGCCCCACTCCTTGTCGCCCTCGAGGGCCTTGAGCGCCGAGACCTTGACGACCGGCAGGTCGTCGCCCGGGAACTCGTACTCGGAGAGCAGCTCACGGACCTCGAGCTCGACGAGCTCCAGGATCTCCTCGTCGTCCACCATGTCGGCCTTGTTCAGGGCGACGACGATGTAGGGGACGCCGACCTGGCGGGCCAGGAGCACGTGCTCCTTGGTCTGCGGCATCGGGCCGTCGGTGGCGGCGACCACGAGGATGGCGCCGTCCATCTGCGCCGCACCCGTGATCATGTTCTTGATGTAGTCCGCGTGACCGGGGCAGTCGACGTGCGCGTAGTGACGCGTCTCCGTCTGGTACTCGACGTGCGCGATGGAGATGGTGATACCGCGCTGGCGCTCCTCAGGAGCCTTGTCGATCTGGTCGAAGGCCGAGGCCTCGTTCAGGTCCGGGTACGCGTCGTGCAGCACCTTGGTAATGGCGGCCGTGAGGGTCGTCTTACCGTGGTCGATGTGACCGATGGTGCCGATGTTGACGTGCGGCTTAGTCCGCTCGAACTTCGCCTTCGCCACTGGGGTCCTCCTGTGGAGTGGTTCTGTACGCCTTACTCATCGGCGCCAGGTGATCTTTGCTGGAAAGCCGGGGCCCGGGGCACTCCAGCCACGATGGTGACGGAATGCCCCAGCAAGCTCCGGAGTCAAGCCTAAAGCGTGAACTCGGGTGAGTTACTCGCCCTTGGCCTTCGCGATGATCTCCTCGGCGACGTTCCGGGGAACCTCGGCGTAGGAGTCGAACTGCATCGAGTAGCTCGCGCGACCCGATGTCTTGCTGCGGAGGTCGCCGACGTAGCCGAACATCTCCGACAGCGGAACCAGGCCCTTCACGACGCGGGCACCGGCACGCTCCTCCATGGCCTCGATCTGACCACGTCGGGAGTTGATGTCACCGATGACCTCGCCCATGTAGTCCTCGGGCGTGGTGACCTCTACGGCCATCATCGGCTCGAGCAGCACGGGGCTGGCCTTGCGCGCGGCCTCCTTGAAGGCCTGCGAACCGGCGATCTTGAACGCGAGCTCGGAGGAGTCGACCTCGTGGTAGGCGCCGTCGATGAGCGTGACGCGAACGCCCGTCATCTCGTAGCCGGCGAGGATGCCGAACTGCATGGCCTCCTGGCAGCCGGCGTCGACCGAAGGGATGTACTCCTTCGGGATGCGACCACCGGTCACCTTGTTCACGAACTCGTAGCTGGCGTCGCCGCCCTCGATCGGCTCGATCGCGATCTGCACCTTGGCGAACTGGCCGGTACCGCCAGTCTGCTTCTTGTGCGTGTAGTCGACACGCTCGACGGCCTTGCGGATCGTCTCGCGGTAGGCCACCTGCGGCTTGCCGACGTTGGCCTCGACCTTGAACTCGCGCTTCATGCGGTCGACCAGCACCTCGAGGTGCAGCTCGCCCATGCCGCCGATGATGGTCTGGCCGGTCTCCTCGTCCGAGTGGACCTGGAAGGAGGGGTCCTCCTCCGCGAGACGCTGGATGGCGACACCCAGCTTCTCCTGGTCACCCTTGGACTTGGGCTCGATGGCGACCTGGATGACCGGCGCCGGGAAGTCCATGGACTCCAGGATCACCGGCTGCTTGTCGTCGCACAGCGTCTCACCGGTCGTGGTCTGCTTCAGGCCCATCACAGCGACGATGTCGCCGGCGCCCACCGCCGCGATCTCCTCACGCTTGTTCGCGTGCATACGGTAGATCTTGCCGATGCGCTCCTTCTTGCCCTTGACCGGGTTCAGCACCGCGGTGCCGGTCTCCAGGCGGCCCGAGTAAACCCGGACGAAGGTGAGCTTGCCGAGGTGCGGGTCGCTCATGATCTTGAACGCAAGGGCGGACAGCGGCTCGTCCTCGGACGGCTTGCGCTTGACGACCAGCTCCGGGTCCTTGACGTCGTGGCCCTCGATGGCCTCGACGTCGAGCGGAGTCGGGAGGTAGCGCACGACCGCGTCGAGCAGGGGCTGGACGCCCTTGTTCTTGAACGCGGTGCCGCAGAACACCGGGGTGACCGTGGTGTCGTTGGACTTGCCGGACGCGATGGTGATGCGACGGATCGCGGCGTACAGCTGCTCCTCGGTGGGCTCCTCGCCCTCCAGGTACAGCTCCATGATCTCTTCGTCGTTCTCCGCGACGGCCTCGAGCAGCTTGCCGCGCCACTCCTCGGCGGCCTCGGCGTGCGTGGCCGGGATGTCGACGGTGTCGTACATCTCGCCCTTCGCCGCCTCGGCGGACCACACGAGCGCCTTCATGCGGACCAGGTCCACTACGCCCTTGAAGTCGGCCTCGGCACCGATCGGCAGCTGCATGACGAGCGGCTGGGCACCCAGACGGTCCGAGATCATGTCCACACAGCGGTGGAACTCGGCGCCGGTACGGTCCAGCTTGTTGACGAAGCAGATGCGCGGCACGCCGTAACGGTCGGCCTGACGCCACACCGTCTCGGACTGCGGCTCGACACCGGCGACACCGTCGAACACCGTCACGGCACCGTCGAGCACGCGCAGCGAGCGCTCCACCTCGACGGTGAAGTCGACGTGACCCGGGGTGTCGATGATGTTGATGGTGTAGTCGTCGTTGTCCAGCGGCCAGTGACAGGTGGTAGCAGCGGAGGTGATCGTGATGCCACGCTCCTGCTCCTGCTCCATCCAGTCCATGGTGGCAGCGCCGTCGTGGACCTCACCGATCTTGTAGGAGACGCCGGTGTAGAACAGGATCCGCTCGGTGGTGGTCGTCTTGCCCGCGTCGATGTGGGCCATGATCCCGATGTTCCGGACCCTGGCCAGGTCAAGTGAAGTGGTAGCCATAAGGCTTCAGTCTTCTCTCGGTCTCGATGTGGGTAGCGACTACCAGCGGTAGTGCGCGAAGGCCTTGTTGGACTCGGCCATCTTGTGGGTGTCCTCGCGCTTCTTCACGGCCGCGCCGAGGCCGTTCGAAGCGTCGAGAAGCTCGTTGAGCAGACGCTCGGTCATGGTCTTCTCGCGACGGGCGCGGGAGTAACCGACCAGCCAGCGCAGCGCCAGGGTGTTGGCGCGGCCGGGCTTGACCTCGACCGGCACCTGGTACGTGGCGCCACCGACACGGCGGGACTTGACCTCGAGGGTCGGCTTGATGTTCTCGAGAGCGCGCTTCAGCGTGATGACCGGGTCGTTGCCGGTCTTGTCGCGCAGGCCCTCCATGGCGCCGTAGACGATGCGCTCGGCGGTGGAGCGCTTGCCGTTCAGCAGCACCTTGTTGATGAGCGACGTGACCAGAGGAGAACCGTAGACCGGGTCGATGATGACCGGGCGCTTCGGGGCGGGGCCCTTACGAGGCATTCTTACTTCTCCTTCTTGGCGCCGTAGCGAGAGCGGGCCTGCTTGCGGTTCTTGACACCCTGGGTGTCGAGGGAGCCACGGATGATCTTGTAACGAACACCCGGCAGGTCCTTCACACGGCCGCCGCGCACGAGCACGATGGAGTGCTCCTGCAGGTTGTGTCCCTCACCCGGAATGTAAGCGGTGACTTCGATCCCGCTGGTCAGACGCACACGCGCGACCTTACGCAGGGCCGAGTTCGGCTTCTTCGGGGTGGTCGTGAACACACGCGTGCAGACGCCGCGACGCTGAGGGGAACCCTCGAGTGCGGGCGTCTTGTTCTTCTCGACCTTGTCCTGCCGGCCCTTGCGGACCAGCTGCTGGATCGTAGGCACTACTTCTCCGGTTTCTGTGTGCCGATGGTGAAGCTAACCTGGAACGTTGCCGACCCACGCGGTCGGGTGTGTCGAATGCTGCAGACTCCCACCGGAAGGCAGAAAGGGCGCAGATTACGGTGGCCGGTGAAGGATCCCGTTGCGGTCTGAAGGCACGCACGGGAGCCAGGGCACACCCCAGGCACAAGGTCTGAGCGTACCTACCTCATACGCTGCGGTCAAAACAAATGGGCGCCGCCCAGAACCTGGTCGTCAGGCGCCCGAGGCAGAGGCCACGAGCAGGAGCATCAGGAACAGGGCCCAGCCCGCGACGGACAGCCAGCCGAGGATCAGTCCGGCCATCGCGAAGCCCTCGCCGCCCTCGCCGGTGCGGCGTATCTCGGTGCGTGCCGTATGCCCCAGGATCACGGCGGGCAGGCCGGTGATACCGAAGGTCATCGTGGTGAGCACGCCACAGACCATGGAGCCGACCGCCTTGCCGTTGGTGGGCGGCGGCGGTGCGGGCAGGAACGTCCTCGGCACCGGCGCCGAGGCAGCCATGGGCACCGGCATGGGGCCCTGCGGCAGGTCGGCGACGAGCAGGGCCAGCTCGCCGACTGTACGGGCCTCGTAGGCCCTCGCGATCCGCTTCTCGAGCTCCGCCTGCTGCAGGCGTCCCTCACCGAAGCCGGCTCTGAGCACGTCGACGGCGCGCTCCCGGTCTGCGTGGGAGGCGAGCATCGACGAACTGCTCTGACCCTGCCACGGCTGCGGGCTGTTGCCGCCCTGCCACGGCTGCCACTGCGATGGGTACGACACGGACACCTCCCCCGGGGCTGAATGCCTCCATCATCCTCTAACGCGCCAATATCGGCATCGGTTCCCTGGCCCGCTTTTTCATTTCCGTAAAGGCACGCAGGACGCGGCACGCCGAAGGGCGGCCACCCCGTACGAAACGGAGTGACCGCCCCTCAACTCAAGCTGCTCGCTTACTGGTTGTACGGACCGTAGTCGTAGTCCTCCAGCGGAACGGCCTGGCCGGAGCCCGTGCCGAACGGCGAGTAGTCGATGTCGTCGTAGCCCACGGCCGAGTACATCGCGGCCTTGGCCTCCTCGGTCGGCTCGACCCGGATGTTGCGGTAGCGGGACAGGCCCGTACCGGCCGGGATGAGCTTACCGATGATGACGTTCTCCTTGAGGCCGATCAGGGAGTCGGACTTGGCGTTGATCGCCGCGTCCGTCAGAACCCTGGTCGTCTCCTGGAAGGACGCCGCCGACAGCCACGACTCGGTCGCCAGCGAGGCCTTGGTGATACCCATCAGCTGCGGACGGCCGGAGGCCGGGTGGCCGCCTTCCTGCACCACACGACGGTTCTCGGTCTCGAACTTCGAGCGCTCCACGAGCTCGCCGGGCAGCAGCTCGGCGTCGCCGGACTCGATGATCGTCACCCGGCGCAGCATCTGCCGGATGATGATCTCGATGTGCTTGTCGTGGATCGACACACCCTGCGAGTTGTAGACCTTCTGCACCTCGCCGACCAGGTGGACCTGAACGGCCCGCTGGCCGAGGATGCGCAGCACGTCGTGCGGGTTGGTGGCACCGTAGGTGAGCTTCTGGCCCACCTCGACGTGGTCGCCCTCGCGCACCTGGAGCTTGGCGCGCTTCGAGATCGGGTACGCCGTCTCGTCGCTGCCGTCGTCCGGGGTCACGACGAGCTTCTTGGTCTTCTCGGTCTCCTCGATCCGTACGCGGCCGGAGGCCTCGGAGATCGGGGCGACACCCTTCGGCGTACGAGCCTCGAAGAGCTCGACGACACGGGGCAGACCCTGGGTGATGTCGTCACCGGCCACACCACCGGTGTGGAAGGTACGCATCGTCAGCTGCGTACCGGGCTCACCGATGGACTGGGCGGCGATGATGCCGACCGCCTCACCGATGTCGACCAGCTTGCCGGTGGCCAGCGAACGGCCGTAGCACATGGCGCAGGTGCCGACGGCGGACTCACAGGTCAGAACCGAACGGGTCTTGACCTCCGAGACGCCGTGCTTCACCAACTCGTCGATGAGGACGTCACCCAGGTCGGTGTTGGCGGGGGCCAGCACCTTGCCGTCGGCGACGATGTCCTCGGCCAGCGCACGTGCGTACACGGACGTCTCGACGTTGTCCGCCTTGACCAGGTTGCCCGCCGCGTCCCGGTCCGCGATCTGCAGCCGGAGGCCACGGTCGGTGCCGCAGTCCTCCTCGCGGATGATGACGTCCTGGGAGACGTCGACCAGACGACGGGTGAGGTAACCCGAGTCGGCGGTACGCAGAGCGGTGTCCGCCAGACCCTTACGGGCACCGTGCGTGGAGATGAAGTACTCCAGCACGGAGAGACCCTCACGGAACGACGCCTTGATGGGCCGCGGGATGGTCTCGTTCTTGGCGTTCGACACCAGACCGCGCATACCGGCGATCTGACGCATCTGCATCATGTTCCCTCGGGCGCCCGAGTTCACCATCATGAAGATCGGGTTGGTCTTCGGGAAGTTGTCGTTCATCGCCTCGGCAACCTCGTTGGTCGCCTTGGTCCAGATCGCGATGAGCTCCTGCGTGCGCTCGTCCTTGGTGATCAGACCGCGCTCGTACTGCTTCTGGACCTTCTCGTCCTGCGCCTCGTACCCCTTGACGATCTCCTTCTTCGCCTCGGGAACGACGACGTCGGAGATGGCCACGGTGACGCCGGAACGGGTCGCCCAGTAGAAGCCGGCCGCCTTCAGGTTGTCGAGCGTCGCCGCCACGATGACCTTCGGGTAGCGCTCGGCGAGGTCGTTGACGATCTCGGAGAGCTGCTTCTTGCCGACCTCGTAGTCGACGAACGGGTAGTCCTCGGGCAGCAGCTCGTTGAAGAGCGCACGGCCGAGCGTGGTCTTCAGACGGAAGCTGTCACCCTGCTGCCACTCCGGCTCACCCTCTTCCCGCGCCGGCGGGGTCCACCCGCGGGGCGGGATGGTGCCGACGGGGAAGCGGATGTCGACCCTCGACTGGAGCGAGAGCTCGCCCGCGTCGAACGCCATGATCGCCTCGGCGGCGGAGCCGAAGGACCGGCCCTCGCCCTTGACGTCCCGCATCTCGCCGTCGGTGGTGAGGAAGAACAGACCGAGGACCATGTCCTGGGTCGGCATCGTCACCGGACGGCCGTCGGCAGGCTTGAGGATGTTGTTCGAGGACAGCATCAGGATGCGGGCCTCGGCCTGCGCCTCCGCGGACAGCGGCAGGTGCACGGCCATCTGGTCACCGTCGAAGTCCGCGTTGAACGCGGTGCAGACGAGCGGGTGGATCTGGATGGCCTTGCCTTCGACCAGCTGCGGCTCGAAGGCCTGGATGCCGAGGCGGTGCAGGGTGGGCGCACGGTTCAGCAGAACCGGGTGCTCCGCGATGACCTCTTCGAGGACGTCGTACACGACCGTGCGGCCGCGCTCCACCATGCGCTTCGCGCTCTTGATGTTCTGCGCGTGGTTCAGGTCGACCAGGCGCTTCATCACGAACGGCTTGAAGAGCTCCAGCGCCATCGCCTTCGGCAGACCGCACTGGTGCAGCTTCAGCTGCGGACCGACGACGATCACGGAACGCGCCGAGTAGTCGACTCGCTTACCGAGCAGGTTCTGCCGGAAGCGACCCTGCTTGCCCTTCAGCATGTCGCTGAGGGACTTCAGGGGACGGTTGCCGGGACCGGTCACCGGGCGACCGCGACGGCCGTTGTCGAACAGCGCGTCGACGGCCTCCTGAAGCATGCGCTTCTCGTTGTTCACGATGATCTCGGGAGCACCAAGATCCAGAAGCCGCTTCAGACGGTTGTTGCGGTTGATGACACGGCGGTACAGGTCGTTCAGGTCGGAGGTCGCGAAGCGGCCGCCGTCCAGCTGCACCATCGGACGCAGGTCCGGCGGGATGACCGGGACGCAGTCGAGGACCATGCCCTTGGGGCTGTTGGAGGTCTGCAGGAACGCAGACACGACCTTCAGCCGCTTCAGAGCACGGGTCTTCTTCTGGCCCTTACCCGTACGGATGATCTCGCGGAGGCGCTCGGCCTCCTCCTCCAGGTCGAAGGACTCCAGGCGCTTCTGCAGGGCAGCCGCACCCATGGAGCCGTCGAAGTACGTGCCGAAGCGGTCACGCAGCTCGCGGTAGAGGAGCTCGTCACCCTCCAGGTCCTGGACCTTGAGGTTCTTGAAGCGGGTCCACACCTCGTCGAGACGGTCGATCTCGCGCTGCGCACGGTCACGCAGCTGCTTCATCTCCCGCTCGGCACCTTCGCGCACCTTGCGGCGAACGTCGGCTTTGGCGCCCTCGGCCTCGAGCTCGGCCAGGTCGGTCTCGAGCTTCTTGGCGCGGGCCTCGAGGTCGGCGTCGCGACGGTTCTCGACCTGCTGACGCTCCACGGAGACATGCGCCTCCAGGGAGGGCAGATCGCGCGTACGGCGCTCCTCGTCCACGTACGTGATCATGTACGCGGCGAAGTAGATGACCTTCTCGAGGTCCTTCGGAGCGAGGTCGAGCAGGTAGCCGAGGCGCGACGGAACGCCCTTGAAGTACCAGATGTGGGTGACGGGAGCGGCCAGTTCGATGTGGCCCATCCGCTCACGACGCACCTTGGCGCGAGTGACCTCGACGCCGCAGCGCTCGCAGATGATGCCCTTGAAGCGGACACGCTTGTACTTGCCGCAGTAGCACTCCCAGTCCCGGGTAGGACCGAAGATCTTCTCGCAGAAGAGTCCGTCCTTCTCGGGCTTGAGGGTGCGGTAGTTGATGGTCTCCGGCTTCTTGACCTCACCGTGGGACCACTGACGAATGTCGTCAGCGGTAGCGAGGCCGATCCGCAGCTCGTCGAAGAAGTTGACGTCGAGCACTGGTCGTCAATCCCTCTTTCGGGGTCGATTCTTCACTGGTCTGACTGGGGTCCGGGGTTAGCCGGGGCTCTTGTTCAGGGAGCCCCGGCCAGACCCGTCAGACCTCTTCGACGCTGCTCGGCTCACGCCGGGACAGGTCGATACCGAGCTCCTCCGCGGCGCGGAAGACGTCCTCGTCCGTGTCGCGCATCTCGATGGACATACCGTCCGAGGACAGCACCTCCACATTGAGGCAGAGCGACTGCATCTCCTTGATGAGCACCTTGAAGGACTCGGGGATGCCGGGCTCGGGGATGTTCTCGCCCTTGACGATGGCCTCGTAGACCTTCACGCGGCCGGTGACGTCGTCGGACTTGATGGTCAGCAGTTCCTGGAGGGCGTAAGCGGCGCCATAAGCCTCCAGCGCCCACACCTCCATCTCGCCGAACCGCTGGCCACCGAACTGGGCCTTACCACCCAGCGGCTGCTGGGTGATCATCGAGTACGGACCGGTCGAGCGGGCGTGGAGCTTGTCGTCGACCAGGTGGTGGAGCTTGAGGATGTACATGTAGCCGACCGAGATCGGCTCCGGGAACGGCTCGCCGGAGCGGCCGTCGAACAGCCGCGCCTTGCCGGACGGGAGGACCATGCGGTCGCCGTCGCGGTTCGGAACGGTGTGCTCCAGCAGACCGGCCAGCTCGTCCTCGCGGGCACCGTCGAAGACCGGGGTCGCCACGTTCGTACGCGGGTCGACCTGGTCGGCGCCGATGACCTGGAGGCGCTGAGCCCACTCGTCTGCGAGTCCGGAGACGTCCCAGCCCTGGCTGGCGAGCCAGCCGAGGTGGATCTCCAGAACCTGTCCCGGGTTCATTCGGGACGGCACACCCAGCGGGTTGAGGATGATGTCGACCGGGGTGCCGTCCTCCAGGAACGGCATGTCCTCGATCGGCAGAATCTTGGAGATGACACCCTTGTTGCCGTGGCGGCCGGCGAGCTTGTCACCGTCGGTGATCTTGCGCTTCTGCGCCACGTACACGCGCACCAGCTGGTTCACACCGGGGGGCAGCTCGTCGCCCTCCTCGCGGTCGAAGACGCGTACGCCGATGACCTTGCCGGTCTCGCCGTGCGGCACCTTCAGCGAGGTGTCACGGACCTCACGGGCCTTCTCACCGAAGATCGCGCGCAGCAGGCGCTCCTCCGGCGTCAGCTCGGTCTCACCCTTGGGGGTCACCTTGCCGACGAGGATGTCGCCCGCGATGACCTCGGCGCCGATGCGGATGATGCCGCGCTCGTCGAGGTCGGCCAGGACCTCCTCGGAGACGTTCGGGATGTCCCGGGTGATCTCCTCGGGGCCGAGCTTGGTGTCACGGGCGTCGACCTCATGCTCCTCAATGTGGATCGAGGAGAGGACGTCGTCCTGCACGAGGCGCTGCGACAGGATGATCGCGTCCTCGTAGTTGTGACCCTCCCAGGGCATGAAGGCGACGAGCAGGTTCTTGCCCAGCGCCATCTCGCCTTCCTGGGTGGCGGGACCGTCGGCGAGCACCTGGCTCTCGACGACCCGGTCGCCCTCGTGGACGATGACCTTCTGGTTGACCGAGGTGCCCTGGTTGGAACGGGAGAACTTGGCAACCCGGTACGTGGTGTACGTGCCGTCGTCGTTGGCCACGGTGACGTAGTCCGCGGAGACCTCCTGGACCACGCCCGCCTTCTCGGCCTTGATGACGTCACCGGCGTCGACGGCGCAGCGGTACTCCATGCCCGTACCGACGAGGGGGGCCTCGGCGGTGATCAGCGGCACGGCCTGACGCATCATGTTCGCGCCCATGAGGGCACGGTTGGCGTCGTCGTGCTCGAGGAACGGGATCATGGCGGTCGCGACCGACACCATCTGGCGCGGGGAGACATCCATGTAGTCCACGTCGTCACCGGGGACGTAGTCGACCTCGCCACCACGGCGGCGAACCAGCACGCGGGACTCCTCGAACCGCATGTCGTCCGACAGCGGCGCGTTGGCCTGCGCGATGACGAAGCGGTCCTCCTCGTCGGCGGTCAGGTAGTCGACCTCGTCGGTGACGACACCGCCGGTGACCCGGCGGTACGGCGTCTCGACGAAGCCGAACGCGTTGACCCGGCCGTACGAGGCGAGCGAGCCGATCAGGCCGATGTTCGGGCCTTCAGGGGTCTCGATCGGGCACATGCGGCCGTAGTGCGAGGGGTGCACGTCACGGACCTCGAAGCCGGCCCGCTCACGGGAGAGACCACCCGGGCCAAGAGCCGACAGACGGCGCTTGTGGGTGAGACCCGACAACGGGTTGTTCTGGTCCATGAACTGCGACAGCTGGCTGGTGCCGAAGAACTCCTTGATGGAGGCGACGACCGGCCGGATGTTGATCAGCGTCTGCGGCGTGATCGCCTCGACGTCCTGAGTCGTCATGCGCTCACGCACGACGCGCTCCATACGCGCCAGACCCGTACGGACCTGGTTCTGGATGAGCTCGCCGACGTTGCGCAGACGACGGTTGCCGAAGTGGTCGATGTCGTCGGTCTCGACGACGATCGAGGTCCCGCTGTCGCCCATGACGGTCTCGGTCTCACCGGCGTGCAGCTTCACCAGGTACTTGATCGTCGAGATGATGTCCTCGACGGTCAGGATGCCGGCGTCCAGCGGGGCGTCGCCGCCCAGCTTCTTGTTGACCTTGTAGCGGCCGACCTTGGCGAGGTCGTAACGCTTGGGGTTGAAGTAGAGGTTCTCGAGCAGCGTCTGCGCGGCCTCACGGGTCGGGGGCTCGCCCGGACGCAGCTTGCGGTAGATGTCGAGCAGCGCGTCGTCCTGGCCCTGGGTGTGGTCCTTCTCCAGGGTGGCGCGCATGGATTCGTACTCGCCGAACTCCTCGAGGATCTGCTCGGTCGTCCAACCGAGAGCCTTGAGCAGAACGGTCACAGACTGCTTGCGCTTACGGTCGATGCGTACGCCGACCATGTCGCGCTTGTCGATCTCCATCTCCAACCAGGCACCCCGGGACGGGATGACCTTCGCGGAGAAGATGTCCTTGTCGGACGTCTTGTCGATGGAGGAGTCGAAGTAGACACCCGGCGAACGGACCAGCTGCGACACCACGACACGCTCGGTGCCGTTGATGACGAAGGTGCCCTTGTTCGTCATGAGCGGGAAATCGCCCATGAAGACGGTCTGAGACTTGATCTCGCCGGTCTCGTTGTTGGTGAACTCAGCGGTGACGAAGAGCGGGGCGGCGTACGTGAAGTCGCGCTCCTTGCACTCGTCGATGGAGTTCTTCGGAGGCTCGAAACGGTGGTCGCGGAAAGTCAGCGACATCGACCCGGAGAAGTCCTCGATCGGAGAGATCTCCTCGAAGATCTCCTCCAGGCCGGACTTGGTGGGGACGTCCTGACCGGACTCCAGAGCCGCCTCGACCCGACTCTGCCAGGCGGTGTTCCCGAGCAGCCAGTCAAAGCTCTCGGTCTGCAGCGCGAGCAGGTTGGGAACCTCGAGGGGCTCCTTGATCTTTGCAAAGGAGATGCGCAGCGGGGCAGTGCTGGCGCCGTTGTTCGTATTCGCGGTCGAGGCAGTGCGCGAGGCGGCCAAGAGGGGGTCCTTCCGAGGGCTCGGACTCACTACGCGCGTACCGGTCCCAAGCCGGACACAGAGACAGACGTTTCCTGAATCAGCCCAGAAGGCCAGGTCAGAACCGTTTCAATCCACTGTGCTCAAGCGAGGGCATGCCCCTGGTGACGGGCAGGAGGCAGCTAACAGGCAGCGCAAAGGGTCAGTGTAGCCACTAGGCCCACTGATGTCCAGTGCGGGTTTTTGAAGACCCTCGTTGTTCTCAACCCCTGCTGCAAGCCACGCCCTCAATGCACATCGATACTTCCCTCTTCGCCGTCGATCCATGCCTCGGATTCGGATCGTTGTGACGACGCGTCCTGAGAATTGCGCGCTGCGTGCGGTTCGTCAAGGCCCCCATGCCCAAACCGGGTGCTGCGATCGTCACTTGCAGCCCGGTCTGCTGCCCGTCACCGAGGCGGCGGGAGGCACAACGAAGATCACCATACTCAACGCGACCTCCAGCGCAAGGCAGCCGCACGGCGCCCCCTCGAACGCCGAAGAGCGACCACCCAACTGGGTGATCGCTCCTCAGTGCGTCCGCGTTACAGCCCTACGGGAGAGCCGTGTCACGGGAAGTCGCCGTGCGGCCGTGGCCGCACGTGGAGACTTACTTGACCTCGACGGAGGCGCCGGCGCCCTTGAGGGACTCGGCGGCCTTGTCGGCGGCGTCCTTGGCGACCTTCTCGAGGACGGGCTTCGGGGCGCCGTCCACGAGGTCCTTGGCCTCCTTCAGACCCAGGGAGGTCAGCTCACGCACGACCTTGATGACCTGGATCTTCTTGTCGCCGGCACCCGTGAGGATGACGTCGAACTCGTCCTGCTCGGGCTCGGCCTCGGCGGCCGGGGCGGCCGGGCCACCGGCGGCGACGACGGCGGCCGGGGCGGCAGCGGTGACGTCGAACTTGTCCTCGAAGGCCTTCACGAACTCGGAGAGCTCGATGAGGGTCATCTCCTCGAACTGCGCGAGCAGGTCTTCCTGGCTGAGCTTCGCCATGATGGGCGATCCTTCCACTAATTCGGCTGGTGCCGGATGTACATGTCGGCGGGCGTACGTTGGGCCCGCTTCGACCGTCGCCTCAGGGCTGCTGCCTTGAGGCCGCGGTCAATGTGCGAGCCGAATTACTCGGCACCGCCCTGCTCGGCCTTCTTGACACGAAGCGCCTCCGCGGTACGGACGAACTTCGAGGGAAGCGCCTGGAAGACCGCGGCAGCCTGGGACGGCTTGGCCTTCATGGCGCCTGCCAGCTTGGCGAGCAGAACCTCGCGGGACTCGAGGTCCGCAAGCTTCTTGATCTCGTCGGCGGACAGCGCCTTGCCCTCAAGGACACCGCCCTTGATGACGAGAGCGGGGTTGGTCTTGGCAAAGTCACGAAGACCCTTCGCCGCCTCGACCGGGTCACCGGTCACGAAGGCAACAGCGGTCGAGCCCTCAAGGTGCTCGTCCAGCTCGACCCCGGCCTGCTTGGCCGCGATCTGGGTCAGCGTGTTCTTCACCACTCGGTACTGAGCGTTCTCGCCGAGAGAACGGCGGAGCTCCTGGAGCTGCGCCACGGACAGTCCGACGTAAGAAGTCACGACAGCAGCGTTGGAGTTGCGCAGCTTCATCGTGATCTCTTCAACGGCTGCGACTTTGTCCTCTGCGACCTTGTTGGACGTCGCCATGTGCCTCGGCCTCCTTCCGGGGTGATGATCCTCGGCTGACCTCTCGATCAGCCGCACGTCGCCGGACCGCCTGAATCAGGCACGCGAGGAAGGGGCTCGTCTCAACATCAAAACGAAACGCCCCGGCGCAGGCGCACGGGGCGTGAACTCGACCGGACATCCCTGACGGGATACGGGAGCTCTTCCACAGTCACCTGCGCGGGTCGCCCGCAGTTCAGCGGATCCTTCGGCCACCATGTCCTCGTACGAGCACACGGCAACGACCAGCGGTCTTTGGCTTCCGTGGAAGAGTACGCGACCGGCCGAGTGTCAAGCAAATCCGCCGGCGGTCCAACCGGGGCACGCCCGCTCAGCAGCAACAACACACGCTTCCTGTTGGAGCGTTCACGTCATGATGAAGCGTTCACGCCGACGGCTGAGTCCCCGCCAGGTCCTTGAAATCCGCCGTGTCAGCAGCCGGAGGCTCCTCGGCGGAGACCTCCACCCCGTAGTCGCTGTAGTACGCCGTGGAGGACATCGACCCGCTGGCCATCTCCCCCTTCTCGACCTTCTTCACCAGCAGATCGTCATCGTCGACCCAGATGTCGACCGTCTGGGTGGTGATGCCTGCCTGCTCCAACTGACGCTTCAGGTCAGCCAGTTGCCCTTCACTGAGACTCGAGTTCCGCACAGCGAGATCCGCGACGTCCACCGTCCCGGAGTAGTGCGTGGTGTTCACCCCACGCACCGTCTCGTCACCGACCTTCCGCACATCACCGGAGGCCAACAGCAGTTTCACCGACTGATTGGGCGTGGTGTTCTGCATCTGATCCTTCAGATACGCCCCCGAACCACCGGCGAGGTCCGCCAGATCGTCGTACGCGTACTTGATCCAGTGCTTGCCGCCCGCCTGCGCGGCGAACTGGTCGCTCATCTTCGCGTAGTAGGCGTCGGGCAGATAGCGGGCCTCCATCGACGTGGAGCCCATCTGACGCATCGTGTCGGCCATCGTCCCGCCGGTGTACGTGATCGTCAGATTGCCGGTGAGGCCGTCGGCCCAGCCGAGCGCGCCGTCCGCCTCCATGGACATCATCGAGCCCATGGTCGTCGTGGCCTCGACCTTGGCGGAGTCGGCCTTGTCCGTGGTCGTCTCCACGGAACGCAGGGCCGCTATCGGGCTCACACGGGCCGCGTCCTTGCCGGCCGCCTTGTCGTCGTCCCCCGAACTCTGGCCGGAGTCCGAGCCGGTACAGGCCGCCACCCCTGTCAACGCGGCCACCACCGCGATCGAGAGTCCCACGCGGCGCACGCTCGTGCTCGTCATTCGTCCCACCCCTATGCAATTCCTGTGCCCCGCACGCTAGCGCAGGCCACTGACACCCGGCTCAGGAAATCCACACCCACCAATGGGACGAGCCCCGCACCTCGAAAGGTTGCGGGGCCCGCTGACAAGAACGCGTACGCGACTGCCGGGTGAGTCTCGGACTCAGACGGCGGCCGGGTCCTCCTCGACGAGGAGGTTGCGGGTGCGGTTCGGGTCGACCGGAATGCCGGGGCCCATCGTGGTGGTGATGGCGGCCTTCTTGATGTACCGGCCCTTCGCGGCGGACGGCTTCAGACGGAGGATCTCCTCCAGCGCGGCGCCGTAGTTCTCCACCAGCTTGGTGTCGTCGAAGGAAGACTTGCCGATGATGAAGTGCAGGTTGGAGTGCTTGTCGACGCGGAACTCGATCTTTCCGCCCTTGATCTCGGTCACGGCCTTGGCCACGTCCGGGGTCACGGTGCCGGTCTTCGGGTTCGGCATCAGACCACGCGGGCCGAGGACCCGGCCGAGGCGGCCGACCTTGCCCATGAGGTCCGGGGTGGCGACGACGGCGTCGAAGTCCAGACGGCCCTTCGACACCTCGTCGATCAGCTCGTCGGAGCCGACGATGTCGGCGCCCGCGGCGGTCGCGGCCTCGGCACGGTCACCGGTCGCGAAGACCAGGACCCGGGCGGTCTTGCCGGTGCCGTGCGGGAGGTTCACGGTGCCACGGACCATCTGGTCGGCCTTGCGCGGGTCAACGCCCAGGCGGAAGGCGACCTCGACGGTGCCGTCGAACTTGGTGGTGGAGGTCTCCTTGGCGAGACGCACGGCCTCGAGCGGGGCGTACAGCTTCTCCCGGTCGATCTTGGCGTCCGCAGCGCGGAGAGACTTGCTGCGCTTGCTCACTGCTGCTCCTGATGTGTTCTGAAGGAGTCGTGGTACGGGCCGAGCAGGCCCTTCCACGTGCGGCCTCGCGAGCCGCATGATTCTTACGAAGGTAGGGCTCAGCCCTCGACCGTGATGCCCATGGAACGCGCGGTACCGGCGATGATCTTCGCCGCGGCGTCCAGGTCGTTCGCGTTCAGGTCGGGCATCTTCGTGGTGGCGATCTCGCGGACCTGCGCCTCGGTGATCTTGGCGACCTTGGTCTTGTGCGGCTCGCCGGAGCCCTTCTGCACGCCCGCAGCCTTGAGGATCATCTTGGCGGCCGGCGGCGTCTTGGTGATGAAGGTGAAGGAGCGGTCCTCGTAGACCGTGATCTCCACCGGGATCACCGAGCCACGCTGCGACTCGGTCGCGGCGTTGTAGGCCTTGCAGAACTCCATGATGTTGACGCCGTGCTGGCCCAGCGCCGGGCCGACCGGCGGAGCCGGGTTGGCGGCACCGGCCTGGATCTGGAGCTTGATCAGCCCCGTGACCTTCTTCTTCTTGGGAGGCATTCCGGGTCCTCTGCCTTTTCTTGTGTCTTGCCTTGTCATGTTGCCGCGAGGGCAACCGCACCACGATAACGGCCAACGTGGCACAGCCTGAAACCGAGCAGGTCAGACCGCCTGTGGAAGCCGGTCTGACCTGGACGGAAGTGGGTGTTCCAGAAGGCTCCGGGGAGCTAGTTCTTCTGGATCTGGTCGAAGGACAGCTCGACCGGAGTCTCCCGGCCGAAGATCTCGACGAGCCCCTTGACCTTCTTCGAGTCGGCGTTGATCTCGTTGATGGTCGCCTGGAGCGTCGCGAACGGGCCGTCGGTGACGGTGACCGAGTCGCCGACCTCGAAGTCCAGCACCTGGACCTCGACCTTGCGGGCCGGAGTCGGCTTGCCCTCGGCCTCGGCGGCCTCCCGGGCGGCCTTCTCCTCGGCCTCAGGGGCGAGCATCTTGACGATCTCGTCCAGGGTCAGCGGGTACGGGTCGTAGGCGTTGCCCACGAAGCCGGTGACACCGGGCGTGTTGCGGACGACGCCCCAGGACTCGTTCGTCAGATCCATACGGACGAGAACGTAACCGGGCAGCTTGTTCTGCCGGACGTTCTTACGCTCGCCGTTCTTGATCTGGACGATCTCTTCCTCGGGGACCTCGGCCTGGTAGATGAATTCCTCGACGTTCAGCGAGACGGCGCGCTGCTCCAGGTTGGCCTTCACGCGCTTCTCGTAGCCGGCGTAGGTGTGGATGACGTACCACTCGCCGGGCAGCCCGCGAAGCTCCTCGCGGAGGGCGGTGACCGGGTCGACCGGCTCGGCCTCTTCCTCCGCGGCCTCTGCTTCGGCTTCCTCCGGGGCTTCTTCCGCAGCTTCCTCGGCGACGGCCGCGTCCTCGTCCGACGCGTCCTCGGAAGCCTCGGTCAGGGCAGCCTCTTCGGTGTTCTCAGTGATGTCGGTGTTCTCGACGTTCTTCTCAGCGTCCGCAGCCTCGACGATGTCGAGCTCGTCCTCAACGGACTCCGCCGACTCGATGGCGTCGTTCAGGTTCGGGTCAGACACGGTGGCTGCTTCTTCCTGGATACATAGCGGTGGAACACGCGAAAGCGGGCGCCGAGTACGGCGCCCTTCGCGCCTGGCTCAGCCGAAGACGTACTTGGCCGCCTTGTCGAGCCCAAAGTCAATCACAGTCACCAGACCGATCATGATGACAACAAAGACGATCACCACAGTGGTGTAGGTCGTCAGCTGGCTGCGAGTCGGCCAGACAACCTTGCGGAGTTCCGCGACGATCTGGCGATAGAAGAGGGCGAGGCGCTTCAGCGGGCCCTTCTTGGCACGCTTGCCGCCCTTGCGGCCCTTCTTCTTGGACTCCGGCACCTCATCCTGGGCATCAGGCATGTCGATGGAGCCCACGGCGTCCGTCACTCGTCCTCACCTGATTCCGGGTCGTGGCCGTGCCGCGCCCGGTCGAGCCGCACGGCGGGTGCATTGCAGTACGTACATGCGCACACATCCTGACGAAGGAGTGTGTAGCAGGGCCGGAGGGACTTGAACCCCCAACCGCTGGTTTTGGAGACCAGTGCTCTACCAATTGAGCTACGACCCTTTGTTTCCCTTCAACGTACCGCATCCGTCCGAGTGCTCGGTGTGCACCCGGTGCGTGCGGCCGGTGAAGGCCAACGAGGTGAGAGTGTACGTGGTCGGCGGCCGGTCGTCGAACAGATAGCGCCCGTACGGGCCTTGGCGAAGCCCGCTCAGTCTGTGAAACCCGTGTGCCGCGGACGTTTCGGGTCTGGAACGATGGGCCCCATGAGCGCTGCAACCCCTCCCACCGAGCGCCGGGTCTCCGCCCGAGTCGGTGCGATCTCCGAGTCCGCCACCCTCGCCGTGGACGCCAAGGCCAAGGCCCTGAAGGCCGCAGGACGTCCGGTGATCGGCTTCGGCGCCGGTGAGCCCGACTTCCCGACGCCGGACTACATCGTCGAGGCCGCCATCGAGGCGTGCAAGAACCCGAAGTACCACCGCTACACGCCGGCCGGTGGCCTTCCCGAGCTGAAGGCCGCGATCGCCGCCAAGACGCTGCGCGACTCCGGGTACGAGCCCGAGGTCTCGCAGATCCTGGTGACCAACGGCGGCAAGCAGGCCATCTACGAGGCGTTCGCCGCGATCCTCGACCCGGGCGACGAGGTGATCGTCCCGGCTCCGTACTGGACGACGTACCCGGAGTCGATCCGCCTCGCCGGCGGTGTCCCGGTCGAGGTCGTCGCCGACGAGACCACCGGCTACCGAGTCTCGGTCGAGCAGCTGGAAGCCGCCCGTACGGAGAAGACCAAGGTCGTCCTCTTCGTGTCCCCGTCCAACCCGACCGGCGCCGTCTACAACCGGGCCGACACCGAGGCCATCGGCCGCTGGGCCGTCGAGCACGGCCTGTGGGTGATGACGGACGAGATCTACGAGCACCTGGTCTACGGAGACGCCGCTTCCGTGTCGCTGCCGGCTCTCCTGCCCGAGCTGCGCGACAAGTGCGTCGTGGTCAACGGCGTGGCGAAGACGTACGCGATGACGGGTTGGCGCGTCGGCTGGATCATCGGTCCGAAGGATGTGGTGAAGGCCGCGACGAACCTCCAGTCGCATGCCACGTCCAATGTGTCGAACGTGGCGCAGATCGCCGCGCTCGCCGCCGTCTCGGGCGACCTGGACGCCGTGGCCAAGATGCGTGAGGCGTTCGACCGGCGCCGCAAGACCATCGTTCGGATGCTGAACGAGATCGACGGCGTCGTCTGCCCCGAGCCCGAGGGCGCCTTCTACGCGTACCCCTCCGTGAAGACCCTCATCGGCAAGGAGATCCGCGGCAAGCGCCCGAAGGACTCGGTCGAGCTGGCGGCCCTGATCCTGGAGGAGGCCGAGGTCGCGGTCGTTCCGGGCGAGGCCTTCGGCACTCCGGGTTACCTGCGGCTTTCTTACGCCCTGGGTGACGAGGACCTCGTCGAAGGTGTCTCCCGGATCCAGAAGCTGCTCGCGGAGGCACGGGCCTGACGTGTACGGCGCACAAGCGGGCCTCCGGATCGGATCCGGAGGCCCGCTTGTGCGTTCAGGCACGCGCTCGTTCGGTGAACTCCGCTGCCTGTCGAAGACCACATACGGCAGGATCTTCAGGTGACTCCACCCCTGTCGGGGTTTCCCGCCCGGTTGACACCGAGCGGCGGACAAGCCCTGCCCGACGCCTTTCGGCACGCAGTGGAGTTTAGCGCCTACGGAGAGTTCATGGAGACGGTTCGAGACATCCAGTTGTTGCCGAAAGCCCATCTGCACCTGCACTTCACCGGGTCGATGCGGATCACCACCCTGCTGGAGCTGGCCGACAAGCACGGGATCCATCTTCCCGACGCGCTGACCAGCGGGGAGCCGCCGAAGCTGCGGGCCACGGACGAGCGGGGCTGGTTCCGTTTCCAGCGGCTGTACGACGCGGCGCGGTCGTGCCTCAGAGAGCCCGAGGACATTCAGCGGCTGGTGCGCGAGGCGGCCGAGGAGGACCTCAGGGACGGCTCCGGCTGGCTGGAGATCCAGGTCGATCCGACGTCGTACGCGCCTCGCCTGGGCGGGCTGATTCCGGCCCTGGAGATCATCCTGGACGCGGTGGACTCGGCCGCGCGGGAGACGGGGCTCGGGATGCGGGTCCTGGTGGCCGCGAACCGTATGAAGCACCCGCTGGACGCCCGCACGCTGGCCCGTCTGGCCGTGCGGTACGCGGACCGCGGCATCGTCGGCTTCGGGCTCTCCAACGACGAACGCCGTGGCATGGCACGGGACTTCGACCGGGCCTTCGCCATCGCGCGCGATGGCGGGTTGCTGGCCGCTCCGCACGGCGGCGAGCTGACGGGGCCCTCCTCGGTGCGCGACTGCCTGGACGACCTGGATGCGTCGCGGATCGGGCACGGGGTGCGGGCCGCCGAGGACCCTCGTCTGCTGAAGCGGCTCGCGGACCGTGGTGTGACATGTGAGGTGTGCCCGGCGTCGAACGTCGCCCTGGGGGTGTATGAAAAGCCGGAGGACGTCCCCTTGCGCACACTTTTCGAAGCAGGGGTCCCCATGGCGCTCGGTGCGGACGATCCCCTTCTCTTCGGATCACGTCTGGCCGCCCAGTACGAGATCGCGCGCCGTCATCACGGTTTCACGGATGCGGAACTGGCCGAATTGGCGCGGCAGTCGGTACGGGGATCGGCGGCGCCCAAGGATGTCAAGGAGAAGTTGCTGTCCGGGATCGACGACTGGCTTGCCTGAACCTTCGGTACGCCGTCCTGCCCGCGGGCGATGGGCCGGTCAGAGGTAGACGCCCACCATCACCGGTTCGTTGACCAGTGTGATTCCGAAGGTGGCGTGGACTCCGGCGACGACTTCGCGGGCCAGTGCGAGCAGGTCCTCGGTGGTGGACTCGCCGCGGTTGGTGAGGGCGAGGGTGTGCTTGGTGGAGATGCGTGCGGGGCCGGTGCCGTAGCCCTTGGCGAAGCCCGACTTGTCGATCAGCCAGGCCGCGGAGGTCTTCGTGTGGCCGTTGCCCGCCGGGTACGCGGGTGGGGTGGCGTCCGTGCCCAGATGTGCCTGCACGCGCGCGTGGAAGGCGGCGAACTCCTCGTCCGTGAGGATCGGATTGGTGAAGAAGGACCCTGCCGACCAGGTGTCGTGGTCTTCGGGGTCCAGGACCATGCCCTTGCCGGAGCGCAGCTTCAGGACGGTCTCGCGGGCGGCTGCGAGGGGGACGCGCTCGCCGGCCTCGACCCCCAGGGCGCGGGCGGTCTCGGCGTATTTGATCGGTGCGGAGAGCCCGTCCGCGTCCTCCAGCGCGAAACGCACGCGCAGGACGACGAAGCGCTCGGGGTCGGCCTTGAAGCGGCTGTGGCGGTACGAGAAGGCGCACTCGGCGTTCGGGATGGTGACCGTTTCGCGGGTATTCCGGTCGTACGCGATCACTTCGGTGATCGTCGACGACACTTCCTGGCCGTACGCGCCAACGTTCTGGATGGGTGTCGCGCCCGCGGAGCCGGGGATTCCGGCAAGGCACTCGATGCCTGCGAGGCCCGCCTCGACGGTGCGGGTGACCGCGTCGGTCCACACCTCGCCGGCGGCCAGCTCCAGCTTTGTACCGTCGAGTTCGAAGCCGCGGGTGGCGATGCGCAGGGCGGTTCCCGCGAAGCCCTTGTCGCCGATGACCAGGTTGGAGCCGCCGCCGATGAGCAGTAGCGGCGTACCGGTGTCGTCGGCCTCGCGGACGGCGGCGACCACTTCCGCGTCGGTCGTCGCGGTGATCAGCCGCGCTGCGGGACCGCCGAGCCGAAAGGTGGTCAGTGGGGCGAGTGGGGCGTCGTGGAGTTCCAGCACGTGCACAAGGGTACGAGAACGGCCCCGCCGGTCAGGGCGGGGCCGTGCTCCGTGTGGCTCGGCTACAGGCGCCGGAGCGCATCCGGCCAGTCAAGCGGAAGGTCGTCCGTCGTCACTGTCCAGGTGGCGAACTTCGCGTCCAGCATCTGAGAGCCGAGCCCCCGGACTGTCGGCGCATGGGTGCCGGAGCGCGCGAAGGCCTTGAGCGCCGCGGGTGACTCCAGGGCGGGCAGCGTCCAGAAGGTCCGCCGCAATGGCGCCGCCTTCAGGGAGGCCCCGTACGCGCCCGGTGCCCTGCGCACCTGCCGCCACACACCGGGGCTCCTGGCGAGGAACTTGAGCGCTCCCCGAGCGCCGCACCGAACATCAGCAGCACGGCGAAGGTCAGCGTGTACGCGCTCACGGTCCATTCCAGGTCGTCCATCCCTCCCCCGAGGTCCTCACGGATCGACGGCAGGGCAGTGGTGACGACGAGGTTGTCGAGCGCCGCCATGAACCCGGCGACGCTGGTGATGACGAGGGCCCAGACTGCTCCCCCGCGCCGTGGTGTCTCCTGTGAAGTCAAGGGGCTTCAGGAGCCCCTACAGAGCGCATGAGTAAGGAGCACGCCTCCATTGAGAGTGCCCCTTACTCATGCGACGCCATCAAGCCAGTCGTACGACCGCCTGCGCCCGCCCCAGCACCTTCTGTCCCGCGCTCATCGCCGTGAGGTCGACGCGCACGGTGTTGTCGTCGAGCTTGGCCGCGACCTTGGCGCCGATCTCGATCGTGGCTCCCTTGTCGTCGTTCGGGACGACCACGGGCTTGGTGAAGCGCACGCCGTACTCGACGACCGCTCCCGGATCCCCCACCCAGTCGGTGACGACCCGCGCCGCTTCGGCCATCGTGAACATGCCGTGCGCGATGACATCCGGGAGGCCGACCGCGACCGCGAACTTCTCGTTCCAGTGGATCGGGTTGAAGTCCCCGGAGGCGCCCGCGTACTGCACGAGCGTGGCGCGGGTCACCGGGAAGGTCTGAGCCGGCAGTTCGGCGCCGACCTCGACGTCGTCGTACGCGATCTTCGTCGTCATACCTCTCAGCCCTCCTCTGCCGCGCGGGCCACGAGCTTCGTCCAGGCGGTCACCACATGCTCGCCGGCCTCGTCGTGGACCTCGCCCCGGATGTCCAGGATGTCGTTGCCCGCCATGGACTTGATCGCCTCGATCGTCGAGACGACCGTCAGCCGGTCCCCCGCGCGCACCGGGCGCTTGTAGGCGAACTTCTGGTCGCCGTGCACCACCCGGCTGTAGTCGAGGCCCAGTTGGGGGTCCTGGACGACCTGTCCCGCGGCCTTGTAGGTGATCGCGAACACGAAGGTGGGCGGGGCGATCACATCGGCGTACCCGAGTGCCTTGGCAGCTTCCGGGTCCGTATAGGCGGGGTTGGGATCCCCTACTGCCTCCGCGAACTCGCGGATCTTCTCCCGGCCGACCTCATACGGGTCGGTGGGCGGGTAGGACCGCCCCACGAACGACTGGTCGAGCGCCATGGCCCGGTACCTCCTGATGTTCGCTGTGATTGCCGGAACAAGCATGCGTGAGCGTCGCCCCGGCGAGCCGACAACGACGCGAGGCCGCCCCCGTTAGCTGGGGACGGCCTCGTGTACGAGCCTGTTTTATCGCGTCTCGCGATGCGCGGTGTGCGCATTGCAACGCGGGCAGTGCTTCTTCATCTCAAGACGGTCCGGGTTGTTACGCCGGTTCTTCTTGGTGATGTAGTTCCGCTCCTTGCACTCCACGCAGGCCAGCGTGATCTTCGGGCGGACGTCGGTGGCAGCCACGTGAGTGCTCCTTGACGAACGGATGGGACAGGTACAACGCACAGAAGAGTAGCCGATCGAAGGACCGACCCCACAATCGGCTACTGTCAGTAGCGGTGACCGGACTTGAACCGGTGACACAGCGATTATGAGCCGCTTGCTCTACCGACTGAGCTACACCGCTGCGATGCGCTCGGACCGCCTCACGGCGGAACCTCACACACCAGAGCCCCAATACGGAATCGAACCGTAGACCTTCTCCTTACCATGGAGACGCTCTGCCGACTGAGCTATTGGGGCGAGCGATGAAGACATTACACGCTCGGCAGCCGTTCGCCCAAATCCGTTTCGCCGTACCTGTCCGCCCCCGTTCCCGGCATTCTGTGCGGCTCCCAGGAGCTCCACAAGCGCTCCAACAGCCCCGTATGCACGGCGGACCACACCGGTACGACTATTCCGCTCCTCCTCGAAGCGCACTGCTCGCCACCCTAGGCTCGACTCACGCTGCGTGATCAGATGTCCCCTTTGCGCAGCAGCACCGAGACCCAGGAGCGCGATGCCCGACAGCCGGCCGCAGCAGCCCCCTTCGTCGCCGGGTTCCTCGTCGGGCTGGACCGACGGCTCCGCCCTGCTGCTGTGCGGCGCGCGGCTCACCGACGGGCGGACCGTGGACGTGCGGCTGGGCGGCGGGCGCATCGAGGCGGTCGGCACGGCCGGCAGTCTCAGCATGCACACCGCGCGCGTGGATCTCACCGGCTATCTCCTCCTGCCCGCCCCCACGGAGCCGCACGCCCACGGTGACACGGCCCTGTCAGCGGACGGCGACGGTCCGGTCTCGTACGACGATCAGGAGGTCCAGCGCCGTACGACCGAGGCCGCCCTGCTCCACCTCGGGCACGGGGCCACGGCGTTGCGTTCCCACGTACGCATCGGCGACGTCCAGGGGCTCGGCGCGCTGGCGGCGGTACTCCAGGCGCGGCGCACGCTGCGGGGACTCGCCGAGCTGACGGCGGTGGCGATGCCGCGGGTGCTGACCGGGCTCGCCGGGGCGGAGGAGCTGGCGATGCTGCGGGACGCCGTGAAAATGGGCGCCTCCGTAGTGGGTGGTTGTCCGGATCTCGACCCCGATCCGACGGGGTATGTGGAGGCGGTCCTGGAGGTCGCTTCAGAGCACGGCTGCCCGGTCGATCTGCACACGGACGGTGACGATCCGGCGCGGCTCGCGCGGCTCGCGGCGATGGCGGGCGGGCTGCGGCCCGGGGTGACGCTCGGCCCGTGCGGCGGATTCGGGCGGCTGCCCCCGGATGTGGCGTCGCGGGCCGCGGACCAGCTCTCCGCAGCGGGGGTGACCGTCGTCTGCTTGCCCCAGGGCGGCTGTTCGGGCGTCGAGCGGCGCGGGACGGCTCCGGTACGACTGCTGCGGGCGGCCGGGGTACGGGTCGTTGCGGGCAGCGGCGCCCTGAGGGACGTATCGAACCCTGTGGGGCGCGGAGATCCGCTGGAGGCGGCGTATCTGCTGGCCTCGCGCTACGGGCTGCGGCCCGAAGACGCGTACGACGCGGTGAGTTCGTCGGCGCGTGCAGCGCTCGGGCTGCCCGAGGTGCGGGTGGAGGCCGGATTCCCGGCTGAGCTGCTCGCCGTGCGCGGGGACCGGCTGGCGGGGGCGCTGTCGTTGGCGTACAGCCGGATCGTGGTGCACCAGGGGCGGGTGGTGGCGCGGACGAATGCTGTGCGGGAGTTCTGCGGCTCGGCTGCTGCGGTGGCGTTGGATCTGCCTCGGCAGGGGCGGGGTGGGGGGGCGTCTTGAGGGTTCACGCACGCGTGCGCGCGGAGGGATTTTGGGATCCACGCGCGCGTGGAAAGTGATTCGGGTCCACGCGCGCGTGGAGGGTGATTGGGGTTCACGCGCGCGTGCCGGTGTTTTCACCTGTACCGATGGCTTCGGGCGCCGACGGGGCCGTCCCCGACGGCTTCGGCTGTCAGAAGCCGCCGCTCAGCATCCCGCCCGTGAACGGGTTGCCGGGGCCCATGAACGCTTCTGCCGGCACCTCGGTGGCGCCGGAGGGGGCGCTGACGTCGGATGCCTTGCCGAAGGTGAGGACGAGCGGGAGCCGGGCGCCCTTCGGCTTGTCCGCGAGGGCGGCGAGGTTGACCGAGACGCGAGTCAAGTCGCCGTTCTTCAGAGAGAAGTTGACGGCGATCTTCTTGTCGGGGGCCTCCTTGAGGTCCTTGTTGGTGGGCAGTTCGGTGCCCGCCGGGAGGTCGTCGGCCAGCGGCCGGAGTTTGTCGAAGACACCCGTGAGCAGGTCGCGGAACGAGGCCTTGGCGACGATCTGTTCGGTGCCATCGCTGCCGCCCTTGCTGCTGAAGGTGACTTCACGCGCGACGACACCGCGTACTGCCTTGAGGATCTTCTGCTGGGTCTTGGTATCGATCTCCTCGGAGCCCGATCTCTTGCCGGACTGCTCGAGTTCGGAGTTGTCGACCTTGACCCACTCACCTTCGAGGACCTTCCTGAGCTCTTTCTCGCTCTCGGGTAGTTCGTCGACCGTGGGGAACGGAACGCCCATCGCCTCGCCGAGCGCCTCCATGTCGGCGCGGTAGTACGTGAAGTCGCCGACGACCCGGAACTCGGCCAGGACGCCGTCGGCTCCCGAGACCCGCATGCCCATGCCGACGAGGTCCTTCTCGCCCGAATCGGCAAGCGGCTTCTTCGACTCGACGGACAGTTTGACGCGCAGTTCGGTGAAGAGCTTCGCGAACTCGGGCGGCAGTTCCTCGCCCGGCTCGGCCTCCGAGGCCAGCTTCATGAGCGCGGCGGGCTTGGCCTGGAGCCCCAACTCGAAGGAGAGCGACTTCTGTTCGCCGAGTCCCTCGACGGCGCGGTCGACCTTCTGCCCGGCGGTGAGGTTCTCGACCGTGCCGCAGGCGGCCGTACCGGCGAACAGGGCGGCGGCGCAACCGGCCGCGGTGAGGGGCTTGCGTATGGCAGTCATGGTTGCGGTCCTGGCGATGATGACGGTCTCCTCTTGACGCCACGCGGCGTCACCCTCGTAACTCAGCGATCGTTGTCGTAGTTCGTTGATCGCTCAGGAGACTCATGAGTTATCCACAGGGTTGTGCGGCGCGTGTCAGTGTCCGGGCGTACGGTCGAAGACATGCGCATTGTCATCGCTGGAGGTCATGGTCAGATCGCGCTGCGGCTGGAGCGCCTGCTCGCCGCGCGCGGTGACGAGGTCGCGGGCATCATCCGCCGACGCGAGCACGGGGACGATCTGCGGGCGGCCGGCGCCGAGCCCGTCCTGTGCGATCTGGAGTCGGCCTCGGTCGAGGAGGTCGCCGCGCATCTGCAGGGCGCCGACGCCGCCGTCTTCGCGGCCGGTGCCGGTCCGGGCAGCGGCGCCGCCCGCAAGGACACCGTGGATCGAGGGGCCGCCGTCCTCTTCGCGGACGCGGCGGTACGGGCCGGTGTTCGGCGGTACGTGGTGGTGTCGTCCATGGGCGCGGACCCGTCGCACCCCGGTGACGACGTCTTCGACGTGTACTTGCGCGCCAAGGGCGAGGCCGATGCGTACATACGCGGCTTCAGCAGCCTGGACTGGACGATCCTGCGTCCCGGGATGCTGACGAACGACGCAGGCACAGGTCTCGTACGCCTGGAGGCATCCACCGGGCGCGGGCCCATACCGCGCGATGACGTCGCGGCCGTCCTCGCGGAACTGTTGGATACTCCGGCGACGGCCGGGCTGACGCTGGAGCTGATCAGTGGGTCGGCGCCGGCTTCCGTGGCGGTGAAGTCGGTGGCGGGGAACTGAGGAGGCCGAGTTCGTCGGGCCAGTGCTGTTCGCTCTCGACGCAAGGGGCGGCGGCGGGCGTGGACCGGTGGTTGCCTGAGCACGTCTGGTTGCCTGAGCACGTCCTGTCAGCCCGAGCTGAGGAGTTGCCGTGCCCGCCGCCGAGGTTCCCACCGCACAGGAAACCCTGCTGCGGAAGATGTACGAGGTCTTCAGCACCGCTGAACGCGACACGTTCCTCCCGCACTGCCTGGCCCAGGACGTGGACTGGCCGAACGTCGCCGACGGAGTACGGCTGCACGGCCACGACGAGGTGCGCGCCTACTGGGCGGCGCAGTTCGAGGCCGCGCATCCCCTCGTACGGCTCGAGGGGCTGCGCCTCGACAAGGACGGGCAGCGGGTGGTCGCCACAGTGCGTCCGGGGCTGCGGGACGATGCGGGCGATCACTGGGCGGAGGAGCCGGTCGAGCATGTTTACCGCTTCGGTCCGGAGGGTTTGGTGAGCCGTATGGACATACGGCCGGTCTCCTGACGTCCGGCTTTTCTGACTGACCTCTGGCCGACCTGCCGGCCTCCGGCTCAGAGGGGCGGGGCGGGTCGGAAGGGTGTGCGGGATCCGGTTCGGAGAGGATCACCGGGCGGTCAAGTCCCATGGCTCTCGACCGGCAGATCATGGCTGTTCCCCGCTCTCACGCATGCGTCGAACGGCAACCGGCCGGATCCCTGTGCCGGATTCTTCTGCGCCAGTTCGACACTCGCCGCCGGCGTACTCCAGGTACGTGAAGCGGCTTGCTCAGCCCGGGAGAGGGGAGGGGCCGACGGCAGCTCACGTGGCGGGTGGGCCGGCATCCGGTCGGCGAGACGGCATGAAGAGACCCTCTCGGGCCTGCTTTCTCGCAGGCCCGAGAGGGTCTCCCTCAAAGTGGCGGCGCCAGGATTCGAACCTGGGAAGGCTGAGCCGGCAGATTTACAGTCTGCTCCCTTTGGCCGCTCGGGCACACCGCCGGGGGGTGCTGCCCTTCGCACCGCCTTTCGGCGGTGCTCCGTGGCAACGACGTAAACGATACCCGATGCCCAGGGGTGCTTCGCCACCCGATTGATCGGCACTCGGAGGGTGGGGGGTGGCTAGGCTTATGCGGATGCGGCCGGGACCGATGCCGGGCTCGACGGCCGCCCCACGCACCCCGATACAAGGAGCCACAGGACATGGCCGACTCCAGTTTCGACATCGTCTCGAAGGTCGAGCGGCAGGAGGTCGACAACGCCCTCAACCAGGCCGCCAAGGAAATCTCGCAGCGCTACGACTTCAAGAATGTGGGCGCCTCCATCTCTTGGTCCGGCGAGAAGATCCTGATGGAGGCGAACTCCGAGGAGCGGGTCAAGGCCATCCTCGACGTCTTCCAGTCCAAGCTGATCAAGCGCGGCATCTCGCTGAAGGCCCTGGACGCGGGCGAGCCGCAGCTCTCCGGCAAGGAGTACAAGATCTTCGCCTCCATCGAGGAGGGCATCTCCCAGGAAAACGCCAAAAAGGTGGCGAAGATCATTCGTGACGAGGGGCCGAAGGGCGTGAAGGCACAGGTTCAGGGCGATGAGCTGCGCGTCAGCTCGAAGAGCCGCGACGACCTGCAGGCCGTGATCGCACTACTGAAGGGCAAGGACTTCGACTTCGCGCTGCAGTTCGTGAACTACCGGTGACATCACGCTCGTTGCGCGTACGGGGAAGGGTGGGCACCCTCAGGTGCCCACCCTTCCCGACCGCTGGCTGCGGTTTGAGGGTGTCTGCTCACTTGCGCGAGTGGCCGAACAGGATGCGGTAGGCGACCAGCAGGACGAGGGAACCGCCGATCGCGGCGGCCCAGGTGGCGCCGTCGTAGAAATCCTTGGTGATCGGGTTGTCCAGCCAGCGGGCGGATATCCAGCCGCCGATGAACGCGCCCGCGACGCCGATGAGCGTCGTGCCGATGAAGCCGCCCGGATCGCGGCCAGGCAGCAGGAACTTGGCGATGGCGCCGGCCAGCAACCCCAGAATGATCCAGCTGATGATGCCCATACCGTGAACCTGCCCTTCCGTGCTGTACCCGTGCTGTGATCTTGCTCTCGCAAGGCTGTGCTCATGCCGCTCATGTGCTGCTGTTCGCGGCTTCGCCTGTACTGCGGTTCTTGCCGTTGATCGTGTGTTGTTGCTGGGGAGGACGCCCGTGCGGCGTCGGCCGGTTGCACTGATCAGCAAGGTGCCACTCATGACACAGTCCGGGGGCGAAGTGGCTGGCCGCGCGCCAGAGCGGACGGAGTTCTGGTCGGCAGGGCGGCATGGGCTCAACGACGCCCGGAGTGGACGCCTCACGGCGCATGCTACGGAGGTGCGTTCGTGGGCTCCGGAAGTGAAGGTCGGCGCCACGGCCGGGAGTGGTGGGCCTCAGTGGCGACACTCGTCATCAATTGCTTGATCTCGGTCATGGGTTCATAGTGCCCGGCGCCACTGACAATCCGGCGGGCTGTGGATGACCAAGCTGTGGATAACTAGTGCGCCGCTAGGCGAGGTGGACCTGGATGCCTTTGGCCGCAAGGAATTCGAGGAGTTCTTCGAAGGTCCAGGGCCGGTTGTCGATACGCGGCGTGAGACCGAGGCAGGTGCGAGCGACCTCCGCGTCGTGCCAGACCAGGTTGAAGGGCCAGCCGGCTCCCCAGCCGCCGCAGAGGCAGTCGGCCAGCGCGTCGAGACCGCAGCCGAAGTAGCCGCCGGGGCCGTTCAACGCCTCGCCCAGTGCGCAGAAGAAACCGGGCTCGTCGGTGATGTGACAACCGTCGAGGTGGTACGTACCGCCGGGTGCACCGTCCGGTTTGTGCGCGACGTGGTTGTCCCGCACCGTGTTGAGCCAGTAGCGGCGCCCCTCTGTGCCGCACCGCGCCCAGGAGTTGGGCCGAGCCGGGCGTCCGTCGTCCCACAGCTCCCAGACCTCCCGGGCAGCGGTCGGCGGCCGCTCGGACCACGGTTCCAGCGTGAGGTCCACCAGGCCGCGGCCGGCTGGGATCCAGGCGATGAGCTCGCCCTCGACGGCACACTGAATGGCGCGGCCGGATGCATCGAGGCGGATCAGCTTGGCGTGCCCGAGGTCTTCCTCGCCCGCGTTCAGCCCTGTACGCAGGGCTCCTTGCGGAGAACAGCCGAGCAGCCGCACGGAGGGTTCGACGAGGTCGGGCCGGCCGTTCTCGACGTATGCCAGATCCCGGCAGCTGCCCCGCGCTTCGTCCTCCGCACCGAGCAGCCGGTAGCCCGGGGAGAGCGGCGGGCACTGCGGATAGTCGAACGAGTTGTGCGGGGACTGGCGCGCCTCGATCGTGATGTCGAGCAGCGACAGGTCACGCGCGCACGGGTGGTCGCTGAGGACACGTACGTCCTCCAGGCACCACTCGTCGACCCGCTCGCCCTTCTTGTCGAGGATCTGCAGAACGAGGGAGCCGAGCGGCGCAGAGCCATCGGCACGCGCGCGTGCCAGGGCGGCGCCCAACTCCCCTTCGGGTGCGCAGCCCAGCAATGCGTACGTCGCGCGCGCGGGAGGACGCGGATCGCCGAAGAGGTTCTCGGCGTCCGCGCACAGGGCCCAGATCTCCTCGTCCTCAGCCTCGACGTCATAGGCCGCCAAGGCGTACTTCGGCTGCCGCACCCCCGCGCCGCTCTACCGGCGAGACGTCGCGAACGGCTGGTCCGTACGCACGATTTCGCGCCCCAAGGGCACCAGCGACACCGGGATCAGCTTGAAGTTCGCGATACCCAGCGGAATCGCTTCCCGACGCTCACAACACTCCCACAAGGGCGCTGCGCTTTCGGCTTCATACCTGAGCGTCGGATACTGGCTGGTGAAACCGGGTACGAGCGTCATTCGCGAAGGGGCAGCGATCATGAAACTGGTCAACCTCATCCTCAACGTCCTGTGGTTGATCTTCTGCGGGATCTGGATGGCACTCGCCTACACACTGGCTGCGCTGATCTGATCTGCTTCATCTTGATCGTGACGATCCCGTTCGGCGTTGCCTCGCTGCGGATCGCTGGCTTCGTGCTCTGGCCCTTCGGCCGTACGACGGTGCCGAAACCAGGCGCAGGAGCGGCCTCGCTGATCGGCAACGTGATCTGGATCATCTTCGCGGGTTGGTGGCTCGCCATCGGCCACCTCATCACGAGTATCCCGCTCTTCCTGTCGATTATCGGGATTCCCTTCGGCTGGGCGAACCTCAAGCTGATTCCGGTTTCTCTCACACCCTTGGGGCACGAGGTCGTCTCGACTGACGCAGGGTTCGGCGGTCGTTGATCTCAAGGGACGGCTTCGGCGGCAGTGCGGCGGCCCGGACTGGGGGTACGAATATCGCCCTGACCTGAGACTCTCTCCGGCCGTACCAGAACGCTCCCTGTGGGAGTGACGAGCGCGGAAGGTCGCACGGACGGGCGGCGGGCGCCGTACGCTCGAATCATGAGTGCCGACATTGGCAAGCGGCTTCAGGAAGTACGCAAGCGGCGCGGTATGACGCAGCGTCAGCTAGCGAGCGATTCCGGCGTGTCCCTGTCCTTGATCCGGAAGCTGGAGCAAGGGGAACGGGCTGACACGCGCCTGGAGACTGCGCGCCAACTGGCGCAGGCCCTGCGGGTGCCGACGACAAACCTCATTGCCGAACATGAGGACGAGCCGGAGGCGGCGCCTGGCGCTGATGATCGTTGGGAGTCTGTCCGGCGTGCGCTCGTGGCTCCGGTGCGGGCGGACGGGGTGGCGGAAGAGCCGACCGTGGACGGCGTGCGGGACGCCATGGGATCGGCCCTGCCACTCTTTTCTGGTGATCGTTTCGCAGAGCTGAGCAGGACGAGCTGGCGGGTGTGGTCGTTGTGCCAGATCGCGGCGGTCAGCGCGAGGATGCGCTGCACGATCTACGCGGTCGTACGCCTGCGAGCCAGTTCCCTGCCCTCCTGCGGCAGCGCGTCGGCGGCCAGCAACTGCGGCAGCAGATCCGGTTCGAGTGTCATCGCGCGGAAGACGAGCGCGACGGTCACGTCGTGGTCGGGCCGGTGCACGATCTCAACCGGGTCGCTGGCGCGGATGTCTCCGGGCACGACCACGCGCAGATACGCGCCCGGCAATGCGGCTTGCGTGAACCGCTTGATCCAGCCGTCGCGCTGCAGCCACCCCTGGAACGTCGCGCACGGGATCCGTGCGCACGACACCTCCAGGACCACCTTGGGCCCAATGCGCCAACGCTCGCCGATCAGAGCGCCGTTGACGTCGAGGCCAAGGGTCGTGAGGTTCTCCCCGAAGGCGCCGTTGGCAAGCGGCCTGCCCAGCTCGGCCTGCCACCCGTCGAGGTCCTCGCGGGCATAGGCGTAGACGGCCTGGTCGGATCCGCCGTGATGCTTTACGTCATAGACGCGGTCACCCGCGAGACCGACCGCGCCAGTGCCCTTGGGGCCGGGAGCGCTGACGGCGACCGGACCGTCAACGGGCCGCTTGTCGATGCCTGTCGCGCTGAGACCCTTCCACGGGTTGGGTCGGGGCTTGCCAACATTGACGGAGAGCAGCTTCATGCTGGCGACAGTACGGTCCGCTACATGCCAGCGCGACACATTTCCTTACCAACCCTTGGCATAGATCATCTAGACACCCGTCCCCGCCGGGGGGGGTGGGTCTTTGCCCCGGTGGTGGCGCGGTTTGGGCACGCCGCCGGCCGTAGAGGCTTTGGGCGGGAGCTGCCATGGGGCGAGTGATCATGGCCCCGTAAGCTTCCGGCGCGTCGGGCAGTCTGTTGAGCTGCCCGGTAAAGCACGACGTTGGGGCCATGATCTTCGAGGCTCGCCCCATGGCGGCTGCGTAAAGCCTCGTAGGCCGTCGGCCCCCGCCCCCACGGGTTGAACCTCGCTCACTGGCTGCGGCGGTCGTGTGAGGCGGTGTCGGGCTGTCGGATACCGCGTGAGACAGCCGCTGTGGGCTGGCCGGTGCGGCGTCCGGGGTCGGATCGGTGACAAGAAGGTTCTGGAGGACGTGAGACACGGCCACAGCCCACGGGAGCGGACGGAAGCGGGATGGACTGTGCGGGAGCTGGCTCACGTCTTCGGGCCGGTTGTGGTCGCGGGCGCCTGGTGCCCGGTCCGGTCACCGCCGTAACCGTGGCCACGGCGAGGAAGACGCGGTCAGCCGACGCCATCGCCGCTGCCACAGCTCCCCTCGACGATGAGCTTCAGCAGCTAAAGGCACTTCGCGATGAAGCGGCTCAGTGGCTGGCAGAGATGGAAGGCGCGGAGCGACGCAATCGCGAACTACGGGACCTTGCCAAGATGGCGCGTCACTCGTTCCTCACCATGAATCCGGCCCAACAAGCGGACATCCTCGACCTGTTGGAACTGAAAGTGACCTTCACCGGCCCTGTACCGAGGGAGTTGAAGAGCGGGACGGCTTGCCCCGTACGTGCCTGGTACAAGTCGGTCGACCTGGATGTCCCCGCCTCTGACGTCTCCGATGCCGACTGGCAGGCAATCGCCCCGTTCCTTCACAGCCGCCCCGGTGATGCTATCCGCCGGTCGGTGAACGCGATTTTCCACAAGGCGCGTACGGGAATGTCCTGGTCGGAGATCATTGCTGAGCTGGGAGTCACCAAGACGACAGCAGATCACTTCCGTAGGTGGCCCAAGGACGGCACTTGGAAGCTGGTCAGCGAAGCACTCACGCACACAGCGCGAGTACCGGTGTGGTCCCCTGAGCTGCTGCCGCCGATGACCATTGAGGGCCGAGTTGATCCCCGGATGATGTTGAGCGCCGCTGAGCCATCCCGAGGGGGATGCCGATGATCGTGGCGCACTGGAGGACACCGGTGACGATGTGAGTGAGGCCGAGCCACCAGCCCGCGAGGATCAGCCACAGGACATTGCCGATGAAAGAGGCCGCGCCCGCACCATGACGCTCGACCGTCGTGTGTCCGAACGGCCACAGGGCATAGACGCCGATACGGAAAGCCGCGATGCCGAACGGGATCGTCTCCGAACGTTCCCGATCACGCCACAAGGCCGTTGCGGTTCCGTCTGAAGGCGTGACCTGCTGATACTTGTTGTAGCAGGCAGTGTCGACGGAGCAACCTGGAGAGGTGCCGATCATGAAGCTGTTCAACCTGCTGTTGAACATCCTGTGGCTGATCTTCTGCGGGATCTGGATGGCACTCGCGTACGTGGTCGCCGCGCTGGTGTGCTTCATCTTGATCGTCACCATCCCGTTCGGCGTTGCTTCGCTGCGTATCGCGGGCTACGTCCTGTGGCCGTTCGGCCGAACCACTGTAGAGCGGCGGGATGCCGGTGCGCCGTCTTTCATCGGCAACGTGATCTGGGTGATCTTCGCGGGGTGGTGGCTGGCTCTAGGGCATCTGATCACGAGCATCCCGCTGTTCGTGTCGATCATAGGCATCCCGTTTGGCTGGGCAAACTTGAAGCTCATCCCAATTTCGCTCATGCCGTTGGGGCGTGAGGTAGTCCCGACAGATCAGGGCTTTGGCGGGCGCTGAGGTCCAGAAACGATCAGGCGGTTACGGCTCGGTGCCTGCGTGATCGGCGCTGCTGAGCACTCGGCGCCCGCCGCTGATCGGCCAAGGCCACAGGAGCGCGCCAAGAACCTTGGCTGGGGTGCCTGCTCTCCACCTCAACAAGATTGGTGCACTCGTGGGGAGAGTCATCCTGGACCGCACCTCTGTCCGTAGTCATGCTGCAAGTGCCGTGACCGGATAGACACCTCAGGCGCTTAACTCGTCAAGCGGCGACTGCGAGTTCGGTGGGGAAGGCTGTGTTTTCGTCGAACAGCTGGCGCTTCTGGAGACAGTGATAGAGCTGGCCCAACATTCGGTTGAAAAGGTTGCGCTGGGCTGCGGCATGCCAGTCTCCGTGGTTGTCGCGCCGTCTTCGGTAGTGGGCCTTGGCACCGGGTGAGGCGGTGATCGCGGAGAAGGCCCAGAGATAGCCGGCATGGTTGAGTCGGTTGTTCTTCACCCACCGCCTGGTGATGGACGACTTTTTGCCGGAGGCCCTGGTGACGGGCGAGGAGCCGGCGTATGCCTTCAGGCCGCGAGCGTCGGCGAACCGCTGTCGGTCGTCCCCGACTTCGGCGAGCACCCGGGCGCCGAGCTGGACGCCGAGGCCAGGGAAGCTGAGGATGATCTCAGCGTCCGGGTGCTGAGGGAAAGTCTCTACGACCGCCTCGGCCAGATCGTCGGCGGCGGTGCAGGCGGCTTCAAGCTGAACCAGGAGTGCGAGCATCTGCTTGCCCAGCGCGTCTTCGATCAGCGGCGGCTGATGGGCCCAGTCCCGCGCGGAAGACTTCGCGGAGCCGTTCGGCCTCGGCTTCGATGCCGCGTTTGCGGCCGGCCCGCTTGAGCGCGGCCTGGAGCTGAGTGCGGCTGCGCCGTGCGGCCCTCGGCCCTGGCCGGTGTCGGGGCGGCCTTGAGGAGCTCGTGAGCCTCGGGTCGGCACAGGCTGTTTTTCCAGGGCTCGAAGGCTGCCAGTGCCGCTGGGTAGTACTCGCGCAGGAGCGATCGGAGCTGGTTGGCGGCCTGTTGGCGGTTCCAGGTGGCGTCCTGCTGGGCGCGGGCCAGGACGGCGACGGCACGGGCGAGATCGGAGTCGTTGGGCGTGGCCGGTGGGCGTGCATGTCCGTGCGCAGGATGTTCGCCAGTACCAGGGCGTCGCCCGGGTCGGACTTCTTGCGCGAGACGCTGTGGCGGTCTCGGTAGCGCGCGGCGGCCATCGGGTTGATCGCGAACACCTGCCGCTTGCCGGTCCGCAACACCGTCACCAGCAGGCCGCGGGACGCTTCGATGGCGACCGGGATCGGATTCTCTTCGGTGTCGCCGTACTCGGCGAACAGGTCCAGCAGGATCCGGTAGCCGACCGCATCGTCGGTGATGTGGCGCTTGGCCAGCAGTTGGCCGGTGTCGTCCACCAGGGCGACGTCGTGCGTCTTCTCAGCCCAGTCGATACCGCAGGATCAAGTTGCTCCTCCCCTGAGCACAGGCTGTTTGCGCTGGTCGCGAGCGCATGCGGGCCACGCAGCGACCTAATTCCAGGACTCGACGCGAGGGCCGGTCCGCCACCTCAGAAGCCGTTCGTGGCACCAGCTCACCGAACGGGCCTCGGTCTAGACAGGAGCTCGGACGGCTCGGGCGTAACGAGAGGTCACCGCGCAGCAGGCTCGCACCACCAACTGCAACGAGGAAGTACGACGTGTGGTGGCAGCCGCGAGGACGCCGAACGCCGCCAATCTTGAACTAGGCATCAGTCCGGCATACCTCAGGCATCCGCTCGACGCCCATACGACCGCCACCACGACGAATACGAGGACTGTGTGCCGCTCTATGCGGACGTCTCAAAATGGACCCGGTTCGCCGGAGGCATCGCAGCCCTGTACTCGAACAGCCCGCTGGAGCGGCAACCGCTCTTCGTGGGCTGCTGAGAACGAATTAGGTTCGCCGGGGTGGGTGACAACGGCCAGTGCAAATTCCCCACGGCCAGTTGTGGTTTCACGGACGGTAGTCAGTGGTGGAGCGCAGATTGTGTTCCAGAGGTAGGCGACAACCGCGCGCCCGTGCCGAGCGGTGCGTACTGCGCAATGCGGAGGCGTCAGTCTTGCGATCCCAGGGGGTGTTGTCGGAACATCGCCAGCCCCTTCGCCTGCGGTCGCCTAGGGTCGGCGGGCATGTCACAGCAGAGCCGCAGCATCGTCCAGAACGCTTGGAAGGCGTTCGCCAGCCACGACGCTGACCGCATCTCCGCGGTCTTCACCGAGGACGCCGAGTGGCTCGCGCCGCCAGGCAACGCTACTGCCATCGCGCTGGATGCCCCCAGCCACATGGTCGGCAAGAAGGCGATCGTGCGCTTCCTCGCTGAGGATTTCCCCCGCTTGTTCGTGCGTGACGTCACAGTCACCTTCCACGAGTTCCACGCCGACGGCGAGCGGGTGGTCGTGGAGGAGACCATGACGGCGACTCTGGCCAACGGCAACCACTACGCCAACGACTACTGCTTCGTTTTCGAGCTCCGGGACGAGCTGATCCACCGGGTGCGCGAATACATGGACACAGCCCGCGGGCACCGCATGGTCTTCGGAGAGGTTCCGTCGTAGTCATCCTCTGCCTGGTCGCGGTGCGGTCAGGCCCCGCCGAACAGCAGATCCAAATCGGTGACCGATGTCGGCTGCCCCCGCACACGGTGAGTCGGCCGACCACCGAATTCCAACTGGCCACCCACAGTTGGTTCAGGCTGCGGCTTTGAGAGGGCGTCCACCCCAGCGGATGCCCTTCTCGCTGCGGATGCGGGCGCGCTCCTTGCGTTCGGCGACCAGGACGTCGCGGTGGCGGGCGTTGGCGTTGCGCCACCGCAGATAGGCGTGCAGGGCCCGGGTCTGCACGGGGTGGTTGGGGTGTTGGGAGTTGGCAATGGTGAACTGCCTCAGCGGGCCGAAATGCACCTCGATCGGGTTCGCCCACGAGGCGTAGGTCGGCGTGAAGCACAGCTCGACCTGGTTCTTCTTCGCCCAGCGGCGGATGTCGGCGCCCTTGTGGGCGGACAGGTTGTCCAGGATCACGTAGATCGGTGCGCCGTCGGGCCGGGCGGCGCGGATCGACTTCAGCGCGGCCAGCGTGTTCCGCCGGAGCTACTGCCCCGATGGTCATCGAAGGGCGAGTTGACCCGAGCGCGATGCTGCACGCAGAAGAACGATCCCGAACGGAATGCCGATGATCGTGATGCACAGCAGCACGCCCGCGAACAAGTAGCCGAGGAACAGCCAGAAGCCGCTCAGTACGAGCCATATGACGTTCAGGATTGTCTTCACTGGTGGTGACCTGCCATCTGCTCGAGCCGGGCAATGCGCTCCGCCATCGGCGGATGCGTGGAGAACATCCTGGACATCCCCTGGCCCGGGCGGAAGGGATTCGCGATCATCATGTGGCTTGCGGTCTCGATGCGCGGCTCGGAGGGCAGCGGAAGCTGCTTCGTACCTGCTTCGAGCTTGCGCAGGGCGCTCGCGAGGGCCAGCGGGTCGCCGGTGAGCTGAGCGCCTGACGCGTCGGCCTCGTACTCCCGGGAGCGGCTGATGGCGAGCTGGATCAGGGATGCGGCGAGCGGGCCAAGGATCATGATCATCAACATGCCCAGGAGGCCGGGGCCCTCGTCGTCGTCGGAACGGCCGATCGGGATCAGCCAGGCGAAGTTGACCAGGAACATGATCACGGAGGCGAGGGCGCCGGCGACCGACGAGATCAGGATGTCGCGGTTGTAGACGTGACTCAGCTCATGGCTGATGACGCCGCGCAGCTCACGCTCGTTGAGGATCCGCAGGATGCCGTCGGTGCAGCACACGGCCGCGTTGCGCGGGTTGCGGCCCGTCGCGAACGCGTTGGGTGCCTCGGTCGGTGAGATGTACAGGCGGGGCATGGGCTGGCGGGCCTGCGTGGAGAGTTCGCGGACCATCCTGTAGAGGGCCGGGGCCTCGAACTCGCTCACCGGGCGCGCGCGCATCGCGCGTAGCGCCAACTTGTCGCTGTTCCAGTACGCGTACGCGTTTGTGCCGATCGCGATGAGCAGCGCGACGACGAGACCCATACGCCCGAAGAGGCTGCCGATGACGATGATGAGTGCGGACAGTCCCCCGAGGAGTACGGCAGTCCTGAGCCCGTTGTGCCGGCGGTGCACGGTACGCCCTCCAAGTTGTGCGGCAGGGGAACCCTTTGCTTGCTGATCTCTGTCACTGATTCCGTGCTTCCACGGTCCAGTGGACCCTCCCTTACTGGTCAACGCCAGGCGGGAAGCCCTAGTTCCCTTGTGCGCGCGGCGGCGCGGGGGGGGTCCGTCCGGGTGAGTGCGGCAACGCCTGACACGCGCGCGTGCGGTTCGGGTGCCCCACGCGCGCGTGGCGGATGCCGTCAGCGGCTCAGAAGAGGCCGGTGTCCGAGAAGCGCAGGACCAACTGGGGTGCTCCGGAGAGGGCGACTCCAAGGACCGCGGTCAGTGCGATCGCGGCGGTCAGCGGGGCCGGGACACGGTGCCTCTCAGGCTCTCCTTCGGGGGCGCGGAAGAGGAGGGTCGTCCACTGGAGGTAGTAGAAGAGCGCGATCACGACGTTGACGGCCATGACCACGGCGAGCCAGCCGAGGCCCGCGTCGACAGCCGCCGAGAAGACGGTGACCTTGGCGAAGAGGCCGATGATGCCCGGCGGCAGGCCTGCCAGGCAGAGCAGGAAGAAGCCCAGGACGAGCGCGGAGAGGGGGCGCGAGGCGTACAGGCCGCGGTAGTCGCTGATGCGGTTGAGCGGCTTCGTGCGGGCTACCAGGGCGGCGACGGCGAAGGCTCCGAGGTTCACGGTGGCGTACATCAGGGCGTACGCGACGGTGGAGCCGATGGCCTTCTCCGCGTCCTTGGAGTACGCGGCGGCAGCGATCGGCACCAGGAGGTAGCCGGCCTGGCCGACGGAGGACCAGGCGAGGAGTCGTACCGCGCTGTACGCGCGCGTGGCCTGTTGCCGCAGGGCGCCGACGTTACCGATCGTCATGGTGAGCGCGGCGAGGGCGGCGAGCGCCGGTCCCCAGACATCCGCGTACGACGGGAGCGCGATCACGGTGACGAGGATCAGCCCGGTGAAGCCGACCGCCTTGCCGACGACCGACAAATAGGCGGCGACCGGCAAGGGTGCCCCTACGTAGGTGTCGGGGACCCAGAAGTGGAAAGGCACGGCGGCCGTCTTGAAGGCGAAGCCGACGAGGGTGAGGACGACGCCCGCCTGGGCGAGCGTGTGCAGTTGTCCGTCGACGTCCTGGATCTTGGTGGCGATCTCGGTGAGGTACAGGGTGCCCGTCGACGCGTAGACGAAGCTGACGCCCATGAGGCTCACGGCGGTCGCGGTGACCGAGGACAGGAAGAACTTCAGGGCCGCTTCCGAGGACTTCCTGTCGCCGCGCTTTATGCCGACCAGAGCGAAGGCGGGCAGTGAGGCGACCTCCAGGGCGACGATCAGGGTCGCCAGGTCGCGGGAGGCGGGGAGCAGGGCGGCGCCGGCGGCCGAGGAGAGCAGCAGGAACCAGAACTCCCCTTCGGGGAGTTCCTTATTGGCGTCCTTCAGTGCCGTGACGGAGAGAAGGGCAGCCAGGAGGGCTCCACCGAGGACCAGGAACTGGATGACGAGCGTGAAGCGGTCCGCCGTATAGCTGCAGACGTCTGGGTCGCCGGTCAGGCAGAAGGTGGAGCGGTCGCCGTCCAGGAGGGGTAGCAGCATCAGAGCGGACACGGCGAGTCCCGCGACGGAGGCCCAGCCGAGCAGAGCCTTCTTGGCGTCGCCCACGAAGAGGTCGGCGACGAGCACCACGAGGCCGACGACCGCCGCGATGGTGGGCGGCGCGATCGCGAGCCAGTCGACAGACTGGACCAGGGACTGGGCCAGGGTGCTCATCGGGTGCCTCCTGCGAGGAGCTGCTGCACGGCCGGGTCGGTCAGGCCGAGGAGGGCCTTGGGCCAGAGTCCGGCGACGACGGTGAGGGCGACGAGCGGGGTCCAGGCGGCGAACTCGTACGTCTGCACGTCCGGGAGCCCGGGGCTGTCCTGCGGAACGACGCCCATGCAGACGCGGCGTACCACGATGAGCATGTACGCGGCGGTGAGGAGGGTACCGAACGCGGCGATCGCCATGAAGGTCAGGAACGCGGGGCGGCTGAGGTCGTCGGCGGGATCGAAGGCGCCGAACAGGGCCAGCATTTCGCCCCAGAACCCGGCGAGTCCCGGCAGGCCGAGCGAGGCGACGGCACCGAAGGCGAGCAGACCGCCGAAGCGCGGGGCCTTGCCGTAGAGGGCGGCGCCGGTCTGCTCCGCGAGTGCGTCGAGGTCGGTCGTGCCCGTACGGTCCTTGAGCGCGCCGACCAGGAAGAACAGCAGGCCGGTGATGAGGCCGTGGGCGATGTTCGCGAACAGCGCGCCGTTCACGCCGGTCGGGGTCATCGTCGCGATGCCGAGGAGTACGAAGCCCATGTGGCCGACGGAGGAGTACGCGATGAGGCGCTTGAGGTCGCCCTTCGCGCCCTGCTTGGCGAGCGCCAGGCAGGCGAGGGATCCGTAGATGATCCCGACGACGGCGAAGGCGGCGAGGTAAGGCGCGAAGGTCCGCATGCCGTCCGGTGTGATGGGCAGCAGAATCCGGACGAACCCGTACGTACCCATCTTCAGCAGTACACCGGCCAGCAGGACCGAGCCGACGGTCGGCGCGGCGGTGTGCGCGTCCGGCAGCCAGCTGTGCAACGGCCACATCGGCGTCTTGACCGCGAGCCCGATTCCGATTGCCAAAACGGCGACGGCCTGCACGGATGTGGTCAGCGACCGGCCGTTGTCAGTGGCGAGTGCCACCATGTCGAATGTGCCGGACTTGAGCCCGACGAGGAGCAGGCCCAGCAGCATGACGACGGAGCCGAGCAGTGTGTAGAGGATGAACTTCCAAGCGGCTTGGGTCCGTTGCTCACCGCCCCAGCGGGCGATGAGGAAGTACATCGGGATGAGCACCATCTCGAACGCGAGGAAGAAGAGCAGAAGGTCGAGGACGGCGAAGGTCGCGAGGGTGCCGGACTCGAGGACGAGTAGCAGTGCGACGAAGGCCTTCGGGGTCGGGCCCGAAGGCATCTTGAAGTAGGAGTGCAGCGCGCAGAGGAAGGTCAGCAGCGCGGTCAGGACCAGAAGGGGGAGGGAAATGCCGTCGGTGCCGAGGTGGATCCGCACGTCGAGCGCGGGGATCCAGCTGATGTCCGTCGTGGCCTGCATCTTCGACGGCTGGTCGTGGTCGAAGCCGAGCGCGAGGACGATCGCGGCGATGAGTACGGCGCCGGTGACGGTGACACCGTGGCGCAGCACGGCCTGCTCGGGTGACTTGCCCTTCAGCCCGGGCGGGGCCGGGAGGAGAGCGGCGGCGGCGCCGAGAAGCGGGCCGACGACGATGAACGCCAGAAGGAACTGCATCACGGACTCGCTGATATCGACCACGCCTGCTCACGCTCCCGTGGCGACTAGGAGGGCGGCGACCGCGAGGACGACGGTGCCGGCGAGCAGGGCGCTCACATAGGTCTGCACATTGCCGGTCTGGGCGCGTCGGACGGCGGCGCCGAGCAGGCGGGGCAGCGTGCCCGCGCCGCGTACGTAGGTGTCGACGACCTCGCGGTCGAGGAACCGGACGAGTGTGGCTCCGGCCTGGACCGGGCGGACGAAGAGGGCCGCGTAGACGGCGTCGAGGTGGAAGCCGACGGCCGCGTGCCGGTGCAGCGGTCCCAGGAGCAGGCGTCCGGGGTCCGCCGGGTCGGGCGCGGAGGCGACGTTTCCGTACGCGGGGGCGTGGCTGGCGATGGCCTCGGCCTCGACGAGTCCGGCGTCGCCCTCCGGGTGGGCCGCGACCGCACCCATCGGTACGCGGGCCGCGAGTGCGGTGGTGTGCCGCCAGGCGCCGTACGTGACGATGCCGCCGACGAGGGCGACTCCCGTGCCGAGTACGGAGGTGGCCACGGTCGGGGTCAGTTCGTGTCCGTCGAACCAGTCGGGCAGCAGACCAGTGGTGAGCCCGAAGGCGAGTGAGGGGACGGCGAGCACCCACAGTACGGCGTTCATGGCGAGGGGCTGCCTGCCGTGGTCGGGGGCTTCGGCTCCGTGGCCGCGGAAGGCGAGCAGCCACAGGCGCATCGCGTACGCGGCGGTGAGCAGGGCCGTGACGAGGCCGGCGACGAGGACGATCCAGCCGGCGGCACCGGGGATGTCCACGGCGTGACCGGTGGCGGCGTGCTCGGCGGCGCCCAGGACGGCTTCCTTGGAGAAGAAGCCGCTGAAGGGAGGGATCGCGGCGAGGGCGAGGAGCGCCACGGTCATCGTCCAGTAGGCGTCGGGGACGCGGGCGCGCAGGTCCTTCATGCGGGACATGGCGGCCAGCGAGTTGGTGCCGGCGGCGTGGATGATCACGCCCGCGGCGAGGAACAGCAGCGCTTTGAAGGCGCCGTGCGAGAGGAGGTGGAAGACGGCGGCACCGCGGTCGCCGACGGCGAGGGCGCCGGTCATGTAGCCGAGCTGGCCGATCGTCGAGTATGCGAGGACGCGCTTGATGTCGTCCTGGGCGAGCGCGGCGAGCGCCGAACCGGCCATGGTGACGGCGGCCATGACGGCGAGGACGAGTAGCGCGGCCGAGGAGGCGGCGAAGACCGGAAGGAGCCGGGCGATGAAGTAGACACCGGCGGCGACCATCGTCGCGGCGTGGATCAGCGCGGAGACGGGTGTGGGGCCCGCCATCGCGTCGGGCAGCCAGGAGTGCAGCGGGAACTGCGCCGACTTGCCCGCCACACCGGCGAGGAGCAGCAGGGCGATCAGCGTCGGATGGTCGAGTCCGCCGCTCGCGACCGTGCCGAGGACGGTCCTGATGCGGAAGGAGCCGGCATCGGCGGCGAGCGTGAACAGACCGATCAGGAAGGGGATGTCGCCGAGCTTGGTGACCAGGAAGGCCTTCAGGGAGGCGGCGCGTGCTTCCGGGGTCTCCCAGTAGTGGCCGACGAGGAAGTACGAGCAGATGCCCATGATCTCCCAGCCGACCAGGAGCACCATCAGGTCGCCGGAGTAGACGACGAGCAGCATCGCGGAGGTGAAGAGGGAGACGAGAGCGGCGTACGAGGGGTAGCGCGGATCGTCGCGCAGGTAGCCCGTCGAGTAGATCTGCACGCAGGAGGCGACGACGCCGACCAGGATGGCGACGAGGGCGGCGAAGCCGTCGATGTGCAGGGCGAGTTCGATGGGGACCGAGCCGGTGGGCGTGAGCTCGGTGGCGGCGTCTACGGCTTGGTCGCCGCCCTGGCGTACGGCGACGAGGACGGCGAGCGCCAGGGAGACCAGCGAGGGCAGGACGGCGAGGGGCCGTACGAAACCGGGGGCGGTGCGGCCCAGGAGAAGGCCGGCCGCGGCGCCCAGGAACGGAAGGAGGGGGACGAGGACGGCGAGGGTGGTCGTGGTCACGCGGTGGCCTCAGCCTTCTCGGCCGGCGCGTGCGCGGCGGATCCGGGGGCGTCGTCGCCGTCGTCGGTCTCGGCGGTGTCGCGGAGCTTGTCGATGTCCGAGGTGCCGCGGTTGCGGTAGACGGCGAGGACGATCGCCAGGCCGATGCCGATCTCGGCGGCGGCGATGGCGATGGTGAACAGGGTCAGGGCTTGGCCGGAGTGCAGGGTGTCCTGGGCGGTCTTGCTGAGCCAGACGTCGAAGGCGACCAGGTTGAGGTTGACGGCGTTGAGCATCAGCTCGACGGACATCAGGACCAGGATCGCGTTGCGGCGCGCGAGGACTCCGTACAGGCCCGTGCAGAAGAGGAGGGCGGAGAGCACGGCGGGATAGGCGAGATGCATCAGCGGGCGCCTCCCTTGGGTGCCTTGCGCGAGGGCTGTGCGGGCTGCTCGTCGGGGGTCGTCTGGCCCGCGGGCTGTTCGGTGGGCGCCTCCTTGCCCGAAGGCCGGGTGCCGGGTGCCGTGTCGCCCGGTGGGCCATCGCCGGCGGCTGCCTTGCGGGAGAGGACGATCGCGCCGACCAGGGCGGCGAGCAGCAGGACCGAGAGGGCCTCGAAGGGGAGCACCCAGCTCCGGAACAGGCTCGCGCCGGTGTCCGCGGTGGAACCGGCGGCGGGGCCGTCCAGGTCGATCCAGGTCGTCCGGAAGGCGTCGACGACGACCCAGAAGAGGGCGGCGGCCGCGGCGATGGCGACGGTCAGGGCGACCCAGCGGTTGCCGGAGTCGGCGTCCGGGGACCGGCCGATGGGGGCCTTGGTGAGCATCAGACCGAAGAGGAGGAGTACGACGACGGAACCGACATAGATGAGGACCTGCACCCAGGCGATGAACTCGGCGGTGAGCAGGAGGTATTCGACGGCGAGGCCGCCGAGCGTCACGACCAGCCACAAGGCGGCGTGGACGAGTTGCTTGGTGGTGACGGTCACGACGGCCGCGCCGAGGGTGACGAGGCCGACGAGGAGGAAGGCGATCTCGACGCCGGTCGGGGAGAGGAAGCCATTGGTTTCGGCGGCGGTGGTCGTCGCCGGCGATGCGGCGGCGACGGCGGCGAGGCTCACGCTTCTCCCTCCTGCGGCGCGGTCGGCTCTGCCCCGGCCTGTTCGTCCGCCCGGGCTGTCTGTTCGGCGGCGAGCTTGTCGGCGGTTTTGCGGGCGGCGGCGAGTTCCTTGGGTTCCTCGGCGGAGGGATCGAGGGCGGGTGGGGCCGGGACGGTCCACATCCACTCGCGGAGCTTGTCGCGTTCGTGGGTGAGTTCGTGGATGTCGGTCTCCGCGTACTCGAACTCCGGGGACCAGAACAGCGCGTCGAAAGGACACACCTCGATGCAGATACCGCAGTACATGCACAGAGCGAAGTCGATGGCGAAGCGGTCGAGGACGTTACGGCTGCGCTCGCGGCCTCCGGGGGCGGCGGGCGGGACCGTCTCCTTATGGGAGTCGATGTAGATGCACCAGTCCGGGCACTCGCGGGCGCACAGCATGCAGACCGTGCAGTTCTCCTCGAAGAGGCCGATGACGCCGCGGCTGCGGGGCGGGAGTTCGGGCTGGGCGTCCGGGTACTGCGCGGTGTGCGCGCGCTTCGTCATCGTGCGCAGGGTGACGGCCAGACCCTTGGCGAGGCCGCTGCCGGGGACACGGGACCGAGTGGGCGGGAGGGACTCAGCCATGGCTACTGGATCACCACCTTGACGACGCCGGTGAGGGCGATCTGGGCGAGGGAGAGAGGGACGAGGAGGGTCCAGGAGAGTTTCTGGAGCTGGTCCTCGCGGAGACGGGGATAGGTGACGCGCAGCCAGATCACGAGGAAGGCGAGGACCGCGGTCTTCAGCAGGGTCCAGACCCAGCCGAGGCCGTCGTCGCCCCACGGGCCGTGCCAGCCGCCCAGGAAAAGGACGGTGGTCAGTCCGCACAGGACGATGATTCCGGCGTACTCGGCGAGGAGGAAGAGAGCGAAACGCAGACCGGTGTATTCGGTGTACGCACCGAAGATGATCTCCGAGTCGGCGACCGGCATGTCGAAGGGAGGGCGCTGGAGTTCGGCGAGGCCGGCCACGAAGAAGACGAGCGCGCCGACGATCTGCCAGGGCAGCCACCACCACTCGAAGGCGTCGAGGATGCCGGGGAGCGAGACCGTGCCCGCGGCCATCGCGACCGAAGCCGCGGTGAGGAGCATCGGGAGTTCGTACGCGAGGAGCTGGGCGGCGGTGCGGAGGCCGCCGAGGAGGGAGAACTTGTTGGCCGAGGCCCAGCCCGCCATGAGCGAGCCGAGTACGCCCACGCCCATCACGGCGAGGACGAAGAAGATGCCCGCGTCGATGACCTCGCCGACGGCGCCTTCGCCCGGGCCGATGGGGATGGCGAGGAGGACGAGAAGGTACGGGAGGAGGGCGACGGCGGGGGCCAGCTGGAAGATGCGGCGGTCGGCGCCTGCGGGGACCACGTCTTCCTTCTGGGCGAACTTCACGCCGTCCGCGACAAGTTGGGCCCAGCCGTGGAAGCCGCCCGCGTACATGGGGCCGAGGCGGCCCTGCATATGAGCCATCACCTTGTGTTCCGTCTGGCCGACGATCAGCGGGAAGGTGAGGAACACGACGAAGACGATCAGGAGTCGCAGGGTGACGTCGAGCACGTCGTTCACTGCGGGCCTCCTGGTGAGTTGTCGTCGGTGGGCTGCTGGGCCTCGGGGGCCTCGGAGGGTTTCGCCTGCGACTCCTCGGGAGCCTTGGCCTTGGGTTCGTCGTCCGGTTGCCGCTCAGTCGAGGGGCGCTCCTCAGTTGGCGGCTCCGCCATCGGCGACTCCACCGTGGACGGCTCCCCGATCCGCGACTCTTCCGTGGACGGCCCCGTGGGCGTCTTCTGATCGGCGTCGTCGAAGGCGGGGCGCGCGTGGTGCCATGGGGCGTCCGTACTGCGGGCGCGCGCCGGGCGGGCGGGCCCACCGCCTCCGGGCGGCTGCTCGCTGCCGGCTTCATCAGCCGCGGCGGCAGCGGAGGCCTCGCGCTGCGACGCCGAGCCTTCACCGGCGCTGCGGGAGCGACGTGGCGCCACGGGCGGCCTTTCGGCACCCGAAACCGGGGCCGGAGGAGCACCCGCCGAGCCTGCCTCCGCCCCCTCCGTGCGCTGTGTCGCCGAGCCCTCGCTCACGCTGCGCGCCCGGCGTCCCGCAGGCCTGCCCTCCGCCACCGCGTCCGTACCCGGACCCGCAGCGGGCGCACCCGAAGCCGGGGCCTGGCTCGCCGAGCCCTCCCCTGCTGTGCGAGCCCGCCGGGCCGGGCGTTCGCCCGCCGCCCGGGCAGCGCCGCGGGCCGGGCGGGCGGGAGCAGGCGGGAGCTGACCCTTCAGAGGGCCCCACTCGTTCGGGTCGGGGACGCCCGGTGGCAGCATCTGCCGGCGCTTCGGGCCGCCGTGTTCCGACTCCCCCGGTTCCTTCGCGCCGGGCCAGGCCTTGGCGACGCGGGCCGCCAGGACGAAGTCCTTGCGCAGCGGGTGCCCCTCGAAGCCCTCCGGGAGGAGCAGCGGCGCGAGCCCCGGGTGGCCTTCGAAGGCGACGCCGAACATCTCGTGGGTCTCGCGTTCGTGCCAGGCGGCGCCCGCGTAGACGTCGACGGCGGAAGGGAGTACGGGGGCGTCGTGCGGGACAGTGGTCCGTACGAGAAGGCGGCGTACCGGAGCGAGCGCGACCACATGGGCCGAGACGCGGAAGCCCGTGCCGGGTTCGTCGACGGCGCTCAGCCAGTCGAAATACGTGCAGCCCAGCTCGCCGCGCGCGGTCTCCAGCGCGGAGATCCAGGCGGTGGGCGGCACGTCGACGGTCAGGAGCTCGTACGACTCCTCGGCCGTGGCCTCCGCACCGAAGAGCTCCTCCACCGGGGAGGGCAGCCAGCCGGTCACCGCTCGCCCTCCTCCCCGGCCGGAACCGGCGGCTTCACCAGCCCGCTCTGCAGCGCGCCCGCGGAAGGCCGGGCGCCGGCGGGCCCGTACCGGTCAGACCCGTAATCGGAGCCGTACCGCTCCCCCAGCGACTCCCGGGCGATCTTCTCCTGGAGCTTGAGGATGCCCTGGAGCAGCGCTTCGGGACGGGGCGGGCACCCGGGGACGTACACGTCGACCGGGATGATCTGGTCGACGCCCTTGGTCACGGAGTACGAGTCCCAGTAGGGCCCGCCGCAGTTGGAGCAGGCGCCGAAGGAGATGACGTACTTGGGTTCAGGCATCTGTTCGTACAGCCGCTTCACCGCGGGCGCCATCTTGTCCGTCACCGTCCCCGACACCACCATCAGGTCGGCCTGGCGCGGCCCCGGAGCGAACGGAATCACCCCTAGGCGGATGAAGTCGTGCCGGGCCATGGAGGCGGCGATGAACTCGATCGCGCAGCAGGCGAGGCCGAAGTTGAAGACCCACAGGCTGTAGCGGCGGCCCCAGTTCAGGACCACCTTCATCGGCTCGGGGGCGAGACGCGCGAGCGCACCCAGGCGCTTCGGCTCCGGAAGCAGCACAGGCCCCGGCTCGGACACGGGCTCGGGCTGGGTCACGTCCATGTGAGGACGCCCTTCTTGTATGCGTACAGCAGTCCCACGGCCAGGAAGCCGAGGAAGATGAACATCTCCACGAGCGTCGTCGCCCCGTAGCCCGGCGCGGCGAAGACCGTGGCCCAAGGGAAGAGGAAGATCGAGTCGACGGCGAAGATCACGTAGAGGAAGGCGTAGACGTAGTAGCGGACCTGGGTGTGAGCCCAGCCCTCACCGACGGGGTCGACTCCGCACTCGTACGTCAGGAGTTTCTCGGGCGTCGGGACGACGGGCCGCAGCAGGCGCCCGGCTCCGAAGGCGACGGCGACGAACAGCACGCCGACTACGACGAGCAGTCCGACGACCGAGTAGGACTGGAAGTAGTCCGCCGCGACCGTGATCCCGGCGGCCCCGGTCCCCGCGCCCCTGGTCGGTTCCGGCACGTCCGCCCCTCGCTCCCTGACCTCGTATGACCGCGTATGACCTCGTGCGCGCCCTGATGTGCGCCGTGCGATGCGCCGTGCTCGACGATCTGTACGCATCGGAGTCTAGGCCCTGCTAAAGAAACGGTAAGCAGCCCGTCACGCCTTGGCATGCGCGGAGGTCGCCGACAGGCGCCCGGCAGGATCCCGACAGGCGCCCGGAATGATCCCGGCAGGCACCCGCTGGACGGCGAAAGGCACCCGACAGCCACCCGCAGATGTTCCACGGCCGCCCCGAGCGCGGGTCCGGGGGCAGGTCCGACGGCGGGCCCGGAGGTGGGGTTTTCCCCAGGGAATCCCGGCAGTTCACCTCATGGCGCTCCGGCGCGCGGCCCGGCACGCTAGCGGTTATGACCGAATCCATCCTCGCCACCGACACCCGGGGCGGCGGCGACCGCCCGCCACCCGCGCGCTTCGCCTATGACCGGCACACCTGGAAGGAGATCACGCATCTCCTGGCGAACCTGCCGGTGTCGCTGGTCGGTTTCACGTATGTGGTGACGGTGTTGTCCACCGGTGCCTTCCTGAGCCTGACGGTGGTCGGTCTTCCGCTGCTCGCCGGCGGGCTGATGGGCGCACGTCTGCTGGGCCAGCTTGAGCGGAGCCGGGCCAGGGCGCTGCTCGGGGTACGGGTGGAGGAGCCGAGTCCGCTGCCGTTCCGCGGCCAGAGCGGGTTCCTCTCCAGGCTGTGGATGGCGTTGAGGGATCCGGTCGGCTGGCGGACGGTGCTGTACGACTTCATGCGGCTGCCCTGGGGCATCCTCACCTTCACCATCACGCTGACCTCGTTGTTCGTGCTGTGGCCTGTGCTGCCGTTCATCGCGCGCGGGCTCGCGAACGCGGACCGGGCGATGGTCCGCGGGCTGCTGTCGCCCTCCGACGAACTGGAGCGGCGTATAGCCGAGTTGGAGTCGGACCGGGGTGTGGTCGTCGACACGGCCGCGGCCGACCTGCGGCGTATCGAGCGGGATCTGCACGACGGGGCGCAGGCGCGCCTCGTCAACCTCGCGATGGGGCTCGGTCTGGCCAAGGAGAAACTCCTGGAGGACCCCGACACCGCGGCATCGATGGTCGAGGAGGCGCACGGCGAGGTGAAGATGGCGCTCCAGGAACTGCGCGACCTGGCCCGGGGGATCCATCCCGCCGTCCTCACCGACCGCGGACTCGACGCCGCCCTGTCCTCGGTGGCCTCCCGCTGCACGGTCCCCGTCAAGGTGACGGCCGACCTGCCGATGCGCCCCGCCGCGGCCATCGAGGGCATCGCGTACTTCACGGTCTCCGAACTCCTCCAGAACGTCAGCAAACACAGCGGGGCGAGGTCCGCCTCGGTCGACGTCTGGCGCTCGGACAACCGCCTGCTCATACAGGTCTGGGACGACGGCCGCGGCGGCGCCTCCCTCGACGGCGGCACGGGAATGGCGGGCCTCGCGGACCGGCTCGGCGCGGTCGACGGCCTGTTCGTCATCGAGTCCCCCGTAGGCGGCCCGACAACGATCACGGCGGAACTCCCGTGGCGGGACCGGACGGAGGAGCCGGCGCGAGGGTAAGCGTACGGCTGCGGGTCCTACGCCTGCCTACCCTCGCGTACGCCCCTTCCGAGCGGCCCTTCCTGGCGTACGGCTGCTTGCCCCGGCCGTGCTGCGCCCCATGTCACCCCGCCGCGATCCGAGCCGCCACCCCACCACCTGCCCCACCCCGCGTACTCCCGAGGCGGCCCAGGGGGTGGGGAAAACCCCCGCCTCAAGACGCCGACGCACTCCATGGTCCGCGGACCTGGCACCGAGGAGTGTGGAACTACGACATCGGACAACTGGACCGAGTAGGGACCTAGTAGAAACGGACGGCGGCCATGGCGACGGAGTACGGACAGGGGTACGGGCGAAACGCTGGGCCCGGGTTCCTCGGGGAGGGCGTCGAGGGGCGGCGGCACCGGCTCCCGGCCGCGCTGCGGGCGCCGATCGAGGCGCGCAGTTGGAAAGAGTTCGGCTATCTGATGCTGAGCCTGCCGGTCGGCATCCTGATGTTCACCTTCGCCGTGACGATGGTGTCGCTGGGCGCGGGCCTGCTGATCACGTTCCTCGGCATTCCCGTGCTCGCGGCAGCGCTTGCGGGCTGCCGAGCATTCGGCGCGCTGGAGCGTGCGCGGGCCCGCGGGCTGCTGGGTCTGGAGGTCGCGGCACCGGAGCCGTTGCGGGTCCGGAAGCAGGGCCCGATGGCATGGATGGGCGCGATGTTCAAGAGCGGAGCGTCCTGGCGGCATCTGCTCTACGCGGTGCTGCACTTCCCGTGGGCCGTGTTCGCGTTCGCGGTGGCGATCAACTTCTGGGCGTACGGCTGGGCGATGCTGACGTACCCGCTGTGGTTCTGGGTTTTTCCGGTGTACGGCGGACAGGGCGGGCTTCAGCTCTACGGGGACGAAGCGCACCGGATCTACCTGGACAACCCCTTCGAAGTCATCGTGACCGCGCTGCTGGGGCTGCTGCTCACGCTGGCCACGCCATGGATCGTACGGGCGCTGACGCTGGTGGACCGGCTGCTGGTGCACGGACTGCTGGGGCCTTCACGGCTGGCGACGCGGGTCGTGGAGCTGGAGTCGGACCGCGGTGTCGTCATCGACACGGCCGCCGCCGACCTCCGGCGTATCGAGCGGGATCTGCACGACGGGGCGCAGGCGCGGCTGGTCGCGCTGGCCATGGACCTGGGGCTGGCCAAGGAGAAGCTGACGGAGGATCCGGAGGAGGCGGCGCGGATGGTGGGCGAGGCGCACGGCGAGGTGAAGACGGCGCTCCAGGAACTGCGGGACCTGGCTCGCGGCATCCATCCCGCCGTCCTCACCGACCGAGGGCTCGATGCCGCGCTGTCCGCGGTGGCGTCGCGCTGCACGGTGCCGGTTCAGGTCGAGGTTGACCTGCCGTCCCGACCGGCGCCCGCCATCGAGGGCATCGCGTACTTCACCGCGTCCGAGCTTCTCCAGAACGTCAGCAAGCACTCGCGGGCGACGCGGGCGTACGTCGACGTCTGGCGCGTCGACAACCGCCTGATGCTTCAGGTCGTCGACAACGGGGTCGGCGGCGCGGACGCCTCCGGCGGTTCTGGCCTCGCTGGCCTCGCCGAACGTCTCGACGCGGTCGACGGCATCCTTGTCGTCGACTCCCCGGTCGCCGGTCCGACGCGCGTCACCGCGGAGTTGCCCTGGCGGGTTGCCACCGGCGGTTGAGAAGGGCACGCCTACCCGAGGGGTGGGTTCTTCGGTTCATGGGCGACTGCGGGCGCGTCGTGGCTGGTCGCGCAGTTCCCCGCGCCCCTCGGGTGCGTGGTTGGGTGCGGGGCCGTGGGCCGGTGCGTCAGCCCGTCGCAGGCCGGGCATACGGCCCGGTGTCCGTACACGGTGCGGGTGACCTGAGACAGAACCTGAGCGACGGGCATACGGCGCACCGGCCCACGTCCCCTCCCACCGGTGGGAGACTGCCGGTAGTTGGGGGCTGGCGGCTCCGGGAGCGCCCCTTTCGCGAGGCTGTGACATCAGCGGCTCCGCCGCGGGGCGCGACCAGCCACAACGCACCCGCACCAAACCACGAACCCAACCCCGCCCAACCGCCGGAGGTGAAATGCTTGGCCCCTACGCGCAAGCCTGCGCCAGGCTGGGGGGCCAGAGATCGTGGAGGACAGGGTGCAAGTGGTCATCGCCGAGGATTCAGTGCTGCTCAGGGAGGGCCTGACCCGGCTGCTGACCGACCGGGGGCACGAAGTCGTCGCCGGAGTGGGCGACGGTGACGCACTGATCAAGACCATCACCGAACTGGCAGCCCAGGGCACCCTGCCGGACGTCGTCGTCGCCGACGTACGCATGCCGCCCACCCACACCGACGAAGGCGTCAAGGCCGCGGTGCAGCTGCGCAAACACCACCCTGGACTCGGCGTACTCGTGTTGTCGCAGTATGTGGAGGAGCAGTACGCCACAGAACTCCTCGCCGGTTCCAGCCACGGCGTCGGCTACCTGCTCAAGGACCGGGTAGCAGAGGTACGTGAATTCGTCGACGCGGTGGTACGCGTGGCCCGGGGAGGCACGGCACTCGACCCGGAGGTGGTGGCCCAGCTGCTCGGCCGCAGCCGGAAGCAGGACGTACTCGCGGGACTCACCCCCCGCGAGAGAGAGGTCCTGGGACTCATGGCCGAGGGGCGGACGAACTCCGCGATCGCCCGGCAGCTGGTCGTCAGCGACGGCGCGGTGGAGAAGCACGTCAGCAATATCTTCCTGAAGCTCGGCCTGTCCCAGAGCGACGGCGACCACCGACGCGTCCTGGCGGTCCTGACCTACCTGAACTCGTGATCCGACCCCACCCGAGCTGATGATCGGGCCCCGCCCGAACTCGGAAGCGGCCCGACCCGCACTCATGAAGGCCGCGATCACCCAGGAGAACCCTCCTCAGCAGAAGTCCTGGAACCGCTGGAACCACGTCCTAGAACCAAAGGACGAGCCATGAGCGTCCTCAGACATAGAGGCCAGAGGGTGAATAAGTCGTGGCAAATCGGGGCGACATACGGTCTCAACGTGGTGTCCATCATGCGAATGGCCGAGGGAAGGCGACCCTTACAGACGTAGGGTTGAAGGTGGGAGCGCTTGCGGGCAGACCGTTCCCAGACAGCCGCCTCGAGGGAGGTCCAGTTCAGTGACCAGCCAGGTCAGTCCAACCGAACAGGCCGACGGAGCCGTCGTAGGAGAACAGCGCAGACCGGCGGGCGCGGGCGCGAAGGACGTGCGCCGCCTCGACCGGGTGATCATCCGGTTCGCGGGGGACTCGGGTGACGGTATGCAGCTCACCGGCGACCGCTTCACCTCGGAGACGGCGTCCTTCGGCAACGACCTGTCGACACTGCCGAACTTCCCCGCCGAGATCCGCGCCCCTGCCGGAACGCTGCCGGGCGTCTCGTCCTTCCAGCTGCACTTCGCCGACCACGACATCCTCACGCCGGGCGATGCGCCGAACGTACTCGTGGCGATGAACCCGGCCGCGCTGAAGGCCAACGTCGGCGATGTGCCGCGCGGCGCCGAGATCATCGTCAACACGGACGAGTTCACCAAGCGGGCGATGGCCAAGGTCGGCTACGCGACGAGCCCTCTGGAGGACGGCTCCCTGGACGGCTACCACGTCCACCCCGTCCCCCTCACGACACTGACGGTCGAGGCACTCAAGGAGTTCGACCTCTCCCGCAAGGAGGCCGAGCGCAGCAAGAACATGTTCGCGCTGGGCCTGCTGAGCTGGATGTACCACCGGCCCACCGAGGGCACCGAGAGGTTCCTGAAGTCGAAGTTCGCCAAGAAGCCGGACATCGCGGCGGCCAACATCGCCGCCTTCCGTGCGGGCTGGAACTTCGGCGAGACCACCGAGGACTTCGCGGTCTCGTACGAAGTCGCCCCGGCCGCGAAGGCGTTCCCGACCGGTACGTACCGGAACATCTCCGGGAACCTGGCCCTGTCGTACGGCCTGATCGCCGCCTCCCGCCAGGCCGACCTGCCGCTCTACCTGGGCTCGTACCCGATCACACCGGCCTCGGACATCCTGCACGAGCTGTCCAAGCACAAGAACTTCGGCGTACGCACCTTCCAGGCCGAGGACGAGATCGCCGGCATCGGCGCAGCCCTGGGCGCGGCCTTCGGCGGCTCGCTCGCCGTGACCACGACATCCGGTCCCGGTGTGGCCCTCAAGAGCGAGACCATCGGTCTGGCCGTGAGCCTCGAACTCCCTCTCCTCGTCATCGACATCCAGCGCGGCGGCCCGTCCACCGGCTTGCCGACCAAGACCGAGCAGGCGGACCTGCTGCAGGCGATGTACGGCCGCAACGGCGAGGCCCCGGTCCCGGTCGTGGCCCCGCGCACGCCCGCCGACTGCTTCGAGGCGGCCCTGGAAGCCGCCCGGATCGCGATCACTTACCGCACCCCGGTCTTCCTGCTCTCCGACGGCTACCTGGCCAACGGATCCGAGCCCTGGCGCATCCCGGACATCGACGAACTCCCGGATCTGCGCACGCAGTTCGCGCAGGGCCCCAACCACACCCTGGACGACGGCACCGAGGTCTTCTGGCCCTACCGTCGCGACCCGCAGACCCTCGCCCGCCCGTGGGCGATCCCGGGCACGCCCGGCCTGGAGCACCGTATCGGCGGCATCGAGAAGCAGGACGGTACAGGCAACATCTCGTACGACCCGGCCAACCACGACTTCATGGTGCGGACGCGCCAGGCGAAGATCGACGGCATCGACGTTCCGGACACCGAGGTCGACGACCCGCACGGCGCGCAGATGCTCGTACTGGGCTGGGGGTCGACGTACGGGCCCATCACCGCGGCGGTACGGCGGCTGCGCGCGGCCGGGGAGAGCATCGCGCAGGCCCATCTGCGCCATCTCAATCCGTTCCCGCGGAATCTCGGCGAGGTGCTGGGGCGTTACAACAAGGTGGTGATCCCCGAGATGAATCTCGGGCAGCTCGCCACGCTCGTCCGGGCGAAGTACCTGGTGGACGCCCACTCGTACAACCAGGTCAACGGTATGCCGTTCAAGGCTGAGCAGCTCGCCACGGCTCTCAAGGAGGCCATCGATGGCTGAGACGTCCACGGAAGGCGCGGACACGATCGAGGCGCTTTCTCTCGTGCCCAAGGCCGAGGGCAAGCAGTCCATGAAGGACTTCAAGTCCGATCAGGAAGTGCGTTGGTGCCCCGGCTGCGGTGACTACGCGATCCTCGCCGCCGTGCAGGGCTTTATGCCCGAGCTCGGCCTGGCGAAGGAGAACATCGTCTTCGTCTCCGGCATCGGCTGCTCCTCCCGCTTCCCGTACTACATGGACACCTACGGGATGCACTCCATCCACGGCCGCGCGCCCGCCATCGCGACGGGCCTGGCCTCGTCCCGGCAGGACCTGTCCGTCTGGGTGGTGACCGGTGACGGCGACGCGCTGTCCATCGGCGGCAACCATCTGATCCACGCCCTGCGCCGGAACGTCAACCTGAAGATCCTGCTCTTCAACAACCGGATCTACGGCCTCACGAAGGGCCAGTACTCCCCGACCTCCGAGGTCGGCAAGATCACGAAGTCGACGCCGATGGGTTCGCTGGACGCGCCCTTCAACCCGGTCTCGCTGGCCATCGGCGCGGAGGCGTCCTTCGTGGCGCGCACCGTGGACTCCGACCGCAAGCACCTCACGGAGGTCCTGCGCCAGGCGGCCGCCCACCCGGGCACGGCCTTGGTCGAGATCTACCAGAACTGCAACATCTTCAACGACGGCGCCTTCGAGGCCCTGAAGGACAAGCAGCAGGCCGAGGAGGCGGTAATCCGCCTCCAGCACGGCCAGCAGATCCGCTTCGGCACGGACAGCACGAAGGGTGTCGTACGGGATCAGCTGACGGGCGACCTGAAGGTCGTCACCGTCACCCCGGAGAACGAGTCGCAGATCCTGGTCCACGACGCGCACGCGCCCTCCCCGACCACCGCCTTCGCCCTGTCCCGGCTCGCCGACCCGGACACCCTGCACCACACCCCGATCGGCGTCTTCCGCTCGGTGGACCGGCCGGTGTACGACACCCAGATGTCGGACCAGCTGGACACGGCGATCGAGCAGAACGGGAAGGGCGACCTGGCAGCACTGCTGGCGGGCGGGGACACCTGGACCGTCGTCGGCTGACCGGTAGTTGCGCCTGAGGGCCTGGGCGCTGCTGTACGTCATGCACGTACAGCAGCGCCCAGGCCCTCACGTCACTTGCCCGGAGCGTCACTCGTCGGGCAGGGAACTACTCCCTTGCCGCGTCATACTCCTTGCGCGCCTTCAGCACCGCGTCCATGCGGTGCGACGTCCAGTCGGCCAGCGCCCGCACCTGTTCGGCGGCCTCGCGGCCCAGGTCCGTCAGCGAGTAGTCCACCCTCGGTGGGATCACCGGCTTCGCGTCACGGTGGACCAGCCCGTCCCGCTCCAGGGTCTGCAAGGTCTGCGTGAGCATCTTCTCGCTGACGCGCCCGATGGCACGGCGCAGCTCGCTGAAGCGGTGCGGTCGGTCCAGGAGCTGGATCAGGACGAGGACGCCCCAGCGGCTGGTGACGTGCTCCAGCACGAGGCGATGGGGGCACATCGCCTCGCCCTCGACGTTCCATTTGCCGGCTACTGCGGGAGTGGCGACAACTGCATCACTTACGGCCATGCCAGTACCTTACTTCAAAGTGGGTACTTTCGGAGAGTTAGTGCAGCACCTATGGTTAGTGCATACCCACACCACAAGGAGCTGCAACATCATGAGCATTGTCGTCACCGGAGCCACCGGACACCTCGGCCGTTTCGTCATTGAGGGACTGCTGGAGAAGGTCCCGGCCGACCAGATCACGGCCGTCGTCCGCAGCGAGGAGAAGGCGGCGGGCTACGCGGCCCGCGGCGTGAAGATCGCGGTCGCCGACTACAACGCTCCCGAGACCTTCGACAGCGTTTTCTCCGCCGGTGACAAGGTGCTCCTCATCTCCGGCAACGAGTTCGACAAGGGCCGCGTGGGCCAGCACAAGGTCGTCCTCGAAGCCGCCAAGGCCGCCGGAGTCGCGCTCCTCGCGTACACCAGCGCCCCCGGCAGCCTGTCCGCCGCGCTGGCCGACGACCACCGGGGCACCGAGGCCGCGATCCTCGAGTCCGGCGTCACGTACACCCTGCTGCGCAACGGCTGGTACAACGAGAACTACACCGAGAGCCTGGGCCAGGTCCTCGAGCACGGCGCCGTCGTACAGGCCGCCGGCGACGGCAAGGTCTCCTCGGCCTCCCGCGCGGACTACGCGGCCGCCGCCGTGGCCGTGCTGACGGGCGAGGGGCATGAGAACAAGACGTACGAGCTGGGCGGCGACACCGCCTGGGGCTTCGCCGAGTACGCGGCCGAGGTGGCCAAGCAGTCCGGCAAGGAGATCGCGTACAGCCCCGTATCCGTCGAGGTCTTCACGGGCATCCTGACCGGCGTCGGTCTGCCCGAGCCGCTCGCCGCGACCATCGCCGGTGTGGACGCGTCCATCGAGAAGGGCGAGCTGGTCGTCACCAGCGGCGACCTGTCCCGGCTGACCGGCCGGCCGACCACGCCGATCGCCGAGTCGATCGCGGCGGCGCTCAAGGGCTGACTTCCTCGGGCTTCCTCGGGCTTCCTCGAAAGGGACGACGTTTCAGGGCCGACTCCTCCCGTTGCCCTCGAGTCCCGTCACCGCCACCCTCGCTTGTAATGACCGTATCGCGGATACGTCCATGACAGGCGGGGGTGTTCGGCGCTACCGTCGTGAACGGCTGCGCGCTCGCAGCCGTGCGAGAGGGGAGAGGTCGTGCCGGTGGAGTCCAGAGGTGAGCGGCGGATAGGTCTGCTGAACGGCTTCGCGGCGTACGGCATGTGGGGACTCGTCCCCCTCTTCTGGCCGCTCCTCCAGCCCGCCGGAGCGGTCGAGATCCTCGCCCACCGCATGGTGTGGTCGCTCGGCGTCGTCGCGATCGCGCTCCTGGTGATACGGCGCTGGGCCTGGGCCGGCGAACTGCTGCGGCAACCGCGCAGACTGGGCCTGATCACGGTCGCGGCCACCGTGATCACCATCAACTGGGGCGTCTACATCTGGGCCGTCAACACGGGTCACGTGGTGGAGGCGTCCCTCGGCTACTTCATCAACCCGCTCGTCACCATCGCGATGGGCGTCCTGCTCCTGAAGGAGCGGCTGCGGCCCGCCCAGTGGGCGGCGGTCGGCATCGGCTTCGCCGCCGTCCTGGTGCTGACGATCGGGTACGGGCAGCCGCCGTGGATCTCCCTCTGCCTCGCCTTCTCCTTCGCGACGTACGGGCTGGTGAAGAAGAAGGTCAACCTCGGCGGTCTTGAGTCGCTGGCCGCGGAGACGGCGATCCAGTTCCTGCCCGCGCTCGGCTACCTGCTGTGGCTGGCGGGGCAGGGCGACATGGCGTTCGGCGCCGAGGGCGCCGGGCACGCGGCACTGCTGGCGGCGACCGGTGTGGTGACGGCGGCGCCGCTCGTCTGCTTCGGGGCGGCGGCGATCCGCGTACCGCTGTCGACGCTCGGACTGCTCCAGTACCTGGCACCGGTGCTGCAGTTCCTGCTCGGCGTCCTGTACTTCCACGAGGCCATGCCCGCCGAGCGGTGGGCCGGGTTCGCGCTGGTGTGGGCCGCGCTGTCGCTGCTGACGTGGGACGCGCTGCGGACGTCACACCGGGCGAGGCTGACTCTGCAGGCAGCAGGGGTCGACGCAGACGTTCCGGAGATCCAGAAGCCGACCTCGAGCCCCCGGCTCTAGAGGTCAGTAATCGGCGTCCTTGCCGATGTACAGCCCCGCGAACGCGGCCGCGGCAGCGGGCGAGGCGAGAGTCCGCCGCAGCCGGGCCGCCGTGATGCCCACCCGGAACGGGTCGCCGGACGAGGCGCCGTGGTAGATGTCCGACAGCCACATCGAGAACTCCTGGTACTGCCACACCCGCCCCAGACAGGCCGCCGAGTAACCGCCGAGCCCGCTTTCGTCGCCCTTGCCGCAATAAGCGACGAGGGCGTCGCCGAGCAACAGGGCGTCGTGGATCGCGAGGTTCATGCCCTTCGCGCCGATCGGCGCGAGGAGGTGAGCCGCGTCTCCGGCCAGATACAGCCGCCCGTACCCCATCGGTTCCACGACGTAGTTGTGCATGTCCAGGACCCGCTTTTCGATCAGCCGCCCTTCGGCGAGCGGCTGGGCCCCGTCCGCCGCGAGCCGCTCATGGAGCTCGGCCCAGACGCGTTCGTGCGACCAGTTCCCGGGGTCGTCGCCGGGCGGGCACTCCAGGTAGTAGCGGGTGACCTGCGGGCTGCGGGCCATATGCCCCGCGAAGCCCCGCGGATGGATACCGAAGACGACGCAGTCGTTGGACGGCGGCGCCTCGGCGAGCAGCGCCAGCCAGCCGATGCCGTACTCGTGCCGGGCGACGCCGACGCGCTCCGGCGGCAGGCACGCCCGGGTGACACCGCGCGCGCCGTCGCAGCCCGCGATGGCCGCGCAGTCGAGTCGTACGCGCTCGCCCGTGTCCGGATCCGTGTACGACACCGAGGGCTGGTCCGAGTCGATGCCGCGCAACTCCACGTCACGTACGCCGAAACGGATGTCACCACCCCGCTCGTCCGCATACACGCGCACCAGGTCCGTCACCAACAGCGGCTGGGGATACGCGAAGTGGTGGTGCCCGGACATGTCGCCGTACCGGAACCTGTGCCGCTCCCCCGCGAACCGGAACTCGCACTCGCTGTGCACCTGGGCGTTCTCCAGCAGCCGGTCGGCGAGGCCGCGCCGCTCCAGGGCGCGCACCGCCCACTCCTCCAGGAAGCCCGCGCGGGGCCGCTGTTCGATGAACTCCCTGCTCTCCGTCTCCAGCACCACGCAGTCGACCGAGGCGGCACGCAGGAGGTTGGCGACGGTGAGACCGGCGGGGCCGGCACCGACGACGACGACCGAGGTGCTCTCTGTGGACGACGTGGATGAGGGGGCGGCGGTGTCCGTCATAAGGACAGTATGTCGGCAGCACCGCGCTGTGTGGTGTGCCCGGGCATCCTCAACTCGCTGCCTGCCGGGCCGCGTTGGCGCTCACACCCACGCCGCCGCGTTCGTGGACAGGGCGCGGCGGGGGAAAGCCCCGCGCGAAACCCCCATCCGACGTACCGTCCATCCATGACTCAGTCGCCCACGCCCCTCCACTGGAAGCTCGTCATCGACGCCGCCGACCCGCACGCCCAGGCCGACTTCTGGGCCGCCACCCTCGGCTACGAAGTCGAGGACAACAGCGTCCTCATCGAACGCCTGCTGGGCTTCGGCGCCGTACCGCCCGAGATCACCGTCGAGTCCCACGGCCACAAGGCCTGGCGCGATCTCGTCGCCGTACGACACCCGGAGGACCCGTACGACAAGGAGAGCGGCACCGGTCTCGGCCGACGACTGCTCTTCCAGCGCGTACCGGAGCCGAAGACCGTCAAGAACCGGCTGCACATCGACGTACACACCAAGCCCGGGCAACGCGAGTCGGAGATCGCGCGACTGACGGGCCTGGGGGCGGCGGTACTGCGCGAGGTGAAGGAACCAGGCGGCGAGTGGGTCCTCATGACGGACCCGGAGGGCAACGAATTCTGCGTCCACTGAGCGCCCCGCCCATGCAACCCGCCGGGCAGGCGCCGAGCGATCGGGCGGTGACCGGCCAGGCGGTGACCGGTCACACCGTCATCGGTCAGGCGGTGATGTCCTTCGTCGTGAACCGCGCCCACGCCGCCGTGCCGAACACCGCCGCGTACAGGCCCTGAAGGCCGAGGTTGCGGAGCAGATCGTCCCAGTACACCGGATCGCGCATCAGGTCAGCGAAGGACAGCCAGTAGTGCGAGAAGAAGTACGGCTGTATCGCGTGGAGTTGGGGTATCTGGTCGAGGATCTGGATGGTGATCAGCAGGCCCACGGTCGTCGCCATCGCCGCTATGCCGCTGCCGGTGAGCGTCGAGACGAACAGGCCGAGCGCCGCTATACCGATCAGTGAAGCGGCGACGATCAGCGCGATCAGAAACGCCCGCCCCAGCCCTTCAGCAAAGCTGATCCGCGTGCCGGAGATCGTCGTCAGCTCGCCGAGTGGGAACAGCACTGAGCCCACGATCAGCGCCGACACCGCCACGACAAGCGTCGCCACTACACAGAAAGCCAGCGTGGTCGCGTACTTCGTGAGCAGCAGCCGCGTACGCCCCGCGGGTGCGACCAGCAGATAGCGAAGCGTGCCTGCGTTCGCCTCGCCCGCTATCGCATCCCCCGCGATGACTCCGATCGCCATCGGCAGGAAGAAGGGCAGCGTCGCGGCGAGCGCGGTGAACACCAGGAACAGTCCGTTGTTGGTGATCTGCGAGACGAACGCCGGTCCCCCGCCACCACCCCCGCCGTCACTCGTCTCGATCTTCACGGCGATCCCGACGAGCACCGGTACCGCGGCCAGCACCCCCAGCAGCGCGATCGTCCGCCACCGGCGCAGGGTGGTCACCAGTTCGTTGCGCAGCAGGCCGAGGGTCCACAGCGGACTCGGTTTGCGCACGCCGACGACCTCGGCCGTGCCGGCACCGGCACCGGCACCGCCGTCAGTGACCTCAGAGATCTCCGAGACCCCGGAGCCAGATACCCCCGAGCCTCCAGAAGCCTCAGCCCGCGACATCGAAGCCCTCCCCCGTAAGCGCAACGAACGCGTCCTCCAGCGAAGCCCGTTCGAGCCCGAAGCCCCGTACGCGAACGCCCGCCGACACCAGGGCCGCGTTCACCTCGGCGAGGTCGCGGTCGTCCGGAGGCTCGCCGGTCACCCGGTCCTCCGTGACGACGACGTCGGCCACGCCCTGCTCTTTGAGTACACGGGCCGCGTCGCCCGGATCCGGCGTCGTGACGACCAGGCGGCCACGGGCGCCGGCCGCCAGCTCGGACACCGGCCCTTGCGTGATCAACCGCCCCTGCGCCATCACCGCGGCATGCGTGCACACCTGCTCGATCTCGTCCAGCAGATGCGAGGAGAGGAAGACGGTCGTACCGTCCGACGCCAGCTCCCTTACCAGCGAACGGATTTCGCGCATCCCCTGCGGATCGAGCCCATTGGTCGGCTCGTCCAGGACCAGCAGCCGGCGCGGCTGGAGCAGTGCCGCCGCCAGTCCCAGCCGCTGCTTCATGCCCAGCGAGTAGGCCTTCGCCTTCTTGCTCGCGGCGGCCGTCAGTCCGACCCGGTCGAGGGCCACCTCGACGCGCGTACGCCGGGTGCGGGGATCGGCGGTCGGGTCGGCGGAGTCGTACCGCAGGAGGTTGTCGCGGCCGGACAGGAATCCGTACAACGCCGGTCCTTCGATCAGCGCGCCCACCTGCGGGAGCACCGTGCGGGTGGCGCGCGGCATGGGTTGTCCCAGAACGCGCGCCGTGCCCGAAGTCGGCTCGATCAGGCCCATCAGCATTCTGATGGTGGTGGTCTTGCCGGAGCCGTTCGGTCCCAGGAAGCCGAAGACGCTGCCCGCCGGGACGGCCAGATCGAGGCCGTCGACGGCGAGTTGTCCGCCGCGGTAGCGCTTGGTGAGCGCACGGGTGGCGATCACCGTGTCCGGCCCGGTTTCCGGACCGGTTACAGGCCCGCTGCCCGGTTCCGCGGTGGACCGTTCCTCCATCGACTCCCTCAGCTCCCTGTTGGTGCCCGACCAGAACCCTCCGGCCGGGCACCAACTCCCTGTCGCTCCCTGCCTGTTACTTCGCGGCGTTGGCCGCCTTCACCAGTGCGTCCTTCGTGACCGCGCCCGCGTACACCTGGCCGTCGTCCGTGATGAGCGCGTTGACCAGTCGGGTCGAGAAGACCGTGCCCGAGCCGAACTCGCCGCTCACCTTCGTGCCCAGCGAGTCGAGGAAGCTGCCCGCGTCGCCGGAAGCCGACGGCATACCCTCGCCGCCGGTGTCGAACCGGGCGATGGTGGTCCAGCCCTCGCCTATGGTCTCGAGCCCTTCGAACCCTTCGAGACCTTCGAGCCCTTGGCCCAGGTCCTCCTCGGCCTTCGGAAGCGCCTGGTCCTCGGACGTCGCCTCGTCGCCCTCGGTGACCTTCGCGCCCTTCGGCGGGCTGAAGTCGAAGGTGGACGCGTCCGGCTTACTGAAGTCGACCTTGGTGAAGCCCGCGTCCACGACGGCCGCGCCACCGCTCGCCGGGGTCAGCGTGAACTTCAGCGGCATACCGGTCTTGGAGTCGACCGCTATGGAGATCTGACCGACCGTCGAACCGGACTGCTTCGGCTTGATGACCAGCTTGTACGCATCGCGGCCAGCGACCTGAGCCGTGCCGTCGACGGTCACGGACGTCGTGTCGTCGACCGCCTTCAGCGCCTCGTCGGCCATCTCCTTGGGCGTGGTCGGGACGTCCTTCGGCGCCTCTTCCTTCTTGTCCTTGTCCTCGGCGGCACCGGAGGCGTCCTTCATGTGGAATGCCTCGTTCGACGCGCTGTCGTACGCCCACACCTCGTCGCCGTTGTGGATCAGGCTGTACTCGGCGGCCTTGTCCAGCAGCGACACCTTGTGCTTGTCCGGGCCGTCGGCGGCGACCCGCAACGTGTGCGTACCGGACGCCAGTTCCATGAGCTTGGTCGACGGATCGGCGGAGGAACCCTCGTCGTCGGAACCGCCGGCGCCACCGCCACCCGGAGCGAAGCTGCTCTCCAGGCCGCCGAGGTCCGGCAGGCCCAGATTCGTGCTGACCTTCACCGTGCCGGACAGCTGCTGTACGTCGGACGCGGCGATCTTCTCTATGAGTTGCTCAGCGGTGATCTCCGGCAGGTCGGGGTCGCCGGAGCCCGCGAACGCCGGGACCAGCCCGATGGTCGCCGCCGCCAACCCCATCACCGCGACGGGGACCACGTACCGCGCCGCCTTGCGCCGGCCGGTTCGCAGCTCCTCGTTCGTGTCGTCGTCGGATTCGTACGGTGCCATGTGTGCCCTACCTCCGTCGTCGGCGGCGGCTTACCGTCATTGCACTCGTCCACCCCGGCCGCCATTGTCACCCGAACTCCTGTGAAGTGGTGTTTCCAATCAGACCAAATCGGCCGACGAGAAGCGTCAGACCTCGGAGCCAACTCCGTGTACTGCTGCGGTATGACACGAGTGGGCGGCGCCTACCCCGCCCCGTAAGGGTCGTGCGGGAAGACGCCGCCCGTAATGTCGTTCAGAGCCGGTCGGTCATCGGCCCAACGGGCCGTGGATCACTGACTCAACAGCCTGTCGATCACCGGTTGATGAACACGTAGTCCGCCCCGTAGGGCACACCCACGATGGTCCCCTCCTCGCAGGACCCGGCAGGAGCCACCCCGCCCACCGTGTTCAGCCGAAGGATCTCGGCCGTACCGGCCAACAGCCCGCGGTGCTTGCCGGACTGAGTGGCCTTGAGGTCCAGCTCCGGGATGTTCCTGTCGCCGTTCGGCGTCTTGGAGATCAGCGCACCGGTTACGGCGCTGCGGTCCGGCGCGATCCACTGCGGCGTGCCGGAGTTGGGCTTCACGAAGGAGTGCGCGATGCCACCGCCGAGTACGGCGCGCACATCACGCTGCGCGAAGGCGGTGGTGCCGTCGTCCGCCTTCTTGCACTCGTAGATCTGCTTGCCCTTGATGACGGAGGCCTGGAAGTTGTGCAGCGCGTTCTTGAAGTCGAAGTCCGTGGTGACCTTGTGGAGTTGGCCGCGGACGGCTCCGCCGGGGAACTCGGCGGTATGCAGATTGGCGTAGAAACCACCCGGGTTGGACTTCAGCTGGTCGAGCAGGGCGGTGTCCTCGACCTTGACCGTGCCGATGACCGTACGGCCCTTGGCTTTCTCCAGCAGCTTGGTGAAGTCGACCTTGACGCCGCCGTTGACGCCCTTGGCGCCCTGGTGGATGTGGAGGAGGGTCGGCTTGTCGGTGCCGCGCCACTTGACCGCGACGGACACCTTGTCGCCCTTGACCTTCACGAACTGGAGCGCCGCGCCGTCCTTGTCAGCGACGGCGGGGCCGCCCTGGACCGGCACCTCGTTCGCGCCGTTGAGGCTCGCGGCGAGGATGGTGCCGCCGCCGCCACTGCCGCCCGCGTGGCCGCTCTGCACCTCGATGGACTGGCCCCCGTGCTGCGCGTGGTTCGCGCCCTTGCCCTTGGCGTTGCCGCTGTCCTGGTTCCCGCTGTCGGCGACCGCCGGGATGACGGCGGCGGCGACACCGGCCGCGGCGGCCACCGCGACACCGGAGATGACCAGGCTCTTACGACGCTTCGCGGACGTGATGAATGTCCCCATGATTCTGTTTTCTCCCCGTAGTTCAGCTGACACCCCCTGCGTCAGCTTCTGGGCTTGAATACGGAGTAGATCTGAGTCTGGACTCAATCCAACTATGTGATGTGTGTCACTCTGGATGGGGGTCCCGGTCCGGGAGTCTGGTCGGGAGTCGCGTCCGGGAGTCTGGTTCGGGCCCTTGGTTCAGAGACTGCGGCGGGGTCAGCCCGCCCGGTGCACCACCGCGTCGCACAGCTCCACGAGCGCTGCCTTCGCACCGCACTCCGGTAGCGGCACGAGTGCGGCACGGGCCTCTTCGGCGTACCGAACGGTGTCGCGGCGGGCCTGCTCCAGGGCCGGGTGGGCGCGGAGGAGGGAGAGTGCCTCGGCATGCCGGGCGTCATCCGTCAGGTCCGAGTCGAGCAGCTCGGACAACGCGATGTCCTCGGCCAGACCCAGCCGCTCCACGCGCTCGCGCAGCCGCAGCACGGGGAGAGTGGGGATGCCCTCGCGCAGGTCGGTGCCCGGCGTCTTGCCGGACTCGTGCGAATCGCTGGCGATGTCCAGTACGTCGTCGGCGAGCTGGAAGGCGACGCCGAGCCGCTCCCCGTACTGCGTGAGCACGTCCACCACGGTCTCGTCGGCGCCCGACATCATCGCGCCGAACCGTCCCGACACGGCGATCAGCGAGCCGGTCTTGCCGCCGATCACGTCCAGGTAGTGGTCGATCGGGTCGCGTCCGTCGCGTGGTCCGGCCGTCTCCAGAATCTGGCCGGTGACCAGGCGCTCGAACGCCTCGGCCTGGATCCGCACGGCCTCCGGCCCGAGGTCGGCCAGGATGTGCGAGGCGCGCGCGAACAGGAAGTCGCCGGTGAGCACCGCTACGGAGTTGCCCCAGCGGGTGTTCGCGCTGGGCACTCCGCGGCGTACGTCCGCCTCGTCCATCACGTCGTCGTGGTACAGCGTGGCGAGGTGGGTCAGCTCCACGACCACGGCGGAGGGCACGACACCCGGCGCGTACGGGTCCCCGAACTGCGCGGCGAGCATCACCAGCAGCGGCCGGAACCGCTTGCCGCCCGCGCGCACCAGGTGCTGCGCGGCTTCCGTGATGAACGGGACCTCACTCTTGGTGGCCTCGAGCAGGCCCTCCTCGACAGCTGCCAGTCCGGCCTGGACATCGGCTTCGAGAGCCTGGTCCCGCACGCTCAGCCCGAACGGCCCGACGACGGTCACGAGGGTCTCCTGTCTGCTGACGCTCTCAAGGGCGGTCTCTGCGCGCTCTTGGTGCTGTTGCTGTTGCTTTGGGCGCTGTTTGTGTTCTGTGTGTCGTGTGTGCTGTAGGGGTTTGTCGATGTGTCGCTGTTCGCACTCAAGTCAGCGTATCCGGTCGCCTTTCGATCACAGTGAGCGCCTGCCCGTCCAGGCCAGGCACTATCGGATCACTGGCGGTATGTTCCCAGCGACCTGCTACGACAACGACGCACACGGCACGGAAGGTTCCGTTCTCACCGCTTCGGAGATCGCCCGGGGCGGGGTCAGGGCGTACGCCCGCGCACGGGAGGAGCTGTTTCTGTGACGGCCGGCGGTCAGCGGAACAGCCGCTCCAGTACCACCGCGATGCCGTCCTCCTCGTTCGACAGGGTCACCTCGTCGGCCACCGCCTTGAGTTCGGGATGGGCATTGGCCATCGCTACGCCGTGGGTTGCCCAGTCGAACATGGGGATGTCGTTGGGCATGTCACCGAAGGCGATCGTGGTGGTGCTGGTGAGACCGAGGTGGGCGGCGGCGAGGGCGAGGCCCGTCGCCTTGGTCACTCCGCATGGCTGAAGTTCGACGGTGCCGGGGCCGGACATGGTGACGGAGGCGAGGGAACCGACCGCTCCGCGGGCCGCCGACGCCAACTCGTCGTCCGTCAGGCACGGATGGCGCAGAAGCACCTTGCTGATGGGCTGCGTCCAGAGGTCGTCGCGGTGGAGAACCCGAACCGCCGGCAGCGTCGGATGCGGCATCTCGTAACCCGGTTCGATCAACGTGAGCCCGTCGACACCGTCCTGGTCCACTGCCGCGTACACCTCCCCGACCTCCGCCTCGATCTTGCCGAGCGCCGTCTCGGCCAGCTCCCGGTCGAGGTTCACCGACCACACCATGCGGTCGGCCCCGGCGTCGTACAACTGCGCCCCCTGCCCGCACACCGCCAGCCCCTGACCGCCCAGTTCGTCGAGCAACGGCCGCACGCGCGGCGCCGGTCGCCCCGTCACCACGAGGTGCCGGGCCCCCGCCGTGACCGCCACCGCCAGCGCGGTCCGTGACCGGTCGGAGAGGGTGTCGTCGCCGCGGAGCAGCGTTCCGTCCAGGTCAGTGGCAATAAGTGAATATGCGATCGGTGCGGCCATGATCAGAGAATACGGATCGAAGGACCCCCCGACCCGCCCCGAACCGGACGTCGTCCGACACCTCGACCATCTCCCGCGTCACCGTACGTCCGAGTACGTCCGAGAAATCGGCGCGCCGGCCGGATGCTGGAGGAGTTCAGGGTATGCGGACGTCAACTCCCCGTAACGTGATCCCCACCCACACGGAAAGCGAGGCAGCACTCCATGCGCCCCTTCGAGGTCCCCGAGGGCGATCCCTTCGGTCCCCACAATCTTCCGTACGGCGTGTTCTCCCCGGCCGGCTCCGAGGAGCGCAGTGTCGGTGTCCGGCTGGGCGACCACGTGCTCGACGCGGGCGGCGCGGCCCGGGCACTCGGTTCCCCGTACGTCCGCCTGCTCGCCCGCCGCTCCCTCGACCCGCTGCTCGCGGCGGGCCGTACGGCCTGGTCGGATGTGCGACGAGCGATCACAGCGTGGTTGACCGTGCCCGCCCACCGGGAGACCGTCGAACCTCTGCTGCACCCGCTTTCCGAAGTAACCCTGCACCTCCCCTTCACCGTCGCGGACTACGTCGACTTCTACGCATCGGAAAACCACGCCCGCAATGTCGGCAAGATGTTCCGCCCCGACGCCGCCGACTCCCTCACCTCCAACTGGAAGCACCTGCCGATCGGTTATCACGGCCGGTCCGGCACCGTCGTGGTGTCCGGCACGGACGTGGTACGTCCCTGTGGCCAGCGCAAGGCACCCACGGACCCCGAGCCGGTCTTCGGGCCGTCTGTCCGCCTGGACATCGAGGCAGAGGTCGGCTTCGTGGTGGGTACGCCCTCCGCCATGGGCTCACGGGTGCCGCTGAGCGACTTCCGCGACCATGTCTTCGGCCTCTGCCTTCTCAACGACTGGTCCGCGCGGGACCTCCAGGCCTGGGAGTACGTCCCCCTCGGCCCCTTCCTCGGCAAGTCCTTCGCCACGTCGGTGTCGGCCTGGATCACGCCGCTCGACGCCCTGGACGATGCTCGGGTCGCGCCCCCGTCCCGTACTCACCCCCTGCTCCCCTACCTGGACGACGCCTCCGAGGAACCCGGCGGCTACGACCTGCGTATCTCCGTCGCCCTCAACGGCCATGTCATCTCCGAGCCGCCCTTCTCCACCATGTACTGGACCGCCGCCCAGCAGTTGGCCCATATGACGGTGAACGGCGCTTCCCTGCGTACCGGTGACTTCTACGGTTCGGGAACGGTGAGCGGGGCCGACGAGCGCGAACGCGGGTCGCTGCTGGAGCTGACCTGGAACGGACGCGACACCCTCGAACTCCCCGACGGCAAGCGGACGTTCCTCGAGGACGGCGATGTCGTCACGCTGACGGCCTGGGCACCGGGGCCGAACGGAACCCGGGTGGGACTGGGCGAGGTGACGGGTCAGGTCGTACCGAGCGTGTGAGTACCTCTCTCATCCGCTCTGCCTCACCCGGTCGTCCGCCCCACCCGCCCTCTATATCCAGTCGTCCGGCCCGTCCGGCCCGTCCGGCCCGTCCGGCCCGTCCGGCTCATCGGGCTCGCCCCAGTCCTCAGGATCCGGCTCCCGCACCCCCGAGTCCCCGCCCTCGGCCGCGGGAGCCGGCGACTCCTGCGAACCCGGAGCCAGGGAGGCGAGCACCCCGAGCACCCCGTCCCCATACGTCGCGAGCTTCTTCTCACCCACCCCGCTGATCCCGCCCAACTCCACGATGGATGTGGGCCCCACCGTGGCGATCTCCCGAAGTGTCGCGTCGTGGAAGATGACGTACGCCGGAACCCCCTGCTCCTTGGCCTGCGCGGCACGCCAAGCGCGCAGGGCCTCAAAGGCGGGGACCAGCTCCTCGGGCAGCTCGACCGCCACGGCCTTGGGTTTGCGCTCGCCCTTGGGCGACGCCGACTTGGCGGTCACCGGCTTCTTCGGCTCCTTGCGCAGCGGCACCTCCCGCTCACGCCGCAGCACCGTCCCGCTCGCCTCGGTCAGCACCAGCGTCCCGTACTCGCCCTCGACCGCGAGCAGTCCCTGCGCCAGCAACTGCCGTACAACACCGCGCCATTCGCCTTCGGACAGCTCCTCGCCGATGCCGAACACGGACAGCTGGTCGTGGTCGAACTGTATGACCTTGGCGGTTCTGTTCCCGAGCAGGATGTCGACGATCTGGACCGCCCCGAACTTCTGGCCCCTCTCGCGCTGCAGTCGCACCACCGTGGACAGCACCTTTTGGGCTGCGACCGTGCCGTCCCACGTCTCCGGAGGGACCAGGCATGTGTCGCAGTTCCCGCACGCCGTGGTCTCGGCGTCCTGGCCGAAGTAGGCGAGCAGTTGGGCTCGGCGGCACTGGACCGTCTCGCACAGCGCGAGCATCGCGTCGAGGTGTGCTGCGGCCCGCCGCCGGAACGCCTCGTCGCCTTCACCGGACTGGATCAGCTTGCGCTGCTGTATGACGTCGTTCAGGCCGTACGCCATCCAGGCCGTGGACGGCAGTCCGTCGCGGCCCGCGCGGCCCGTCTCCTGGTAGTAGCCCTCGACCGACTTCGGCAGGTCGAGATGGGCGACGAACCGTACGTCCGGCTTGTCGATGCCCATCCCGAAGGCGATGGTCGCGCAGACGACCAGGCCTTCCTCGCGCAGGAACCGCGACTGGTGAGCCGCGCGTGTGCCCGCGTCCAGGCCCGCGTGGTACGGCACCGCCTCGATGCCGTTGCGGCAGAGGAACTCGGCCGTCTTCTCCACGGAGTTACGCGACAGGCAGTACACAATGCCGGCGTCGCCCGCGTGCTCCTCCTTCAGGAAGGACAGCAGTTGCTTCTTGGGGTCGGCCTTCGGCACGATCCGGTACTGGATGTTGGGGCGGTCGAAGCTCGCCACGAAATGGCGGGCGTCCGGCATGCCCAGGCGCTGCGTGATCTCCTGGTGCGTCGCGTGCGTGGCCGTCGCGGTCAGCGCGATCCGCGGTACGTCGGGCCAGCGCTCGCCCAACAGTGAGAGCGCCAGATAGTCGGGGCGGAAGTCATGACCCCACTGGGACACGCAGTGTGCCTCGTCGATCGCGAAGACCGAGATCTTGCCGCGGGCGAGCAGGTCGAGTGTGGACTCCAGGCGCAGCCGCTCCGGGGCGAGGTAGAGCAGATCGAGCTCGCCCGCCAGGAACTCGGCCTCGACCACGCGCCGCTCGTCGAAGTCCTGCGTGGAGTTCATGAACCCGGCGCGCACGCCGAGCGCCCGCAGCGCGTCCACCTGGTCCTGCATCAGCGCGATCAGGGGGGAGACCACTACACCCGTACCAGGTCTGACCAGGGAGGGGATCTGGTAGCAGAGCGACTTGCCGCCGCCCGTCGGCATGAGGACCACGGCGTCGCCGCCGGCCACCACATGCTCGATGACCGCTTCCTGCTCACCGCGGAACGCCTCGTACCCGAAGACACGGCGGAGCGTGCCCAGCACCTCGCTCTCCGCGAGCCCTGCGGCCCTGCTCTCACCGAACCCCACGGCCTGCCCGGCAAGCCCTGCGGCCCTGTCCTCTTCGGTCATCACACCCGTCCCGCCTGTCCCGCCCAACCCGCTCATTGCTCTGTCCCCCGTCGCACGTCGTGCCTCGACCACTGCGTCCACGATAGGGGCCACCACCGACAGCCTCAGAGTTATCCACAGGCTGGCTTCGATGGCACCCGTCGACTCCCGGCGGACACGCACAAGGCCCCGGCTCCCGCGAAGGGAGCCGGGGCCCGATGTGCGGGTGCGCACGTCAGCGCACGAACACTCCCGCCTGCCCTGCCAGATCCAGGAAGTACTGCGGCGCCACACCCAGAACCAGCGTGACCACCACGCCGAACGCGATCGCCGTCATCGTCAGCGGTGACGGCACGGCCACCGTCGGTCCCTCGGGCTTCGGCTCGCTGAAGAACATGAGCACGATCACGCGGATGTAGAAGAACGCCGCGATGGCCGACGAAATCACACCGACCACGACGATCGCGCCCGCGCCGCCCTCCGCCGCCGCCTTGAACACGGCGAACTTCCCGGCGAAGCCGGAGGTGAGCGGAATGCCCGCGAAGGCCAGTAGGAAGACCGCGAACACCGCTGCCACCAGAGGCGAACGCCGCCCGAGCCCCGCCCACTTGGACAGATGCGTGGCCTCGCCGCCCGCGTCCCGCACCAGGGTCACGACCGCGAACGCGCCGATGGTGACGAAGGAGTACGCCGCCAGGTAGAAGAGCACGGACGAGACACCGTCAGCCGAGGTCGCGATGACACCGGCGAGGATGAAGCCCGCGTGCGCGATCGACGAGTACGCCAGGAGCCGCTTGATGTCGGTCTGGGTGATCGCGACGATCGCGCCGCCCAGCATGGTGACGATCGCGACGGCCCACATCACCGGCCGCCAGTCCCAGCTCAGGCCCGGCAGCACCACGTACAGCAGACGCAGCAGCGCCCCGAAGGCGGCCACCTTGGTGGCGGCGGCCATGAAGCCGGTCACCGGTGTCGGCGCGCCCTGGTACACGTCCGGGGTCCACATGTGGAACGGCACCGCGCCCACCTTGAACAGCAGGCCCATGACGAGCATCGCGGCGCCGATGAGCAGCAACGCGTCGTTGCCCATGGTCTCGGCGAGCGCCGGGGTCACGTTCTCGATCGAGCCGTCGACGACCTGCGCGATCGTCGCGTACGACACCGAGCCCGCGTAGCCGTACAGCAGGGCGATGCCGAAGAGCGTGAACGCGGAGGCGAAGGCGCCGAGCAGGAAGTACTTGACCGCGGCCTCCTGCGACATGATCCGCTTGCGGCGGGCCACGGCGCACAGCAGGTAGAGCGGCAGTGAGAAGACTTCCAGGGCGACGAACAGCGTCAACAGGTCGTTGGCGGAGGGGAAGACGAGCATTCCGCCGATGGCGAAGAGGAGCAGCGGGAACACCTCGGTGGTGGTGAACCCTGCCTTCACCGCGGCCTTTTCGCTGTCGCTGCCCGGCACGGACGCTGCCTGCGCGGCGAATGAGTCGACCCGGTTGCCGTGCGCCACGGGGTCGAGCCGCCGTTCGGCGAAGGTGAACACGCCGAGCAGACCGGCCAGCAGGATCGTGCCCTGCAGGAAGAGGGCCGGACCGTCGACGGCGACGGCGCCCATCGCCGCGATGCCGGCCTTCGTGGTGCCGTATCCCCTGGTCGCGAGCGCGATGACTGCGGCGAAGGCAGCGGCGAGCGAGACGACGGACAGGAACACCTGGGCGTAGTAACGGGACTTGCGCGGCACGACCGCCTCGATGAGCACGCCGATGATCGCCGCGCCGATGACGATCAGGGTGGGCGCCAACTGCCCGTATTCGATCTTGGGCGCGTCGATCTTCTCGATCGGATCGGCCGCCATTGTCCACAGGCTGTGGACGGCTGTTGCGCTCACTTGGCCGCCTCCACCTCAGGCTCGGGGTCCTGCTTCTGTACGTCGGACATGGTGTGCTCGACCGCCGGGTTGACGATGTCGGTGAGCGGCTTCGGGAAGACGCCCAGGAAGATCAACAGGGCGATCAGCGGGGTGACCACCACGAGTTCTCGCAACCTCAGGTCGGGCATCGCCGAGACCTCGGGCTTCACTGGGCCCGTCATCGTCCTCTGGTAGAGGACGAGGGTGTAGAGCGCGGCGAGGACGATGCCGAAGGTGGCGATGATCCCGATCACCGGATAGCGCGTGAACGTGCCGACCAGTACCAGGAATTCACTCACGAACGGCGCGAGGCCGGGCAGCGAGAGAGTCGCGAGGCCGCCGATCAGGAAGGTGCCGGCGAGCACCGGGGCGACTTTCTGCACTCCTCCGTAGTCGGCGATCAGCCGCGAGCCGCGCCGCGAGATGAGGAAGCCGGCCACCAGCATCAGGGCGGCGGTCGAGATCCCGTGGTTGACCATGTAGAGCGTCGCGCCCGACTGGCCCTGGCTGGTCATCGCGAAGATGCCCATGATGATGAAGCCGAAGTGCGAGATCGACGCGTACGCCACCAGCCGCTTGATGTCACGCTGCCCGACCGCGAGCAGCGCCCCGTAGACGATGCTGATCAGGGCGAGTACAAGGATGACCGGCGTCGCCCACTTCGATGCCTCCGGGAAGAGCTGGAGGCAGAAGCGCAGCATCGCGAAGGTGCCGACCTTGTCGACGACCGCCGTGATCAGTACGGCGACCGGGGCGGTGGCCTCCCCCATGGCGTTCGGCAGCCAGGTGTGCAGCGGCCACAGGGGTGCCTTCACGGCGAACGCGAAGAAGAAGCCCAGGAAGAGCCAGCGTTCGGTGCTGGTCGCCATGTCCAGCGTGCCGTTCGCCCGGGCCTCGGCGATCTCCTGGAGCGAGAAGTTTCCGGCCACTACGTAGAGGCCGATCACGGCGGCCAGCATGATCAGGCCGCCGGCCAGGTTGTAGAGGAGGAACTTCACGGCGGCGTACGAGCGTTGGGCTGCCGCGTTCTCGTCCGTGCCCGCGTGGGCGCGGTCTCCGAAGCCGCCGATGAGGAAGTACATCGGGATGAGCATGGCTTCGAAGAAGATGTAGAAGAGGAAGACGTCGGTGGCCTCGAAGGAGAGGATCACCATCGCCTCGACGGCGAGGATCAGGGCGAAGAAGCCCTGTGTCGGACGCCAGCGGCTGCTGCGGGTCTCCAGCGGGTCGGCATCGTGCCAGCCCGCGAGAATGACGAACGGGATCAGCAGCGCGGTCAGCGCGATCAGCGCCACCCCGATGCCGTCCACACCCAGCTCGTAGCGCACCCCGAAGTCCGCGATCCAGGCGTGGGATTCGGTGAGTTGGTAGCGGTCGCCACCGGGCTCGAAGCGGACCAGGACCACCACGGCGAGTACCAGGGTGGCGAGCGAGACCAGCAGCGCCAGCCATTTGGCGGCGGTGCGGCGCGCGGCCGGCACGGCGGCCGTGGCGATCGCCCCGAGGGCCGGGAGCGCCGCCGTCGCTGTCAGCAGTGGAAAGGACATCGGTATCAGACCGCCCTCATCAGCAGGGTCGCGGCGATGAGGACCGCCGCACCGCCGAACATCGAGACCGCGTACGAGCGCGCGAAGCCGTTCTGCAGCCTGCGCAGCCGTCCGGAGAGGCCGCCCATCGAGGCCGCCGTGCCGTTGACGACCCCGTCGACCAGGCTGTGGTCGACGTACACCAGGGAGCGTGTGAGGTGCTCTCCGCCGCGTACGAGGACGACGTGGTTGAAGTCGTCCTGGAGGAGGTCACGCCGGGCGGCCCTGGTGAGCAGGGAGCCGCGCGGGGCGACGACGGGCACAGGACGGCGCCCGTACTGGGCGTAGGCGAGGCCGACGCCGATGACCATCACGGCCACCGTGGAGAGGGTGACCGTCAGGGCGCTGACCGGCGGGTGCCCGTGCGCGTGGTCGGTGACGGGCTCCAGCCAGTGGATGAACCGGTCGCCGATACCGAAGAACGCTCCCGCGAACACCGACCCGAAGGCCAGCACGATCATGGGGATCGTCATGGAACTGGGCGACTCGTGCGGATGCGGTTCAGCGTGCTCGCCATGTGTCTCGGCAGCCGGCTCCACGCTCGGCTCGGCCGGGGACGGCGTCGGAGCATGCCGCCAGCGCTCCTCTCCGAAGAACGTCATCAGCATCACGCGCGTCATGTAGTACGCGGTGATGGCCGCGCCGAGGAGGGCCACGCCTCCGAGGATCCAGCCCTCGGTGCCGCCCTTGGCGAAGGCAGCCTCGATGATCTTGTCCTTGGAGAAGAAGCCGGACAGACCGGGGAAACCGATGATGGCGAGGTAGCCGAGACCGAAGGTGACGAAGGTGACCGGCATGTACTTCCTGAGGCCGCCGTACTTCCTCATGTCGACCTCGTCGTTCATGCCGTGCATGACCGAACCGGCGCCGAGGAAGAGCCCGGCCTTGAAGAAGCCGTGCGTCACCAGGTGCATGATCGCGAAGACGTAGCCGATGGGGCCGAGGCCCGCGGCAAGGATCATGTAGCCGATCTGCGACATGGTCGAGCCGGCCAGCGCCTTCTTGATGTCGTCCTTCGCACAACCGACGATCGCACCGAACAGGAGCGTGACGGCGCCGACGACGGTGACGGCCAGCTGGGCGTCCGGCGCCCCGTTGAAGATCGCGCCGGAGCGGACGATCAGGTACACGCCCGCGGTCACCATCGTCGCGGCGTGGATGAGGGCCGAGACCGGGGTCGGGCCCTCCATCGCGTCCCCGAGCCAGGACTGCAGCGGCACCTGGGCGGACTTGCCGCAGGCGGCGAGCAGCAGCATCAGGCCGATGGCGGTGAGCTTGCCCTCGCTCGTCTCGCCCGTCGCCTCCAGCACCGGCCCGAAGGCGAAGGTGCCGAACCAGGCGAACATCAGCATGATCGCGATGGAAAGGCCCATGTCGCCGACGCGGTTGACCAGGAAGGCCTTCTTCGCGGCGGTCGCGGCGCTGGGCTTGTGCTGCCAGAAGCCGATCAGCAGGTACGAGGCGAGACCGACGCCCTCCCAGCCGACGTACAGCAGCAGGTAGTTGTCAGCGAGGACGAGCAACAGCATTGCCGCGAGGAACAGGTTCAGATAGCCGAAGAAGCGGCGGCGCCGCTCGTCGTGCTCCATGTACCCGACGGAGTACAGGTGGATCAGGGAGCCGACGCCGGTGATCAGCAGCACGAACGTCATCGACAGCTGGTCGAGCTGGAAGGCGACATCGGCCTGGAAGCCCTCTACGGGGACCCAGCTGAACAGGTGCTGGGCCATCTCCCGTTCTTCCGCGCCCTTCCCGAGCATGTCGGCGAAGAGGATCGCGCCGATCACGAAGGAGGCGGCCGCGAGGACGGTGCCGATCCAGTGGCCGACGGCATCGAGCCGCCGGCCACCGCACAGCAGTACGGCCGCTCCGAGCAGAGGCGCCGCTACCAGCAGCGCAATCAGGTTCTCCACGATTCAGCGACCCCTCAGAGCTTCATCAGGCTGGCGTCGTCGACCGAGGCCGAGTGGCGGGAACGGAACAGTGACACGATGATCGCGAGCCCGACCACGACCTCCGCGGCGGCGACGACCATCGTGAAGAAGGCGATGATCTGGCCGTCGAGATTGCCGTGCATCCGGGAGAAGGCCACGAGCGCGAGGTTGCAGGCGTTGAGCATGAGCTCGACGCACATGAACACCACGATCGCGTTCCGCCTGATCAGGACGCCGGAGGCGCCGATCGTGAACAACAGGGCGGCGAGGTAGAGGTAGTTGACGGGATTCACTTCTTGGCCTCCTCTTCCCGGCCGAGCCGTTCCTCCGCGCGCTGCTCCAGGGCCTTGAGGTCGTTGATCGCCTCGTTGGACACATCGCGGATCTGGCCGCGCTCCCGCAGCGTCTTGATGACGGTGAGTTCGGACGCGGTGCCGTCCGGGAGGAGGCCCGCGATGTCCACCGCGTTGTGCCGGGCGTAGACGCCGGGGGCGGGCAGCGGCGGGAGCTGCTTGCCTTCCCGTACGCGCTCCTCGGCCATCTCGCGCTGGGTCTTGGCCCGCTCGGTGCGCTCCCGGTGTGTGAGCACCATGGCGCCGACGGCGGCAGTGATGAGCAGGGCACCGGTGAGCTCGAAGGCGAAGACGTACTTCGTGAAGATGAGGGCGGCGAGACCCTCCACGTTGCCACCGGCGTTGGCCTGGCCCAGGCCGTTGAACTCGTTCAGCGACGCGTTGCCGATTCCCGCGCAGAGCAGGATGCCGAAGCCGAGGCCGCACAGGAGGGCCAGCCAGCGCTGCCCCTTGATGGTCTCCTTCAGTGAGTCGGCGGCGGTGACGCCGACGAGCATGACCACGAAGAGGAACAGCATCATGATCGCGCCGGTGTAGACGACGATCTGCACGATGCCCAGGAAGTAGGCGCCGTTGGCGAGGTAGAACACCGCCAGGATGATCATGGTCCCGGCGAGGCAGAGGGCGCTGTGCACGGCCTTCTTCATGAAGACGGTGCACAGGGCGCCGATCACCGCGATGGTGCCGAGGACCCAGAACTGGAAGGCCTCTCCGGTGGAGGTGGTGTAGGCGGCGAGACCTGTCATCGTCCGATCACCTTCTTCGACGCCGGCTCGTCCTCGCCGAAGGTCGAGGCGGCCTCCTGCGGCACCTCTCCCTTGGAGAGGGCCACCTGACGCTCCGTACCCGGCGCAGCCTCAGTGACCAGACCCCGGTAGTAGTCCTGCTCGTCCGTCCCGGGGAAGATCGAGTGCGGGCTGTCGACCATGCCCTCTTCGAGGCCGGCGAGCAGCTGCTCCTTGGTGTAGATGAGGTTGGCGCGGCTGCTGTCGGCCAGCTCGAACTCGTTCGTCATCGTCAACGCGCGCGTGGGGCACGCCTCGATGCACAGCCCGCACAGGATGCAGCGGGCGTAGTTGATCTGGTAAACGCGGCCGTACCGCTCGCCCGGGGAGTAGCGCTCCTCCTCGGTGTTGTCCGCGCCCTCCACATAGATCGCGTCCGCCGGGCAGGCCCACGCACACAGCTCACAGCCGATGCACTTCTCCAGGCCGTCCGGATGGCGGTTGAGCTGGTGCCGGCCATGGAATCGCGGGGCGGTGGTCTTCTTCTGTTCGGGGTACTGCTCGGTCAGCCGCTTCTTGAACATGGCCTTGAAGGTCACGCCGAAGCCTGCGACGGGATTCTGGAAACCGGGTTTGGTCTCCTTCTGCTCATCAGCCATCGGACGCCTCCTTTCCGTCACGAGATCCATCAGATCCGTCACTGGCAGTATCGACCCCGCCACTGACAATCAACTCCCGCTCCCGGCGCGGGCGTCGCCTCGGCACCGGTGGCAGGGCCTGTCCCGGCAGCGGTGGTACGGGGTATCCGCCCGCCATCGGGTCGAAGGCGGCGGCCTCCGCGGGCGCCTCCTCGGCGGACTTCCGGCCGCGGAACATGTCGACGGCGAACGAGAGCACCAGCAGGCCGAGGACCGCTGCGGCGACATAGAGGGCGATGTCGGCGAAGTCGTAGTTCTCGTTGCGCAGGGTTCGCACGGTCGCGACGGCCATCAGCCAGGTGACCGAGACCGGAAGGAGGACCTTCCAGCCGAACTTCATCAGCTGGTCGTAGCGGACACGGGGCAGCGTGCCGCGCAGCCAGATGAAGAAGAACAGCGACACCTGGACCTTGAGGACGAACCAGAGCATCGGCCACCAGCCGTGGTTGGCACCCTCCCAGAACGTGCTGACCGGCCAGGGGGCCCGCCAGCCACCGAGGAAGAGGGTCACCGCCACAGCCGAGACCGTCACCATGTTCACGTACTCGGCGAGCATGAACATCGCAAACTTGATCGACGAGTACTCGGTGTTGAAACCGCCCACCAGATCGCCTTCGGACTCCGGCATGTCGAGGGGCGCACGGTTGGTCTCGCCGACCATCGTCGCGATGTAGATCAGGAACGAGACCGGCAGCAGCACGATGTACCAGCGGTCCTGCTGTGACTCGACGATCGCCGAGGTCGACATCGACCCCGAGTAGAGGAACACCGAGGCGAAGGCGACACCCATCGCGATCTCGTACGAGATCATCTGCGCACAGGCCCGCAGGCCGCCGAGCAGCGGATAGGTGGATCCAGAACTCCAACCCGCCAGTACGATCCCGTAGATGCCCACCGAGGCGACCGCGAGGATGTAGAGCATCGCGATCGGCAGGTCGGTGAGCTGCATCGTGGTGCGCTGGCCGAAGATCGAGATTTCGTTGCCGGCCGGCCCGAAGGGGATCACCGCGATCGCCATGAAGGCCGGGATGGCCGCGACGACCGGCGCGAGGATGTAGACCACCTTGTCCGCGCGCTTGACGATGACGTCTTCCTTGAGCATCAGTTTCATGCCGTCGGCGAGCGACTGGAGCATCCCCCAGGGGCCGTGCCGGTTGGGGCCGATGCGCAGCTGCATCCAGGCGACGACCTTGCGCTCCCACACGATGGAGAAGAGCACGGTCAACATCAGGAAGGCGAAGCAGAAGACCGCCTTGATGACAACCAGCCACCAGGGGTCGCGGCCGAACATGGAGAGGTCTTCAGCAGCGAGGTACGACGTCGCGATGAGGTCCGGAGTCATGCCTTCACCTCCTTGGGGGCCTCGGGGGCGAGCGTCGCCGGGCCGATGCGGACGAGGTCACCGGGGATCGCGCCGGTGTCGGAGGCGACGCCTCCCCCGGCGGAGTTCAGCGGAAGCCACACCACGCGGTCGGGCATCTCCGTGATCTGCAGCGGGAATTCGACCACTCCGGTGGGGCCGGTCACGGCCAGGGCGTCGCCGTCCTTGACGCCGGCCTCGGCTGCCGTGGCGGCCGACACGCGCGCGCGTGCGGCATGCCGGGTCCCGGCGAGCGCCTCGTCGCCCTCCTGGAGGCGGCCCTGGTCGAGCAGCAGCCGGTGTCCGGCGAGGACTGCCTCCCCGGCGGCGGGACGCGGCAGTTGGGCTCCTGTCTCCAGGGGCTCGGTGGCCCGTGCACCGTCCCAGGCGCCGAGCCGGTCGAGCTCCACACGCGCGGTGCGCAGATCGGGCAGCCCCAGGTGTACGTCCATGGCGTCCGCGAGCATCTGCAGGACGCGGGCGTCGGTCGGCGCCAGCCGGCGGGTCATCTGGTCGGGCTTGAGCGCCGCCTCGAAGGACCGTGCCCGGCCCTCCCAGTTGAGGAAGGTGCCCGCCTTCTCCGCGACGGCGGCGACGGGGAGTACGACATCCGCGTGCTCGGTGACCTCACTGGGGCGCAGTTCGAGCGACACCAGGAAGCCCACTTCGGACAGTGCCGCACGCGCGCGTGCCGGATCGGGCAGGTCCGCGACCTCGACGCCGGCCACGACGAGCGCGGCCAGCTCACCGGTGGCGGCGGCCTCGACGATCTGGCCGGTGTCACGTCCATCCCGGAGCGGGAGTTCGGAGACGCCCCAGGCCGCGGCGACCTCGACCCGCGCGCGCGAGTCGGTGGCCGGACGCCCGCCAGGCAGCAGCGAGGGCAGCGCACCCGCCTCGATGGCGCCGCGCTCCCCGGCCCGGCGCGGGATCCACACCAGTTCGGCACCGGTCGCGGAGGCGGCCCGTACGGCGGCGGTGAGCCCGCCCGCCACGGCGGCCAGCCGCTCCCCTACGACGATCACGGCGCCCTCGGCTCGCAGCGCCTCGGAGGCCGTCGCGCCGTCGCCCTCCAGGCCGACACCGGACGCGAGCGCGTCCAGCCACTCGGTCTCGGTGCCGGGCGCGGCGGGCAGCAGAGTGCCGCCCGCCTTCTCCAGTCCTCGGGTCGCGTGCGTGGCCAGCGCGAACGTCTTCTGCCCGTGCCCCCGCCAGGCCTTGCGCAGCCGCAGGAAGACGCCGGGCACCTCCTCCTCGGCCTCGATACCGACAAGCAGGACGGCGGGCGCCTTCTCCAGGGAGGTGTACGTGACGCCCGTGCCGTCGAGGTTCCGGCCGCGTCCGGCGACCCGGGCGGCCAGGAAGTCGGCCTCCTCGCCGCTGTGCACGCGCGCGCGGAAGTCGATGTCGTTCGTGTCGAGTGCCACGCGCGCGAACTTGCTGTACGCGTAGGCGTCCTCGACGGTCAGCCGGCCGCCGGTCAGGACACCGGTCCTGGAGCGGGCCGCCAACAGCCCCTCGGCCGCCGCCGAAAGGGCCTCGGGCCACGAAGCGGGCTCCAGCTCACCTGACTCGCCCCGCACCAGAGGCGTCGTCAGCCGGTCCCGCTGCTGCGCGTACCGGAAGCCGAACCGCCCCTTGTCGCACATCCACTCCTCGTTGACCTCGGGGTCGGGAGCGGCGAGCCGCCGCATGACCTTGCCGCGCCGGTGGTCGGTACGGGTCGCGCAGCCGCCGGAGCAGTGCTCGCACACCGAAGGCGAGGAGACGAGGTCGAAGGGGCGAGAGCGGAAGCGGTATGCCGCCGACGTCAGCGCGCCCACCGGGCAGATCTGGATGGTGTTCCCGGAGAAGTACGACTCGAAAGGATCGCCCTCGCCGGTACCCACCTGCTGCAGTGCGCCCCGCTCGAGCAGCTCGATCATCGGGTCACCCGCGACCTGGTTGCTGAACCGGGTACACCGGGCGCACAGCACGCACCGCTCACGGTCGAGCAGCACCTGAGGGGAGATCGGGACGGGCTTCTCGAAGGTCCGCTTCTTGCCCTCGAAGCGGGACTCGGCGTTGCCGTGCGACATGGCCTGGTTCTGCAGGGGGCACTCGCCGCCCTTGTCGCAGACCGGGCAGTCCAGCGGGTGGTTGATGAGCAGCAGCTCCATCACACCCTTCTGGGCCTTCTCGGCGACAGGAGAGGTGAGATGGGTCTTGACGACCATCCCGTCCGTGCAGGTGATCGTGCAGGATGCCATGGGCTTGCGCTGGCCTTCGACCTCGACGATGCACTGGCGGCAGGCGCCGGCCGGGTCGAGGAGCGGGTGGTCGCAGAAGCGGGGGATCTCGATGCCGAGCTGTTCGGCGGCGCGGATGACCAGGGTGCCCTTGGGCACGCTGATCTCGATGCCGTCGATGGTCAGCGAGACGAGATCTTCCGGCGGAATGGCCGCCTCCCCGCCCCCGGAGGGAGCGCTGGTGGTCACAGTCATGCGTTCACCTCCGCGTGCTTGTCCTTGTCGGCCCAGGCCGTGGACTTGGCCGGGTCGAAGGGGCAGCCCCGGCCCGTGATGTGCTCCTCGTACTCCTCGCGGAAGTACTTGAGGGAGGAGAAGATCGGCGAGGCGGCGCCGTCGCCGAGGGCGCAGAAGGACTTGCCGTTGATGTTGTCGGCGATGTCGTTCAGCTTGTCGAGGTCGGACATGACGCCCTTGCCGGCCTCGATGTCTCGCAGCAACTGCACGAGCCAGTACGTCCCTTCGCGGCAGGGCGTGCACTTGCCGCAGGACTCATGGGCGTAGAACTCCGTCCACCGTGTCACCGCCCGCACGACACACGTCGTCTCGTCGAAACACTGGAGTGCTTTTGTGCCGAGCATGGAACCCGCGGCACCCACTCCTTCGTAATCAAGAGGGACGTCGAGGTGCTCGTCGGTGAACATCGGGGTCGAAGAGCCGCCCGGCGTCCAGAACTTGAGCCGGTGCCCGGGCCGCATCCCGCCGCTCATGTCGAGCAGCTGGCGCAGCGTGATGCCGAGCGGCGCCTCGTACTGACCGGGACGGGCGACATGGCCGCTGAGCGAGTAGAGCGTGAAGCCCGGGGACTTCTCGCTGCCCATCGACCTGAACCATTCCTTTCCCTTGTTCAGAATCGCGGGAACCGATGCGATCGACTCGACGTTATTCACCACAGTCGGGCACGCGTAGAGCCCCGCGACAGCAGGGAAGGGGGGACGAAGTCGCGGCTGGCCACGGCGGCCCTCGAGCGAGTCGAGCAGTGCGGTCTCCTCACCACAGATGTACGCGCCCGCGCCCGCGTGCACGGTGACCTGGAGATCGAGTCCGCTGCCCAGAATGTTCTCGCCGAGGTATCCCGCCGCATACGCCTCCCGTACTGCCTCGTGCAGCCGCCTCAGCACGGGGACGACTTCACCGCGCAGATAGATGAAGGCATGCGAAGACCGGATCGCGTAACAAGCGATCACGATGCCCTCGATGAGGCTATGCGGGTTCGCGAAGAGAAGCGGGATGTCCTTGCAGGTGCCCGGTTCCGATTCGTCGGCGTTGACAACCAGATAGTGAGGCTTGCCGTCGCCCTGCGGGATGAACTGCCACTTCATGCCCGTGGGGAATCCCGCGCCGCCACGTCCGCGCAGACCGGATTCCTTCACGTACGCGATGAGGTCGTCCGGCGACATGGCGAGGGCCTTGCGCAGCCCCTCGTACCCCTGGTGCCTTCGGTACACGTCCAGCGTCCAGGACTTGTCCTCGTCCCAGAAGGCCGACAGCACGGGTGCGAGCAGCTTCTCCGGGCCGGTGTCTTTGATCTCGGCTGCCAAGGTCATCACTCCCCCTCCTCGGAGACCGGGCCCGCGGGATGCGCGGGGTCGGAGGCCGAGGTCCGCTGCGGCGCGTCATGCGAGCTGAGGTGCTCGGCGGGCGGCTGGTCCTGCGGACCGCCGGAGCCCCGCGGGTGCACCACGCGCGCGGGAGCCATCTGGCCCTTCGCCAGCCGGAGGCCGGTCAGTGAGGCCGGTCCCGCGCTGCCGCCCGCCTCGACGGCTCCGGGGCGCTCGTCGGGGAAGCCGGCCAGGACCCGTGCGGTCTCCTTGAACGTGCACAAGGGGGCGCCGCGCGTCGGTTCGACCTGGGCACCCGCGCGCAGGTCGTCCACAAGGCGCTTCGCGGTGTCCACGGTCTGGTTGTCGAAGAACTCCCAGTTGACCATCACGACCGGGGCGAAGTCGCAGGCCGCGTTGCACTCGATGTGCTCCAGGGTGACCTTGCCGTCGTCGGTGGTCTCGCCGTTGCCGACACCGAGGTGGTCCTGGAGTGCCTCGAAGATCGCGTCGCCGCCCATCACCGCGCACAGGGTGTTGGTGCAGACGCCCACCTGGTAGTCACCGGAGGGCTTGCGCCGGTACATGGTGTAGAAGGTGGCGACCGCGGTGACCTCGGCCGTGGTCAGGTCCAGCATGTCGGCGCAGAACTGCATGCCGGTGCGCGTGACATGACCCTCCTCCGACTGCACGAGATGCAGCAACGGCAGGAGGGCGGACCGGGAGTCCGGGTAGCGGGCGATGACTTCGCGCGCGTCGGCCTCGAGCCGGGCTCGAACGTCGTCCGGGTAGTCGGGCGCGGGCAGTTGGGGCATGCCCAGGCTGACGCCCTGTGCCTGTACGCCCTGCTCGGAAGGAGTGGTGGTCACCGGTCGACGCCTCCCATCACGGGGTCGATGGACGCGACGGCGACGATGACGTCGGCGACCTGGCCGCCCTCGCACATCGCCGCCATGGCCTGCAGATTGGTGAAGGACGGGTCGCGGTAGTGGACCCGGTAGGGGCGGGTGCCGCCGTCGGACACGACATGCACCCCGAGTTCGCCCTTGGGCGACTCGACGGCGGCGTACGCCTGGCCGGGCGGGACCCTGAAGCCCTCGGTCACCAGCTTGAAGTGGTGGATCAGGGACTCCATGGAGGTGCCCATGATCTGCTTGATGTGGTCGAGGGAGTTGCCGAGGCCGTCCGGGCCGAGGGCCAGCTGTGCGGGCCAGGCGATCTTCTTGTCGGCGACCATGACCGGACCGGGCTCCAGCCGGTCCAGGCACTGCTCGATGATCCGCAGCGACTGGCGCATCTCCTCCAGGCGGATCAGGAAGCGCCCGTACGCGTCGCAGGTGTCGGCGGTCGGAACGTCGAAGTCGTACGTCTCGTAGCCGCAGTACGGCTGCGCCTTGCGCAGGTCGTGCGGGAGGCCGGCCGAGCGGAGGATCGGGCCGGTGGCGCCGAGGGCCATGCAGCCGGCCAGGTCGAGGTAGCCGATGTCCTGCATACGGGCCTTGAAGACGGGGTTCCCGGTGGCGAGCTTGTCGTACTCGGGAAGGTTCTTCTTCATCTTCTTCACGAACTCGCGGATCTGGTCCACCGCGCCCGGAGGCAGGTCCTGAGCCAGGCCGCCGGGCCGGATGTACGCGTGGTTCATGCGCAGGCCGGTGATCAGCTCGTAGATGTCGAGAACGAGTTCACGATCACGGAAGCCGTAGATCATGATCGTGGTGGCGCCGAGTTCCATGCCGCCGGTGGCGATGCACACCAAGTGCGAGGAGAGCCGGTTCAGCTCCATCAGGAGCACGCGGATGATGGAGGCGCGGTCGGGGACCTGGTCCTCGATGCCGAGGAGCTTCTCGACGGCGAGGCAGTACCCGGTCTCGTTGAAGAACGACGTCAGGTAATCCATGCGCGTCACGAAGGTCGTGCCCTGTGTCCACGTACGGAACTCGAGGTTCTTCTCGATGCCGGTGTGCAGATAACCGATTCCGCAGCGGGCTTCGGTGACCGTCTCGCCGTCGATCTCCAGGATCAGCCGGAGCACGCCGTGGGTGGACGGGTGCTGCGGGCCCATGTTGACGACGATGCGCTCGTCGTCGGCCCGGGCCGCGGTCTGGACGACCTCGTCCCAGTCGCCACCGGTGACCGTGTAGACGGTGCCCTCGGTGGTTTCGCGGGCAGCTGCTGACTGAGTGCTCATGAGTAGGACCTCCGCTGGTCCGGAGCCGGGATCTGGGCGCCCTTGTACTCGACGGGGATGCCGCCGAGGGGATAGTCCTTGCGCTGCGGGAAGCCCTGCCAGTCGTCCGGCATCATGATCCGCGTCAGGGCCGGGTGACCGTCGAAGACGATGCCGAAGAAGTCGTACGTCTCGCGCTCGTGCCAGTCGTTCGTCGGATAGACGGAGACCAGGGACGGGATGTGCGGCTCACTGTCCGGGGCGCTGACTTCGAGGCGGATCAGCCGGTTGTGGGTGATCGAGCGCAGGTGGTAGACGGCGTGCAGCTCGCGGCCCTTGTCGCCGGGGTAGTGGACCCCGCTCACCCCCGTGCACAGCTCGAAGCGGAGGGCCGGGTCGTCGCGCAGGGTCTGAGCGACGCGGACCAGATGCTCGCGTTCGATGTGGAAGGTGATCTCGTCGCGGTCGACGACCGTCTTCTCGATGGCGTTCTCGGGGACGAGTCCCTGTTCCTCCAGGGCGCCCTCCAGCTCGTCGGCGACCTCGTCGAACCAGCCGCCGTACGGCCGTGTGGCGGGTCCCGGCAGCCGCACGGAGCGGACCAGGCCGCCGTAGCCGGAGGTGTCGCCGCCGTTGCTGGCGCCGAACATGCCGCGCTGGACGCGGATCTCCTCTCCCTGGTCGCCGCGCTGGCCGGGAAGGTTGGAGGCGGCCAGGTCCTTCTCGGGGTTCACCCCGTTGCTGCCTTTGTCGTTCGCGTCGCTCACCGCAGCAGGCCCTTCATCTCGATGGTGGGGAGCGCCTTGAGCGCCGCTTCCTCCGCCTCGCGGGCCGCCTCCTCGGCGTTCACGCCGAGCTTCGAGGTCTGGATCTTCTGGTGCAGCTTGAGAATCGCGTCCATCAGCATCTCGGGCCGTGGCGGACAGCCGGGCAGATAGATGTCGACAGGGACGATGTGATCGACGCCCTGCACGATCGCGTAGTTGTTGAACATCCCGCCCGACGACGCACAGACCCCCATGGAGATCACCCACTTGGGGTTCGGCATCTGGTCATAGACCTGCCGCAGCACCGGCGCCATCTTCTGGCTGACACGTCCGGCGACGATCATCAGGTCGGCCTGGCGCGGTGAGCCGCGGAAGACCTCCATGCCGAAGCGCGCCAGGTCGTAGCGGCCCGCACCGGTCGTCATCATCTCGATGGCGCAGCAGGCGAGGCCGAAGGTGGCGGGAAAGACGGACGACTTGCGCACCCACCCAGCGGCCTGCTCGACGGTGGTCAGCAGGAAACCGCTCGGCAGCTTTTCTTCGAGTCCCATGCTCAGTGGCTCCTCTGTCCCCTATCCGGGGTTCAGTCCCATTCCAGGCCGCCGCGCCGCCATACGTACGCGTACGCGACGAAGACGGTGAGCACGAAGAGCAGCATCTCCACGAGCCCGAATACCCCAAGGGCGTCGAAGGTGACGGCCCAGGGATAGAGGAAGACGATCTCGATATCGAAAATGATGAAGAGCATCGCCGTCAGGTAGTACTTGATCGGGAACCGCCCGCCGCCGGCCGGCGTGGGGGTCGGCTCGATACCGCACTCGTAGGCCTCGAGTTTGGCCCGGTTGTACCGCTTTGGACCGATAAGCGTGGCCATGACCACGGAGAAGATCGCAAAGCCTGCCCCGAGGGCTCCCAATACGAGGATGGGCGCATACGCGTTCACCGCTCCTCGCTCCTCTCAGTCGGCATTGACTGCTTGCGGGGTCCCCCCGGCCGGAGGCTGGGGAGGTTCGTCGGACTTCACCTGCCCCACGAAGCTCACAGGCTCCGTCGGCTTCACGAGACTCGCAAGCCCCGTGCGGCTTCACGAAGATCGCGTACATGTGAAGCAGGTCACAAGCCCAACTGCCACGCATCTTATGCCTGCCGGTCTGTGATCTGCGACACGGGGTACGACAACGCCTTTGTGATCTCCACCACCTGGCACTGGATCATGAAGTCGGAGGCGTACCGATCTTCGCTCAGGAAGCGTCCGAGTGATCACCAGAAGTGACAATTTCGCTCGTTACCGCAGGTCCGGCAGCGCGGCCCAATACCAAGAGGCAGCCACCGCAAGCAAATTGGTACTGGACGTCAGCGCTTGGTAGAGGAACTCATTCACACTTCGGGGGGAGTTGGCGCACCGGTGTGGACGGACACGAGAGCGTGCATCCGTTCACGAGCGGAACACGAACTTGAGACCCGACCGAGACACAGAGGGCGAGACGTATCCGCCGAGGTGACCGTTCCGTGACCTGCGTCACATCCAAAGCCCCGGTACACAAGCGGGGCTTGGCCATCGGTCTCAACGAATGGTAGGCGGCGGGCAATTCGGACGTAATGCGAAAAGACCTTGCTCAGAGGCCGGTTGGACGGTGTCCACTTTGCCCGGTACGGCGTCAATAAGGATCGCCACTTCCTGAATTTGGGCCGCCCATTGAACAACTGTGGCGCACCACACGTTTCTTGAAGATATGGAGGAGCCCCTGATACCGGTTGGACTCATGTCCCACACCGCTCACATACCCAGCCACCGGAAACCCCGGCCTCGCAGCAGTTCGAAGCTCGCGCGCGCCGGAGTTGCCGGTGGCGTCCTCAGCACCCTGGCAGTGGGCGCTGCGGCCGGATCGGCGAACGCGGCCGAGCCCGTGACCCAGACGATCGAACTGCCCACGCTCACGGCCGACCTCTCCGCGACCGTGGCCGAGTCCGCGGCCGCCACCCAGCAGGCCGCGGCCGACTACGAGCTGCTGGCCGAGCGTGACGCGGCCGCCGCCAAGGCCGCCAAGCAGGCCAAGGCCGACCTCGCCCAGGCGAAGAAGAAGGCGGAGGCCAAGAAGAAGGCCGAGGCCGAGCGCAAGGCCGCCGCCTCGCGGGCCGCCGAGCGGACCACCCTGACCGCCTCCGCCCCGAGCACGGACACCGATGTCCCCGCACCGGCGAGCGGCAGCGTCGGTACGGTCATCAACTTCCTCAAGGCGCAGGTCGGCGACGCCTACGTCCTGGGCGCCACCGGCCCCAACGCATGGGACTGCTCCAGCCTGGTCCAGGCCGCGTTCAAGCAGGTCGGCGTGGACCTGCCGCGCGTCTCGCAGGACCAGTCGACGGTCGGGACCGACGTCCCGCTGTCCGACATTCAGGTCGGCGACATCCTGTACTGGGGCGGTAAGGGCTCCGCGTACCACACGGGTGTCTACATCGGAGACGGCAAGTACCTGGACGCCGCGAACCCCGGCAAGGGCGTCGTCATCCAGGAGCTGTCGGGCTACCCGGCGAGCGGCGCGGTGCGCGTGCTCTGACTCTGACCGGACCGGGGCGTCCGCCTCCGGTCACCCCGGTCGCGCAACGTGAAGGGCCGCTTCCCCACTGGGGGAAGCGGCCCTCATCGCGCGTGGGCGTCACGCCTTGGGCGCCACCTTGCTCAGCCCGTTGATGATGCGGTCCATCGCGTCGCCGCCCGTCGGGTCGGTCAGGTTGGCGAGCATCTTCAGCGTGAACTTCATCAGCACGGGGTGCGTGAGTCCGCGCTGCGTCGCGATCTTCATGACCTTCGGGTTGCCGATGAGCTTCACGAAGGCGCGCCCGAGGTTGTAGTAACCGCCGTAGGTGTCCTTGAGGACCTTCGGGTAGCGCTGGAGGGCGAGTTCGCGCTGGGCGGGCGTCGCGCGGGCGTGCGCCTGGACGATGACGTCGGCGGCGATCTGGCCGGACTCCATGGCGTACGCGATGCCCTCGCCGTTGAAGGGGTTCACCATGCCGCCCGCGTCGCCGACGAGCAACAGGCCCTTCGTGTAGTGCGGTTGGCGGTTGAAGGCCATGGGGAGGGCGGCGCCGCGGATCGGGATCGTCATGTTGTCCGGGGTGTAGCCCCACTCCTCCGGCATCGACGCGCACCAGGCCTTCAGCACCTCGCGCCAGTCCAGTTCCTTGAAGGAGGAAGAGGTGTTGAGGACGCCCAGGCCGACGTTCGAGGTGCCGTCGCCCATGCCGAAGATCCAGCCGTAACCGGGCAGCAGCCGGTCCTCGCCCGGGCCGCGCCGGTCCCACAGCTCCAGCCAGGACTCCAGATAGTCGTCCTCGTGGCGCGGGGACGTGAAATACGTGCGCACCGCGACGCCCATCGGCCGGTCGTCGCGCCGGTGCAGGCCCATGGCGAGGGACAGCCGGGTCGAGTTGCCGTCGGCCGCGACGACCAGCGGGGCGTGAAAGGTGACCGCGCGCTTCTCCTTCGAGTCGGCGTCGCCGAGCTTCGCGTGCACGCCGGTGACGCGGCCGGTGCGGTCGTCGACGATCGGGGCGCCCACATTGCAGCGCTCGTACAGCCGGGCGCCCGCCTTCTGCGCCTGCCGCGCCAGTTGCTCGTCGAAGTCGTCCCGCTTTCGTACGAGCCCGTAGTCGGGGTAGGCGGCGAGATCCGGCCAGTCCAGTTGGAGGCGGACACCGCCGCCGATGATGCGAAGCCCCTTGTTCCGGAGCCAGCCCGCCTCCTCGGAGATGTCGATGCCCATCGAGACGAGCTGCTTGGTCGCGCGGGGCGTCAGCCCGTCGCCGCAGACCTTTTCCCGCGGAAACGCGGTCTTCTCCAGGAGCAGGACGTCGAGTCCGGCCTTCGCAAGGTAGTACGCGGTGGTGGAACCGGCTGGCCCGGCCCCGACGACGATCACATCGGCGGTGTGTTCGGAGAGGGGCTGGGGCTCGGTCACGGTGGGGTCTCCCCAAGACTCGAAATCAACGTGCCGACGGGCACTGGACATGGGCAGTCTATTCAGCGGTACTGATCACCCTGCTGAAGGGCCACTCCATGAACCGACCTTCCCCCGTGGTACGACTGCGCGTCCCCACCGACGAGGACGCCTTCGCCTGGCACCGGATCTTCGACGACCCGGACGTGATGGAGTTCCACGGCGGAAAGCCGGCCGAGCTGTCCGTCTACGAGGAGCTGACCGCGCGGCAGCGCCGGCACGACGCCGAGTACGGCTTCTGCTTCTGGACCATGCTCGACGAGAAGGACGACGTCATCGGCTTCACGGGCGCCCAGCCGTGGCCGCACGACTGGGGTCCGAAGGGCGAGATCGAGATCGGGTGGCGGCTCGGGCGGGCGTACTGGGGCAAGGGATACGTCACCGCTGCCGCGTGGAACACGATCGACCGGCTGCGGGCGGCAGACGTCCCCAGCGTGGTGGCGATGGTCAACTCCCGCAACGAACGCTCCATCGCGGTGACCAGACGCCTGGGTATGACCCTGGTCGAGAGGTTCACCTCGCCGGCCTCGCAGCAGACGGGCCACTGCTACCGACTGGACCTCTGAGACGGTCCCCTGCTGCCGACTCGACCTCTGAGACCGGTGACGGCTTCCGGGGCGGCCGCCGAGATGGGTGACGCCTACCAGGCCGGCCTCCGGGGCCGGGGGACGCCTTACGGGCGGCGCCCGGCTTCCGGCAGCGCGCGGCAGGGCTTACTCTTCCGGTACCGCTGGGGGTGACGTCTGTGCGCAAACCACCCGATGTGCGTGTACCGCGGTTCGTCGGCCTGATGGCCGTGGACGCGCGCGAGACGGCCGAGGCACGTGGCGTGATGCTCGCCGCGCCCGACCGGCCCGACTTCCATCTGACCGTCGTCGACTACGTCGTACGCCAGTACCCGCTGCCCGGCACCGAGGTGCCACCCGGTGCCGTCGTCACCGTGTGGTTCGACTTCGGTGAAGGAGAGGGCGGCGGCGGAGCGGGGGTTCGGGAGCCGCGGCTCCCTCACCCGCCGACAGGGGGCTTGTACCGCGAACTCGATGAACCGGGTGACCCGTTCGAGGTCTTGCGGTGACATGCGCTCCACTGGGCAAGGCGGTTTCGAAACTGCGAGTCCGTCGTGGCTTGTCGCGCCCGCGGGGCGGAGCCGCATATTGATACAGCCCCGCGCCCCTATGGGGCGCGGGGCCGCACCGGACTTCGACTGCTCAGCTCTGCTTGAAGCCCCGGTGCAACGCCACGATCCCGCCCGTGAGATCGCGCCAAGCCACCTTCGACCAGCCGGCCTTGCGCAGACGCTCGGCCAGTGCGGGCTGGTCGGGCCAGGCGCGGATGGACTCGGCGAGATAGACGTACGCGTCGGGGTTGGAGGACACCGCCCTCGCGACCGGCGGCAGCGCTCGCATCAGGTACTCCGTGTACACGGTGCGGAAGGGCGCCCAAGTGGGGTGCGAGAACTCGCAGATCACCACGCGCCCGCCCGGCCTGGTCACCCGGTACAGCTCGCGCAGGGCCGCGTCCGTGTCCTGTACGTTCCGCAGGCCGAAGGAGATCGTCACCGCGTCGAAGGTGTCGTCCTTGAAGGGCAGCCTCGTCGCGTCGCCCGCCGTCAGCGGCAGCCAGGGGTGGCGCTTCTTGCCGACCTGGAGCATCCCGAGCGAGAAGTCGCACGGCACGACGTACGCCCCGGTCCGTACAAAGGGCAGGGACGAGGTGGCCGTACCCGCCGCCAGGTCCAGCACCTTCTGCGCGGGCCGCGCGTCCACCGCCTTCGCGACCTCCTTGCGCCACCGCCGGTCCTGGCCGAGCGAGAGCACGTCGTTCGTGAGGTCGTACCGTTCCGCCACGTCGTCGAACATCGAGGCGACTTCGTGCGGCTGCTTGTTCAGGGAAGCGCGGGTCACGGGCCCATTGTGGCAGCCGGGAGCAGAGCTGGGACGCCCGGCCTGCCGGGCAGGGCGTGGGTCGAAGACCGGCCGCTTTTGAGACGTTGCCCGTTCCTCGACGTACGTCACGAGAGATCCCCGACGTACGTCACAAGAGAGGTGGATGTGCAATGAGGAGTCTCCTTAAACCGGCTGCCGGGCTTGTCTTCGCGACGGCGCTGACCTGTACCGGGTGCTCCTCGGACCCGTCCCCCTCGCAGGCGGCCCCCACACTTCCGAGAACGCCGGTCCCCTCCACGGAGACCTCGCCGGATACGCCGTCACAGTCACCGCCGGAGAGGCCCTTACCGAGTCCCGCGTTCGTCCCGTACGTCAGCGCCACCGCGGCCTCCGGCAACGAATCGGCGGGCTCCGCGTCGGCCTTCAACCTGGCCTTCGTGATCGCGGGCCGGGGCGGCTGCACGCCGACGTGGGGTGCGAAGGCCATCGACCAGCCGGCGGTGAAGTCCAGGATCTCGGCGCTGAAGTCGTCCGGCAGCAGCGTGCGGGTCTCCTTCGGCGGAGCCTCCGGCAAGGAGCTCGCGACGACCTGCAAGAACGCCTCCAAGCTGGCCGACGCCTATGCGACCGCGCTCGACGCCGCCGGTGCGACGGAGGCCGACTTCGACATCGAGGGCGACCCGTTGGGCGACTCCAAGTCGGTGGCCGTGCGCTCCAAGGCCATCGCCCTGCTCCAGAGGCAGCGCCCCGAAGTCCGGGTGTCCTTCACGCTGCCGGTGATGCCACACGGCCTCAACAAGGACAGCCGGGCCGTGTTGAAGTCCGCCAACGACAGTGACGTACAGGTCTCCGCGGTCAACATCATGACCATGAACTACGGGAGTTCGTACGACGGCGACATGGGCACGTACGCGATCAAGGCGGCCAAGGCGACCCACGGCCAGCTGAAGAAAATCTTCGGCCTCTCGTCCGAGGACGCCTGGAACGGCCTCGCGCTCACCTCGATGATCGGCGTCAACGACGTCGACAACGAGACGTTCACGTTGCCCGACGCGGCCCAAGTCCGGTCGTTCGCCGAGGAGAAGGACATCGCCTGGGTGTCGATGTGGGCGGCGGCCCGTGACCGGCAGTGCGCGCGCGGCAAGGCGAAGGCGAACGTCGCGCAGACCGACTGCAGCGGGATCAAGCAGCGTTCGGGCGCGTTCGCGGAGGCGTTCTCGGGCTGATCGATGGACACGCCTTCGCCGACGGCCCAGTCGAACTCGCCGCAACTGAACATGATTTGCCAAGGTCCTGCTCGCCCAGGACGCGGTCTCGGCCTGCTGGCATCGGGCTCCGGTGGGATGAGTTCCGCCCGAGACCCTCTTGACTGCCCTCCGGGCCACCGCCATCATGTGTGCCACATTCTGGCATGTAATTCCATTTTCCGGCACGCGGCTCTCGGGTGATCCTGCCGAAGTGAGCCGAGATCCCGAAAGTTGGACAGATGCGAGAGACAGCCTTCCCAAGCACCGGCTCTCCGCCGAGCCGGAACGACCGCAGGCTGTCCCCTCGTGGAATAGCAGGGTTTGGGCGGGTGTAGCCGCCGCGCCGCATCACGGTCTGTGGCACGCCTGCGATCCGCGTGCCGTGGGGGTGTGCAACCTCGCCCGATTCGCGAAGGAGACGGTCCCCTGTGGACGCCATCGACGAGAAGATCATCGCCGAGCTGACCCGCAACGCCCGCATCTCACACTCCGAACTGGCCAGCAAGGTGCTGCTGTCCCGCAACGCGGTGCGCCAGCGCATCGAACGGCTGGAGCGCGAGGGACACATCGCCGGCTACACCATCGTCCGCGCCGGCGACGACACCAGCGATGTCGTCTCCGCGCTCGTACTCGTCTACCGCCAGGACCGCATGCGCGGCGGCGACGTCCTGGCCGCACTCAAACGCATCCCCGAGGTCGTCATCTGCGAGATCCTCAGCGGCGACTTCGACATCATGGTGCGCCTGGAGGCGGCCTCGCTGGAACGCATACGGGGCATCTGGGAGGATACCGCCAAGACGCCCGGCGTACGGGACACGGTCACGGCACTCACCCTGATTCTACGGCACCCCGTCCCCGGACGGCCTGACCGTCAAGCTCGGCCTGCCCCAGCCCCACCACAAGCCCGTGGACGACCCGAACCGGCTGAACCGGACCGTCGCACCGGAG